>NZ_JACFOO010000001.1:2220544-2384510 GCF_016102485.1 Bartonella sp. W8122
TTCTAATCTGTTACAACACTCGGCATAATCGCACTTGCTTTGACTTAGTTGCGGCTTGACCGCATTTTCTAATCTGTTACAACCGACGGTGCTACCGCAAGTTTTGGCGATATGTTGCGGCTTGACCGCATTTTCTAATCTGTTACAACTCCGCGAAAAGCGGGCATTAAGTCAATTTTGTTGCGGCTTGACCGCATTTTCTAATCTGTTACAACCGTGGGTGGTGCGGCATTACTCGCCATGAAGTTGCGGCTTGACCGCATTTCCTAATCTGTTACAACTGCATTCGTATGTTTGCCAGCCGAGATTCCGGTTGCGGCTTGACCGCATTTCCTAATCTGTTACAACCCCAACCAATGATGCCTGCTACCGCAACAGGTTGCGGCTTGACCGCATTTTCTAATCTGTTACGACTACAGTGTCGCGTGGCGTGTCCTTGACGCTGTTGCGGCTTGACCGCATTTTCTAATCTGTTACAACAGCATCTCCGCTGCTAAGTCAGGAAAAGATAGTTGCGGCTTGACCGCATTTTCTAATCTGTTACAACCCTGATACAGAGGAACCAACCGGAGAAATTGTTGCGGCTTGACCGCATTTTCTAATCTGTTACAACTGTTTTGGGCAGCCGGATTTCGGCTCATGAGTTGCGGCTTGACCGCATTTTCTAATCTGTTACAACGACGCGAGCGGATGGCCGCGCCACTTTGGAGTTGCGGCTTGACCGCATTTTCTAATCTGTTACAACTGAGCGAGCAACAAACTAACGTAGCGTTGGGTTGCGGCTTGACCGCATTTTCTAATCTGTTACAACAGCATCTCCGCTGCTAAGTCAGGAAAAGATAGTTGCGGCTTGACCGCATTTTCTAATCTGTTACAACCGCAACGAACGATTTGGACTGGTCGGACGTGTTGCGGCTTGACCGCATTTTCTAATCTGTTACAACCGATGTCCACTTAACCCTTTGTTTTATAAGGTTTAAGTGGACATTTTTTTAAAAAAAATGCTGTTTTTCATTAAAATAACACCGGTAATTTTCGATTTTTTTTGACGTGTCTTCCACGTTTTCTCTAAAAATCTAACAAGATTTTCACATAAGCGCACGATCAATTTGCTTGTCCCTTAAGGCAAAAAAATATCGAAATTTCATCGTTTGGGCAAGGTAGTTGCGATCTTCCTAAAACAGGATAAGCCGGCATGTTCGGGCTTTTTTTTTGAAAGACCTCAAGCAATTTTGCCCCCACGGTTTTCGATTTTTTAGGAAAGCTTTCGGTTGATAATATACTGGTGAATGCGTCGTGCTACTTAACAAGAAGTCCGCTTTGATAAAGCGGGCTTTAAGACAGCGAGTTAAACCGGTTTGGCACATCCGTTTTTCTTTTGCCAATTTTTTAGCGTGGCTAAAGCCGAACACGCCTGTCCCACTCGGCCAGTTTCATCCAATTGGCTCGATTGAAGCGGCCTCATCAGGCCTTTTTTATAAAAGGCCTGATTGTTCAGCCAAGCTTTTGAGGCCTGCCAGTTCAAACGAGCTTTTCAGGCCTCATTATTGAAGCGGGCTTGCTCAGGCGCATTTGCTCAACTGGCCGATCCATTTTTCGCGGTCGAGGACATAATTGTCGGCGATAACCAGACCGGAAACCAGCGAGTTTTGTTCGGATGTTCCGATATATTCAAAGCCCTGTTTTTCGATAACGCGGCGGGAAGCTTTATTGGCTGCGAAATTCGAGACATAGAGCGCATCAATATCGGTTGCACGGAAAGCGGCATCAATCAGGCTGCCAACCGCTTCAGTTGCATAGCCTTTATTCCAATAGGGTTTGCCAATCCAGTAACGCATGCTCAAGCCTTCGCCCTCTTCGCGGTCCTTGATATGACAGGCGCCGATAAATGCGCCATCCTCGGCTTTGGTAATGGCATAGGCGCAATAGCCCATCTCGCCCGCCACCGAACGAAGAATGTATTCTGCTGCATGTTTTCGTGTGAATGGAAAAGGCACAGATTGAAGCATGGCAGATACATTCCGGTTGTTGGCGAGATCGGCAATGGCGTCCATGTCTTCTACATTGGGTGCGCGTAAAACAAGCCTTTCAGTTACCAGAACCGGGCAATCCAAGGTTCTGGGCGGCCTCTTTCTTATTTCTTCTAATAATTCAGTGCTCATAGTTACCTCCTGGAGCAATAGAAAAAGGGAAGGATGGTGTCCCATCTTTCCCTTTAATTTGCTTTGGAAGCTAACCGGGGTCCAACGGGACGCCGGTTTTATTTAAGAGCTCCGGCTTACTCTGCTGCCTCCGCCATCGGAATCACCGACACATAGGAGCGGTCATTCGCTTTGACGCAGAAAGATACTTTGCCCGCTTTAAGGGCAAATAATGTATGGTCTTTACCCATGCCGACATTTTCGCCAGGGTGCCATTGTGTGCCGCGTTGCCGGATAATGATGTTACCCGGAATAACTGCTTCACCACCAAATTTTTTAACGCCTAGGCGTTTTGATTCTGAATCGCGACCGTTACGCGAGGAACCACCAGCTTTTTTGTGTGCCATGGTTGTTCTCCTTTAATCTCTCTTACTTTTCCGACTTTTTAGCGGCTGCCTTTTTCGGCGCTGCTTTTTTTTCGGTTGTTTCTGTTTTGGCTTTCTTTGCAGCCGGTTTTTCAGCCTTTGGTGCTGCCTCTTTGGCGGCTACCGGTTTTGCTGCTTTTTCAGCCGGCTTTGTTGCAGCCTTGGAAGGCTTTGCACCACCTGTAAGAATTTCGGAAATGCGAATTGTGGTGAATTCCTGACGATGACCACGGATGCGCTTCGAATTCTGGCGACGGCGCTTTTTGAAAGCAATAACTTTGCGTGCACGTGCCTGTTCAACAACCTCTGCTGTTACCAACGCATCGGCAACCACAGGAGTTCCGATTGTTGCTGTTTCACCTTCGCCAACAACGAGAACCTGATTGAACTCCACAATATCGCCGGCATTGCCAGCGACCTTTTCAACTTTCACAAGTTGGCTGGGGGAAACACGGTATTGTTTACCACCCGTCTTGATGACTGCGAACATTTTTTACCCTTTCGTTCCATCCGGATCTTGTCCAACACTTCAAAGCGATGAGACAGCCCGTCTTTTTATCAGTCGTTAAAATTATCAGTCTTTTAAAATTTGCCAGCCCTAAAAACCGACCGGCATAATTTTAAACAAGTGCAGATACATTTTTTCACATAAATGTAGACACACTACGCCTTTCACCGATTTATGCAGAAGTTTTCTTCACTTGTCAATCGACCAGCTTTAAAAAACCGGAAAGCTTTTTGTGAATTAACCGGCAATCATGGCGAAAAACCGGAAGCTCTCTAAAACAAATAATTTTTTGTCGGGCAAACAGCAATGAACTGGAAAAACTCTGATGCGTTTTAAAAAACGCGGCCCGAGCCCCGCGCAAAAATGAACAAAACAAAGTTGAAATGGTGAGCGGAATTTTCCAAAAATTAAAAAAAGGGGCTTGTGTCAAAGCCAATTGCCAGCTATTTAGCCGCTAACGCGCTCGGATGTTTGTTTAACAAACAAAGTTCGCCTTTTATGGAGAGGTGGCTGAGTGGTTGAAAGCACCGCACTCGAAATGCGGCATAGGGGCAACTCTATCGGGGGTTCAAATCCCTCCCTCTCCGCCATGATTTTGCTTTTCTTTGAAACGACTTCTTTAGTTATGCGCCCGTTCGGAATGGCCGCGCTTGACCGCTTGTTCCAATCTGATAGACTATTAGCTGTTAGTTTATTGACACTTTTAGTTGCGGCTTGACCGCATTTTTTAATCTGTTGTGTTCAGGCTGCAATATTGGCTTTCTTGACCATGCTTGCAGCCTGATCGCATTTTATAGGCTGATATAACCGGATGAAAGCGTAAGCGTTAAAGTTCCGTGTTGCGGCTTGACCGCATTTTCTAATCTGTTACAACATACTGTTTTGGGCATCATGGGTGGCTGGTGTTGCGGCTTGACCGCATTTTCTAATCTGTTACAATGCTTGCCCACAAAAATCTACAGACAAAAGTGTTGCGGCTTGACCGCATTTTCTAATCTGTTACAACCCCACCCGTTTTCTATGCATGGTACGTTTGGTTGCGGCTTGACCGCATTTTCTAATCTGTTACAACACAAATTCTACGTTCAAACGATTTCGTATGGTTGCGGCTTGACCGCATTTTCTAATCTGTTACAACGGCTGGCAACTGTATTGCCGTAGCTCTGATTAGTTGCGGCTTGACCGCATTTTCTAATCTGTTACAACTCATCTGCTCGGCAAGGCATGATCGAATTTGTTGCGGCTTGACCGCATTTTCTAATCTGTTACAACCGATGTCCACTTAACCCTTTGTTTTATAAGGTTTAAGTGGATATTTTTTTTAAAAAAAATGCTGTTTTTCATTAAAATAACACCAGTTGGGCGGGATTTTTTTGACGTTTCCTACGTGCTTGATCGGAAAATCTTACGATATTTTCATATTGCTTGTCGGTAAATTGGAAAATATAGATGTTCCCTCGTTCAGGCAAGGAGGATTCGATCTTCCTGACATAAGATTCGAATTGTTCTTTTCCATTACAGAAACGCAGATAATTCGAGAACTGGCTCATCTCGAAGCCAATATCCAACAAAAATTGTCTGAATTTCGTTGCGTCGTGGCGCTGTTTTCTTGTCTCTACCGGTAAGTCGAAAGTAACTCATATCCACATTAATCGATACCCGCTTAAATGTTTAGGACCCGATGTTGCACGCTCAAGATAGGCTGTCATAATTGTCATTTTCTCCCCATGCGTCATCAATTTGGACCGGATCGTTTTCCAAAGAAAAAATTGAACGTTCATCGGGTAAAGCCAACTTGACCTTTCCCGTTTCAAAACTTTCCGCAACCGAATGTACAAAGTATTGAACTTGCTGGCTGACAGGCGACGTTCCCACATGACTTTTCAAATCAAGTGTTGAAAGTGAAGCAAGATAAGTTTTTACCTCGGCATCAACTTTTGTTTTTCCTTTAACTAAGCAGGCGGAAGACCAGGCGATCAACAAAAGGACGATAAGGTTCCATCAAATCATCAGCAAGCGCGAAGGCATTGGCACGATGTGAATGAAAAACGCCCAATGTTGGATGACCGCACAAATGGCGCGTGAAACAAGTGCACGTAGAACGATGTAACCATAATTTAAAAGGCTGTTGACACCTCCTTGTGCTATGTCACGCTTGAAGGCGGTTCCGAATAATGCTTTCCAATATTTGCGGGCGGCCTGTGCTTCCTTATTTTCCGGGTCACCGCTACGCACCTGACGGGCAATGGAGACAAAAGCCGCACCCTCTTTGCCACAAGCTTTGAGCACCGCGCCTTGTAGCCTGATTTTACAACGAACGATTTCTGCCCAAATCTGTTTTTGTATCGGCTTTGGTGCCGAAGCCTGCGCTTTCATCCGCACAGCTTGAACAGAATGGCCTTCTACCGGCCAAACGATAGCAACCGGACGGTGGTTATTTCCACATAAAACGATTGGAATAGAGCGTTCGGACAATTCGATAAAGACGTGATTTGTTGAGCTCAAACCATAAGAATGAGTAATTAAGGCTCCAATATCATCAAGCGCAACCCGCCCCACTTCCGCTTCTCGACCGGAAATGGTTAAAAAACCTCTTTTTATGGCAAGGTGCTTTTTATGGCAAGGTGTAAGCCATCAGCAGGTATGTCAACTATTCTTTCCATGAAAAGAGCATGCCGCAAAACGGCATGTTCTCAACAGTTTTTTATAAACAGGGTTAATTTCCTATGACCTTGCCTGTTTGGACTCTCTGTCCTGCGCACCGGGGTCGAAAACGCGCCCCATTTCATCCACACGAATTTGCCGGAATTGCATTTTTTTCAACCCTGATGCTTTTCTGGAGGTCAATTTAAAGGGGTCATTTTTGTCTGAATCCCTACCCGATACATCCGCTTCATTATGGGGAGCAAAAAATATCTGGCCGTTTTGACCGAATTTGACAATGCGGGCAATCACATGTCCTTTTTCCGGATCATTATAAGCGACCATATCATTTTGTTGCAGGCTCAACACCTTTCGTGCTGTCGGGTTATTTTTATGGAATTGCGAACTCCATTTTGGTTGGTGCGCGTCAAACGTTGAAATAACTTCGCTATTCCATTTGCCATCCAATGTTTCCCAAACATCATAGCGATAGTTTGAATTACCCTTATAAGCTTTATAAGCTTTTCCATTTTTGTCTTTTATTTCAATGACATGAAGTGAATCAAGTACTCTGACATGGCGGATACCCTTATAAAGCTTATGGTCACGCGCGAAACTAACTAGCACTTTCTGAAATTCTTTCTTTTTCTGCGCTTTCGTCATTTTACCGAAATCTGGCGGCAAACTCTGTTTCGCTGCACTATCAAGCTCGGCTCGTAAATTCTTGTCACGAATTTTTGGAATATCTGTACTTTCAAGCGACAAGAAATTCTCTCTCGTGACAACAATTTTTTTGCCCTCGTCGTCCGTTTCACCGGTTAAGCCTAAAGCTGTTGCATCATGCAATTGTCCGGCGGTTTTACCCTTGCCTTGAGCGTAACCGGCACGGCTTATTGTGCCATGATCCTGCTTATGGCTGATGATGATTTTGTCGACAACGTCTTTCGCGTCGTTCCTGAAATTCTCCCACGGCAAAATTTCGGAAACTGCCTTTTTGACAAAATTCTCGAAATCTTCGCCCTCGAACCTTCCGGCAGCCGTTGCAATACGTTTTAAAAGCGAGCGCGTTGTGACGCCGATCACCATGGCATCAATGGCATGATGGCGGTGATCCTTACGGTTTTTAGGATGATTTGCGTTTTCATCACCTTCAGCTGCAAGCAGAGAATTTAACCCCCAATTGCGACGAAGAAGTTCTGTGAGTTTGCCGGGAATTGCCCATACATGTTGAACTTTTTTGAACTCGCCATCCTCGTTCGCCTCTTCCCCCGGATAAAGGCTATCAAAATATTCGCGGGCAAGCTTTGCCAGATATTGGGTATCGGTCAATTGACGGGCGAGAAAGTCCCGATTTTCTTCGGCTTTCTTCATTGCACCGCGTGTAAAACGCCATTGCTTGTTTTTTGGCAATTTTTTAGCCCGCTCGATAAGTTCGTCATAACGGCCTTGCCATTCTGACACTTCATCCGGTGCGCGATTGCGTTTCACTCTGTTTTCTTCGCGCAAACAGAGAATTTTATTGGCGTTACTATCATCAAGCGTGCGTGAAAAAGGCAAGATATGATCGATTTCCACTTCGCCGGAAAACAGCATCGGCTCGGTTATCCGTGTTCCTGAATAGATGGACTTTCTATCGTTCGGGTCATCCCCGAGTTCTTCCCAAAGTTTCAGTAATAGCCGGTTATAACCATTGTCTCTTTTGCCAATTTCCTCAAGCTTTTCGGAACGTTTTATAGCCGCATCAGTGTTATTCTTGATCGTTTTATTAACTTTACGTTTTTGCTCTTGCGACAAGGGTAGATCGCGTGCAAGTTCAACCACAATTTGCCACGGCTTGCCATAAGCCTTGATGAGCCGGTTGGTGAGGCGACGAAGCTGATTGAGCCCGATATGAACTGTGGGATTGGTGAGCCTGCCCTTATAAATGTCATAAATATCATTCTTGTCGCCGGTTCCCGGAACAATATGGCGTTCCAGAACCTCCTGATAGCGTGGCAACTCGTCCAATCCCTTCCAATTGCGATTTGCCAATGAATGATCGAAACCGCTACGATCGGCCGCTTCGGCTTCGCTAATCACATCCTTCTTCATTTGTTCCAGAATTCTGGATGTTGCTGTAATGCCAAAACGCCCATAACCGTCAGGCAGATTGGCATTGATGATTTCAGCCCGCTGTTCATCCGACAGTTTCGGGAATTTGCCCTTCAACCATTCTTCGAGTTTATCGGGATTTTCTTCATTATTGAGTTGGTCAATAACTTCGCACTGTTGCTTTATTGAAAATTTGGCCCAATCACCCCCGAAAAGCTCCGGTTTTGAAAAGACCGAATAGACTTCGTCGCCGGTTAACTGTTTTCGATTTTCGGTTTCTTTATTGAAACGCCCGCCTGTCGGAATTTTCAACGCTTTGCGAAGTGCCGCAAATGTTTTTGTTTTGGCCGGACGCATCAATGTGATGAGCGTGTCGCGCTCTTCCATGGTCAATTTGCGTTGCGACAGATCGGGAAGGACAATCGCCAATTCATTGATTTCTTTATAAAGGCGGAATTGTTGAAAAAGCGGGTCGTCTTTGGCAAGCCTTGTTTCGCCTTCAACCAAAGTGCACAAGCCCACCTTCTGTTCTTTAAGCGGGCGCTGGAAGAACATGACATGGAACAATTCTTCTTCCCGCTCTTTTGTTAAAACATCGGGATAATATTCTGCCTGCGCTTGCCAGATTTTGCGGAACTCGTCTTCAAGCATGGAACGTTCGGGATAAAAGGCGTAAGCCTTATCCGTTAACGCTTCGGAATTGGCGCGAAGGCGCACAACATGCCCCTCATCCCGCCGTTTGGCAAGATAAGCGCCCAAAGTCGGTGCGTGGCTTTGGTGCATCAAGCCTGACAATTCTTCAATACCGACAGCAATTTTGCCTTTTTCATTGCTTTTACGGTCGGCTTTACGGTTGGATTTGAAGCCGCGCCTTTGCCCGATATGGAAAAGTGCACGCGCCACATAAGCCAAGGGCAATTTTTCTTCAAGTGCTCGCGCTCTTAACGAATAGGGGTCGGTCTTTTTATCTGTAGAACCGGAGGATTTGTCATTTGTTTCAAGAAGTATTTTATCACGTGCGGCTTTATCTTCAGGCAGAAGACCATAGCCTATCAATTTATCCAATGTTCTTTTCCTGCGACGGAGATAGCGGTCGCGCATGCGGGAAGCCGAACGAACGTTACGCCGCCTTACCGCTAACGGGTCACCACTTTGCGGATCCCGACCGTCGCTGAAAATACGTGCACCGGCATTGAGAATTTTTACCGCTTCCTGCTTGTTATTTAATTGAAAAACCGCCCAGCCGATAGAATTGGTGCCAATATCGAAAGAAAAACGAACATTGGAATAATTTTCTGCAGTCATAACTGCTCCCCTCACGCAAAATCGTTGAAAAATTTAAACAAGAGGAAAAAATAAGCAAGAATAAAAAACTATTGACAACTGGTTATTTTCATATAATTTAATGTTCACAGATTAGAAAATGCGGTCTGGCTGTTAACAAGCTAGATATGCACCAAATAAGACAGCTCCTGCGGGAGCTGTTTTTTATTGTACTTTCATTTATTTTCTCGGATTTATCCTCGCACGGGTTTCGTGGTTGTTTACGTATTATTTATTTAGCGGACTTGTCATCATTCCGGCCACTTTGTGCTTGGTGGCAGCGAAATTTGTGCATGGTGGAAAAGAAAAAAGATGCGATTTTTTAAAAGCATAATGCGTTTTTGATTTTAACTGACGCAACCGTTGGGAAATATCCGGCTTGTTTTTGCGTTTTTCCTGTCAAAAAAACGCGTAATGATTAGTTGTGAAATTAACGACATTCTTTCGAGTGGAACGACAATTTTTTAAAGCCGGAGCTTGAAGGCGATTAGCACATGAAAAATTCAACCGACATGTCTATTGCGACAATCCGTTTTTTGCGGGCCAAAATATATTGTTTGATGCTGTTTTTCATTGTCGTTCTGTTATTGAGTTTGTCTATATCAAAACCGGAGGCGATAGCCGGTGACGATTTTTCCGATTACACATTGGACAAGGTAGTGGTTTTAATGCGCCATGGCGTGCGCCCGCAAAACGACACCGCAAAACTCGATAAAGCAACCGGCCGGAATTGGCCGCAATGGTTAGTTCCCGACGGCAATTTGAGCGGTCATGGCTATGCGGGAATTGTTGACCAATCCCGCTATATGTTGCAACACTGGAAAAGCGAAGGCCTTGCACTCTCCGCCCCTTGCCCGAAAAAAAATGAAGTCTTCATTTGGGCAAGCCCGATCGAGCGAACTGTTGCAACAGCGCAAGCTTTAACCGACGGCATGTTTGCCGGATGCGGTATAACGCCAAGCCATTTGCCGCTTCAAAAAAAAGACCCGCTTTTTCAATCTGTGGAAATGGGGTTAGCGCGACCGGACCCGAAAAAGGTTGACAATGAAGTGATGAAAGCTATGGGCGGTTCGCCTGAAAAAGCCGCACAAAAATATGCCGATGATGTGGAGTGGTTGCGCCAAACCGTGTGTGGCAAAAACCCGAAAGACTGCCAATTTTTGGATGAACAATGGGGTTTCAAAAAAACAAAATCCGGAAAATACAAATTGACCGGCCCTGTCTCTTCTGCCAGTGCAATTTCGGAAACAATCCGCTTGCAATATAGTGAGGGATTACCCCTTCAAGACGTGGCATTCGGACACGTAAAAAATGCGGGCGATGTGTTGAAGCTCATGAGCCTCCATGCGGCAAAATATGATCTTCTCGACAATACAATGGAAATTGCAAGAACCGGCGGCAATATTTTAATGCATGAAATAACCGAGAGCCTCCTTGCCGATAAAACGTCGGGCACCGAACAGAACTTTCCAGAACTTGCCGCCCCCCTTGTTATATTTGTCGGCCATGACACCAATATTTCACAAATCAAAACCATATTGGATTTTCATTGGAAACTTGCTTCCTATCCGGCAGATGATATTCCCCCCGGTGGTATGCTGATATTCAAGCGTTATAAAAATAACAAAACCGGCCGCTTGGCCGTGCAATTGTCATTTGCTGCGCGAACACTTGATGAATGGCGGTTTTTAACGCCGCTTTCAGAGAAAAACCCGATTGCCCGCGAAATTTATACCAATCCGGAATGCAGTTTATCCGGAAAAGACGAAAACCGCAGAAGGGACGAGAAAGGGGATAAAACGCCGGAAAAAGCAAGGGGTGTTAAAGCACCGGAAAAACAGGAGAGCGCTCAACCAATGGACAAAAACGAAAGCGCGAAAACTAACGATGTTGAACTTGGAAGTCTTTGTGATCTTGAAACTTTTGTGAGCCTCTATCGCGATAAACTTGACAATATTCCCGATAATCTTCCGCTATTCAAATGAGGCTTTATTGGTTTGAAGATGGTTTTACAATTTTTTTAAAGAGTCATTGCACGTTTGGCAAAAAGAAGCGGATTTTGCTCACGGTCATTTTGGTTGCGAGTTCTTGAAAATCAGGCAAGCTACAAACAATCGCAAAACAGTTGACAGTGTTTGAAAGACTTTTGCAGTGCAATTTTCCAGTGGTTTTTCCGGAAAGATTTTGCCCCCCAATCAAAAAGATTGGATTGTTCTGACTAACGTTTCCCGCTTTCAAAATTGGCGGGGTTGGCAGAATTGCGGGTTCTTGAAAATTCCGAACTATTGATCGCTCTTTTTTGCACGGGCTTTTCGCGGCTGTTTTTTATGATAGAGCAGATTTTTAAGGGCAGAGCGTGCAGCAACAACATCAATATTTGCCTTGATCACTTCTTCAAGCTTGCTTCCTTCCGAATAATTTGCCGGTAAAACACATTGGACACGGCCATCATCAATATATTTCAATGCCGTTTCGTGTGCGCCATTTTTATTGGCTTTATAAACCGCAATAGAAAGCCCGCCCTGATCTTTGACAAGGCGAAAACAGGGAACATCTGTTGTTCCGTCGCCAATATAGACCATATTTTCAAAGGGTACGGGACGGTCTGCCTTGTTCACATATTGATTGACCTTGACATCGTCGCTCAGATCGAACGCGCCTTTGTTGATGCGAAAAAGATATTGTGTTTTGGTTGTGTAATTGACGGCCAAGGCTGGAGAAAAAGCAACACCATTTGCGTCGAACAAGAATTTGGATGCGTAAATTTCAGTAAACTCTTTTGCGATCGCTGTTCCGGCAATAATTTCATAATTCCCTGAAGAAAGCAGGTAATGTTTGACATCCACACCTTTTGATTTTCCGTAAATGTTGATGCGTTGAAACCAGCTTTCCACGCCATTGAACAATTTGACTGCTTCGCCCAGTTTCTTGAAATCTTCACGCCGTACCGGAACTTCGGCGGCATCAGCTTTGCGGAGCATCCGGCTCATATAGATGAGCACATTATCGCCCTGATTTTCCTTTGCCAGTTGATTGACCTCTTTCCAGAAGTCTTTCGGTTTCATACCGATATTGGGCAAAAACTGCGCTTCCTGCATGTTACCGTCGGCCAATGTGCCATCAAAGTCATAGGCGATTGCCATTTCCGGTTTGCTATTTGTCATCAATTTTGCCTTTCAGATTGCCTTTATGGCTAGCGTTTCGAGAGCTTTTTCAAAAGCCCGCCACGGTGCGCGCCAATTAATAAAATCTCTCACCGGAAAAAAAGCAAGTAAAGGCAATGGATTTATTGCACGTCTTTATCGAACAGCGTTTCCACAATTCAAGATTATAAAATCAACAGCGTTGTCACCGCTCAAGATAAAGACCGGATATTTTCAATGCCGGTCGCAAACTTTCGCGTCCCATTTTTAAAAAACAAAATGAATTGGGGGGAGCGCGTGTTTTTGACTTACTAAATGAAAGTTTTAAAACTTTTTTCTGATAAGCTGTTCTACTTGATTAGCGCCGAAATGCCAGATTTCATTGTGGCCAATTGAAAGCAAGTTTAAAGGGGGCAAGGGCAATGAGCGTCGCACCGGCGAGGCGTTTTTTCCCAACAAAGCTGTTCCGGTTTTGTGGCCTCGCGCTCCAAGAAAAATTTTTTAAAACTCACTTCATTTTGAAAAGCTCGTTTTAATCTATCACTTTCCGCATGAAACCGCTTTCCGCATGAAAACATTTTCCGCCATAAAATCCTATGGCGGAAAGGAAAGTGTGCGGTTCAGGCCTTTTTTTCTGCCGCAACAAGCGGTTGTTTCAAAAGCCCGAGCACAATTGTGGTGACAATGGTACCAATAATAAGGGCTGCAAAATAGCCGATATAATTGATAACGACACCCGGAATAAAGGCAAGGAATATGCCGCCATGGGGAGCGCGCAGGCCCGTGCCGAGCCCCATAGCAATGGAACCGGCAACAGCAGACCCCACAACAAGCGCGGGGATGACGCGGAACGGGTCGCGTGCGGCAAAAGGAATGGACCCTTCGCTGATGAAAGCAAGCCCCAGAATGAAGGTTGATACTTTCGAGGAACGTTCATCGGTTGTAAAGCGGTTGGGGAAAATCCATGCGGCAAGTGCCAAGGCCATGGGCGGAGTCATACCGGCAATCATAGTTGCGGCAATCGGCCCGTAAACGCCGGATGAAATGAGTGCAACCGAAGTTGCATAGGCTGCCTTATTGACCGGCCCGCCCATATCAACCGCCATCATGCCGCCAATAATGGCGCCAAGGAGATAGGCATTGGTGCCTTGCAGGCCTTTGAGCCATTCGGTGAGGAAATTAAGAAGTGCCGCGACCGGCGTTCCGATGGCAAACATCATCAACAGGCCGGTTATCAATGTGGCAATGAGTGGCAAGACCAGAACCGGCATCAAGCCTTGCAAGCTTTTGGGCAATTTGATCCATTTGATGGCAAGGCGAACCGAATAACCGGCAATGAAACCGGCAAAAATGCCGCCAATAAAACCGGCGCCGATATTTTGCGACAATAACCCGCCGATCATCCCCGGTGCAATGCCCGGCCGGTCGGCGATCGAATAGGCGATAAAGCCCGCAAGTGCCGGCACCATCAGCGCAAATCCGCCTTTGGAGCCGATGACAAAAAGCACATTGGCAAATGTGCCTTCCTGACTGGTGACACCGACGCCGCCAATGGCAAAGGACAATGCAATCAAAAGCCCGCCCGCAACAACAAAGGGAAGCATGAAAGAAACACCGGTCATCAAATGCTTATAGACACCGCCGGCAGTTTCGCTCATTTCAGCACTTTCCCCGTCCTGAACCGCTTTCTGCTTTTGCACTTCAGCACTTTCAATGGCTTTCTGTATCAAAGCTTCGCCATTATTGATGGCCGGTTTTGTCGGGCAGGAATAAACGCGTTTTCCGGCAAAACGGGTGCGGTCAACTTCACGATCGGCGGCAATAATGACAAGATCGGCTGCGGCTATTTCGGCTGACGTCAAAGGTGTGCCGGCACCAACCGACCCTTGCGTTTCAACCCTGATTTCATGACCCAAAGCTTTGGCCGCTTCTGTAAGCCCCTCGGCCGCCATGAATGTGTGGGCAATGCCGGTCGGGCAGGATGTCACCCCGACAATCTTAAGACTGCGATTGGCGCCATTCAAATCCTGACGAAATTCATCGGAACCGGCTGTTTTTTCTGTCCCGTTTTTTGCCGGATTTTCGCTTGAACCCCCGAAAACAATAGCAGAAGGGTTTTTGAGAAGCTCTTCAAACGTGACCCTTTGCAATTGCCCTTTGAAGCTTTTCACATGATCGCTTTGCCAATCATGATTGTTGCTGACAAGCAGCAAACTGTCGGCACCGGCATCTTTGGGAATGCGAGGCAAGGTTCCGGTCTCGACGATTTCAAGGCTTAAAAGTACGCCCCTTTCGCTTGCGGCTTTTTGAAGAACTTCGCGAGCAAGCAAACTATGCACACCACCGCCTGCACCATCTATCAAGGCTATCAAAGTCATGTTCTTCTCCTCGTTCAAATGCGGCGATCAACCGACCCGCCGACATTCTACCTTTTGAGCCAAATTTTCGATTATCGTCTTTTCCGGCAAAGCCGGTCCGAATTTTTGAAGTTTGCCAACCGCAAAGGCTGTACCAAGGCGTGCAATATCTTCAAGATTTGCATTGTCGGAAATGCTTTTTGCAATGCCTGCAACCATGGCATCGCCCGCCCCGACTGTGCTTTTGACGCCCGAAAGCAAATATTGCGCGTGGATTGCCCCTTCACGCGAAACAAAAAGCCCGCCTTTTTCGCCCATAGAGACGGCAACAAGTGCCATTCCACGGTCAATCAAAGAACGGGCAATGTTTAAAACCTCTCCTTCATTTTCAAGCTTTTGACCTGAAAAGGCCGAAAGCTCGTCAATATTGGGTTTGATAGCAAGGGGAAGTTTTTCCGCTTTCAACAATTCCTGAAGCGCTTTTCCGCTGCAATCGACAATGATTTTTGCGCCTTTTCCTGCCCTTTCAACCTCGTTTCTATAAAAACGCGGATCCATTTTCGGGGGAAGGCTGCCACTCATGACAATAAGCGCGCCTTCGGCAATAAAATCATCGACAATATTTTGCAATTTTGCGATTTCTTCCACCGTCGGGCTGACCCCTTGCAAATTGATGTCGGTGGTTTCGCCCTCGTCAACGATTTTGATATTGGTGCGCGTTTCCCCCTCATAGCGGATAAAGCGGTCTTCGATATGATGGCTTTGAAAGAGCTCTTCAAAAAGTCGGCTATTGGCGCTTCCGAGAAACCCTGTGACCGCCGTTTTAACAGAAAAATCGGCAAGGCAGGCTGCCACATTAATCCCCTTGCCGCCCGCATTGAAACGTGCCTCTTCGGCACGGTGGACATGCCCGCGTTCAAGTTTTTTCAAATGGATTGTTTCATCAATTGCCGGATTGACGGTGAGTGTTGCAATTTTCATGACTTGGCCTCGTCAAGAGAACGAACCTCTTCGGCGGTTTCACATTGCAAAGCCTTGTTGGCAAGCTTGCGCATATCGGCAAGGCTTTTTGCCCTGAGCCTTGCCTTGACCGTTGCAATATCACGCGGGGTCATCGACAATTCGTTGACACCAAGGCCGGAAAGCAGCATCGCGCCGAACGGGTCACCGGCAATACCGCCGCAAACCCCCACCCATTTGCCTGCTTTTTCTGCCCCTGCAACCGTTCTTTCCACCATCCGCAAAACCGCAGGGTCAAGGCTGTCGGCTTCGGCCGCAAGGTCGGGATTTTGCCGGTCAACCGCCATGGTATATTGGGTGAGATCATTGGTGCCGATTGAAAAGAAATCGACATGGGGGGCAAAAATATCGGCCATAATGGCGGCAGCCGGAACTTCGATCATAATGCCGATTTTCAACACCGGTGCGGCAAGATCTTTGCGGATTTCTTCGGCAAGCGTTTTCAACTCTCTAATTTCGGTGACCGACATAATCATCGGAAACATAATCCACGGATCCCCGCCTTCTTTGGCGGCGCGATAAATTGCGCGCAATTGCGGCACCAGCAGGTCTTTTCTGCGCAATAGGAGTCGCGCGCCTCTCACCCCCAAAAACGGATTATCTTCTTTCGGTAAATCAAGATGGGCAACCTGTTTATCGCCACCAATGTCGAGCGCCCTGATAATGAGCGATTTGCCATTTAATGCCGAAAGCATATCGCGATAGACCTTATATTGCGTCTCCTCGTCGGGCGTTTCGGTGCTTTCCAGAAACAAAAATTCCGTGCGCATCAGCCCCACACCTTCACCCCCTTCATCCAATGCAAAGGCAACCTGATCGGGGCGGTTGATATTGGCGGCAATGTCGATCACATGGCCGTCGGTGGTTTTTGCGGGCTTGGCCCGTTCGGCAACTTCTTTTTCACGCTCTTCTGCCAATTTGACGATTTGCTTTTGTGCGGCCTCGACATCTTCTTTCGTGGGCGAAAGATATAAAATGCCGTTATAGCCGTCGACAATCGCGCTTTCGCCATTCTTTGCTTCAAAAACCTTGTTTCCCGCTGCAACCAGCGCAGGAATCCCCAAAGTGCGCGCAAGAATGGCGGTGTGGGAGGTTGGCCCGCCCGATGCGGTGATAAGACCGTGGACTTTTTCAGGGTTCAGATTGGCCGTATCAGAAGGTGTTAAATCTTCCGCAACAATAATTGCCCCTTCACCAATATTCTCGAACGAGCCTTTGGCATAAAGCGGGTCGATTTCGGCAAGAACACGCCCGCCAACATCGCGCAAATCCACCGCGCGGGCGGCAAGCAAAGGATTATCCATATGTTGAAGGGCACTGGCCGCCTCTTCGACCGCCTTGTTCCAGCTCCATGCCACGCCATGGCCTTCCGCCATTAAATGGCAGGCAGAAGAGATAAGATTGTCATCATCAAGAAGGGTGGCCTGTGCCTTGAAAATGGCAGCATCCGACGCGCCGATGCGACGGGTTACATCATCAACAATCGCTTTCATCTTGTCTTTGGTGCGCCCCAAAGCGTTTTCAAGCCGTGCGGCATCTTCAGAAAGTTTGTCGGGCTTATCTTCAACTTCGCCTGCCCCGTTTTCGAGAATGAAAATTGTACCGACAGAAAGACCGGGGCTTGCCGAGAGGCCGTCAATTCCCGCTTTTCCTGATGGTGGCCGGAAGCCATAGATTTTCTTCGGTTTCACTTCCGCTTTTTCGGCCGCTTCCCGCTCGCTTAACGTGATTTTTCTTGCCATTAAAACCGCTTCACCCAGAAGCTGTTCACCATTTTCCGCATCGGTTGAAAAAACGAGCGTGTCACCATTTTTCCCGCCCAGTTGCAAGAGGCCGGCAAGGCTTGTCATATCGGCCTGACTATTGCCATTACGGACGAGAATTTTCTGCCCGCTTTTTTTGGCAAATTCCACCCAGATCGACGCCGGACGCGCATGAAGACCCGACGGATAATCAAGAACCCATTCTTTGGTCACTCGAAGATCGGCGGCCTCACTTTCTGGTGCATCGTCATTTTCGACAAGGGCTGCCATAATGACCGATTTGTCGCCCGTCGTTTCAAGTTTTTGCAGCGCATCGGGATGACTAAGAAGGCGGGTCAATCTTTTTAAAATTTCGATATGGCCATCGGAATTGGCGGCGATAGCAAAAATCAGTTTTGCCTTTTCGCCATTTTGCCAGTCCACCCCGTTTGGAACCTGAATAACCGAAATCGCATCACGATTGACGAGGTTGCGGTCTTCCACCATGCCATGGGGAATGACAACGCCCGAACCAAGCCACGTATTGGCAACTTTTTCACGCGCCAACATGCTTTTTCCATAAGCCGGTTCAATTGCGCCTTCATCAACAAGAAGTTGAGCTGCGGCAAGAATGGCCGACTCCTTGTCGGGAAAATCCGCATTCAACAAAATTGCATTTTCGGAAAGAATTGCTGTCTTTTCAGATGCTGCTGCCACGGGTTTCCTCCCTCGGGCTTTTTCAAAATGAATTGAAAACGTTTTCTTGAAAAATATCAAGCAACTGTTTAATTCTGTCATATAATTTTACAGCAAATTCTGGAAACGTTTTCAAGGAAAAAACGCCTATTTATCGTGTTCAGGCACCAAGAAAGAAAGAAAAATCGAATGGCTGCCACAATTAAGGATGTTGCAAAACTTGCCGGTGTTTCGGTTGCCACCGTTTCGCGTGCTGTTTCCGGCAAAGTTGTGAGCCATGAATTGAAAAGCAAAGTGGAAAAGGCAATCCTTGCCACCGGTTACCGGCCGAACCTTGCCGCCCGCCGTTTGCGCGGGCATAGCAATGATATGATAGGCCTTATCATTGCCGACATCAGAAACCCGTTTTTTACCCGCTTTGCCCGCGCGATTGACGACATAGCAAAAACGAAAAACCAGCATGTGATCTTATGCAATACGGATGAAAATTTCGAGCAGGAAAAGGCCTATCTCGACTTGATGGAGGAAGAAAATGTTGCCGGTATCATTCTTTCTCCCACACTTTTAACAAGCGGCAAACACATAACAAGCCGCAAAGAAAAGCCGGCAAAACTCCAACGCCCGCTTGTTCTTGTTGATCGCACGCCCGATGAAATGATTTATGATTCCGTGCTGATCGATAATCATGCTGCCGCCAAGAAACTTGTGCAACACCTTTACGAAAACGGCAGAAAACACATTCTTTGCCTTTACGGAGCGGATAGCCGGACCGGTTTTGAACGGCAAAAAGGCTTTGATGACGCAATCAGGGCGCTTCACCTTTCAGGTGAAAGTGTAGCCGTAAAACACGGAAAAGATAATTTGGCGAAATCTTTAAAAAATGCGCTTGCAAAAAATCCCGATAGCGATGCGCTCATTGTCACCAATGGGGGTCTCGCTTTAAAAGCGGCGGCATTTTTAAAAAAAGCCGGTATTGTTGTGCCCGATCAACTGGCTTTTGCCGCCTTTGATGACGAACCGTGGATGGACCTTGTTTTTAACGGCATTACCACCATTGCCCAGCCGGTTGGCGACATTGCCCGCGAAGCCTATCATTGTTTGATGGAAAGGCTTGAAAACCCGCTAAAACCGGTGCTGCAAACCGTTTTGAAAAGCAAATTGATTGTTCGCGGTTCAACCTTGAAAGCCCGCACCACCACTCAATGAAATAAGGCAGGAACGTTCTTGTTTTGGCACATTTGGAGCTTCCGGAATTGGGTTCACGCCCCGGATTCTTCTCTTCGACCCACGCTTTCAATGAAATACGCATGGGTGTTGAACCGGCCGATTTTGCCGCGCGGGTTCAAACGGCGAATAAAGCCGCCGCTTGCAAGAATGGTTCAGGCAAAGCAGGCGGCTTGTTAGTTGACCGGCAATGAAAGCGCAGCGCATTCACCGGAATGCCTCGCAGCCAATTGCAGCAGATGAATGACTGTCACGAGACTATTGCGGGAGCCGCTTGATAAGGCTTGATGTATCAAGATTATTGCGGGAGCCGCTTGATCAGGCTTGATGTATCAAGCCGGCCGCCATTTTCTGCCTGAATATCGGCATAAAATTGGTCGATCAAAGCAGTGACCGGCAAAACCGCGCCGTTAGAGCGCGCTTCATCAAGGCAGATGCCGAGATCTTTTCTCATCCAGTCAACAGCAAAGCCGAAATCGAATTTGCCTTCAACCATCGTTGTGCCGCGGTTCGACATTTGCCATGAACCGGCCGCCCCCTTGGAAATGACATCAAGAACCTCGTTCATATCAAGACCGGCTTTTTTACCGAAAGCAAGCCCTTCGGCAAGCCCCTGAACAGCACCGGCAAGGCAAATCTGGTTGACCATTTTGCACAATTGCCCGCTACCGCTTTTTCCCAGCCGCTTTACCGAAATGCCATAGGCTTTCATAACATCGGCAATTTTTTCGAATATGTCCTTCTCACCACCGCACATAATGGTGAGTTTGCCGTTCTCGGCACCGGCCTGACCACCCGAAACCGGCGCGTCGATAAAACCGATACCGCATTTTTCCGCTTCCCCTTCAAGCTCGCGGGCAACCTTTGCCGAATCTGTCGTATGGTCGACAAAAACGCTTCCCCTTACCATTGTCTTGAATGCGCCATTTTTGCCGGTTGTGACTTCTCTTATGTCATTGTCATTGCCGACACAGGCAAAAACAATATCCTGCCCCTTTGCCGCTTCTGCCGGTGTATCGGCTTTTTTGCCGTGAAACTCCTCTACCCATTTTTCCGCCTTTTTTGCCGTGCGGTTATAAACCGTCACATCATGGCCGGCTTTTTTCAAATGCCCTGCCATAGGGTAACCCATTACACCTAAACCGATAAAAGCCACTTTTGCCATTTTTCCACTTTCTGTTTTGCCGCTCGATTGTTTTCTACTTGTCGGCTTTTATGAAAAAAATTCATAAGCCCAATGATCTTGATAGAGCTTATCAAAATCGTCTTGAAGAATATAGTTGTTATTAACAGGAAAAAGAATTGAACCCGAAACAACCGGAAATAGAATTGACGCTTTCTATTTGCGGTTAAACCGTTTCATTCTTGACCGTCATTTTCTTGGGGAAACCGGATTTTTTAAAAAGAGCGGAATTTTTTAAACAAGAATTGCGTTTTTAAAACCGCTAGAAAAGGCGAATGATTGCTTGTGCAAGGAAAGAGGATGAAACCGGATGATTTCAATTTCGGATGAAATACCGCCGCTTGAGCTTTTTAAAAAACCGGAGACGTAAAAAACGATAGCAAAAACCGGAAAATAACAAAGCAAAAATGAAGCAAAACCGATAGTAAAACAACTATTCAAAGGACATTTCCTATATGTTTACATGTGATGCATTTGCCGTTGACGGCCCTGATAAGACATTCCATCCTTTCACATTCGAGCGGCGTGACCCGCTTGACCATGATGTGGACATTGAAATTCGCTATTGCGGCGTTTGCCACTCCGACCTTCACACCGCGCGCAGTGACTGGGCGGGCACACTTTATCCTTGTGTGCCAGGTCATGAAATTGTCGGTAAGGTGCGCCGCGTGGGCAAAAAAGTAACCCGTTTCAAAGAAGGCGACACGGTGGGTGTGGGCTGCATGGTCAATTCCTGCGGAACGTGCGATTGCTGTCGCGCCGGACTTGAACAATATTGCGAAAAAGGCAACACCCTTACCTATAACAGCCCAGACCCTGAGACCGGAAAAGACCGTTATACGTTCGGCGGCTATTCCAAACGCATTGTGGTGAACGACAATTTTGTTTTGTCGGTACCGGAAAATCTTGATCTTGCAGGAGCAGCACCGCTCCTTTGCGCAGGCATTACCACCTATTCGCCCTTGCGCCACTGGAAAGCGGGAAAAGGAATGAAAGTGGGTGTTGCGGGTCTTGGCGGTTTGGGCCATATGGCGGTGAAACTTGCCCACGCTATGGGGGCCGATGTGACGATGCTTACCACCTCGCCTTCCAAAGAAGCCGATGCGCGTCGTCTTGGTGCCCATCATGTGGTTTTGACACGCGACAGCGAGAACCTCGCAAAAGCTGCAAAAACGCTTGATTTGATTATCGACACCATTGCGGCCAAGCACAATATCGACGCTTATCTCGACCTTCTTAAAGTCAATGGCACATTGGTGCAGGTCGGTGCACCGGCCGAACCTTTGCCGGTTGGCGTTTTCAACCTCATTATGGCACGTCGTTCGTTTGCCGGTTCGTGCATTGGCGGCATTGCCGAAACACAGGAAATGCTGGATTTTTGTGGCAAACACAACATTACCGCCGATATCGAGCTCATCAAAGCTCAGGAAATCGACAAGGCTTATGAACGCATGCTCAAAAGCGATGTGAAATACCGCTTTGTCATCGACATGGCCTCATTCTGAAAACCTTATTGTCCGGGAGCCTTCATTCCGGAAAAAGGTTTTAAACTCGAAAGCGGGGCGCACAACAAGCCCTGCTCATGACAAGCCCCTTTTCACAACAAAACTTGTTGGCGCTTGGCTTGACCGAGCGAGCAAAAGCGCTAACCGGCAAAGCCCCTGCTCTTTCAACCAATCATGTTCATGCGCTTTCAAAGACTGTTTGGAAAAGTGTTTTTGCGGGTACTGTTCATGCGCTTTCAACCAATAATATTCATGCGCTTTCAAAGAACGTTTGGAAGAATGTTTGGGAAAATGTTTTTGTTGGCAGCGCGCTGAAACAGCCATTCCAAAGCAAAGCCGGAATTCATAACCAACCACATTTCAGGGAAGAAAAACAATGGAAATTAAAAGAAGTGGCAGCCGCCCTTCCGGCAAAGTTCCGGAAGAATTTTTTACCGGTCGGGTGAGACTTGATCCGGCAATCGACCCGCATCATGGGTCAAACCTTCTTGCCGGTCATGTCACCTTCGAGCCCGGAGCACGCACGCATTGGCACACGCACCCGAAGGGGCAGGCTCTGATTATCACATTCGGGCGCGGGTTTATCGGCCGCGAAAATGGAGAAGTGAAGGAAGTTTTTGCCGGTGATATTGTCTGGTTTGAAGCGGGTGAAAAACATTGGCATGGTGCTTGCCCCGACACCGCAATGTCACATTATGCCATACAGGAAACAGTGGATGGCAAAAGTGCCGACTGGATGGAAGAAGTGACCGATGAGCAATATAAAGGAAAATAAAGAAAGCTGAATTCCAAAACCTTGTACTTCATCACACTTCTGCATTTCATAAAATGCTGAAATTATAAAATGCTAAAAAGACCGGCACGACGCTTGAATAGACTCCTTTGGGGTAAATGACGCAGGTTTCCTTGAAAAGTGTGACAAAGTTTCTTGTTTTCCTTGGAAACTGTTACAAAGTTTCTTGCCAGAAATGAAAATCACCCATCGAGGGCCTACTGCCTTCGGCGGGCGTGCATAAAACCAAAGCAGTTTTTTAAAACCGTTTTTTTTAAAAATTCGGGCTTTTTGGAAATTGGATTTTTTTGGAAATTCAAACTTTGAAAAGCCGCTTCATATTTTTCTGTTCTGCCCGCCTGTTTTTTAAAAGCCAAATCGTAACCGATTGAATCAAGTGTTCGTTTGCAAACTTGCGGCAAGCAAAGCCCTGATTTTGGCTGACAAGAACGGGAAAGAACGGATCATGCCGGTTTAATGCCGGATTATAGAGATTTAAATTCTTCGGCTCTTTTCATGGACTTTCTTTAAATTTATCTCCGATTTTCTCGCCTTTTTTTATTTTTCCTCATTGTCGTTCATAATATTTCAACAAGATAACAGTTATTCTGTCGAGTGAATTTCGTGTCTGATCAAAAATATAACGATCGTTCCCTTAGCGATTCGAAAATATATTTTATTTCACCCATATAAATAAATAGTAGTACGATAAATGAAAAACTTTCCACATGCCGGAAGTTGTGTTCTGTGCTTTAACGATTTATTTTTTTTCGTTTCTAAGTGATTATTATTCAACACGTTTTACTGAAATTTTGAACTATTCTAAAACTTGAGTGTTGACATTAGGTTTAAATATTTTTTTAACTGTTTCTCAATCTATACCTTTTTTATCAACTTTAAAATTCGAGGGATTGCGTATGTCGATCGGGTACGGTGAAGGAGAACATTTTTCAGACGATCAGGGATTTTCGGCTTGTCAGAATGTGATGACGGAAAAGAAAATTTTGAAAAGCCACCAAAACATGGCTGCCCAAAGCTTCAGAGCGGAAAACGAAAGCGGTCGGGGGAAAGAATTCAGTGCGGGTGAAAGCCTCTCGGGGGCAAAAGGTTTCAACGCAAGCCGAAAAATGTTGGTTGCACTTGCTTGCAGCAGTTTTTTTTCAACGAGCCTATTTTTTGATGGCGCAGCCTTTGCCGAGACCGTCAATAACGAGGTCAAAATTGCCAAAAATGGCAAACAGAGCAAACCCTCTCTTGCGAAGAAAAAGCAAAACGCGACGGGGGAAAAGGCGGCAACTGAAACCGGAGAAGCCGCTTCGAATTCCGCTGCTTCGGCTGATAATCCCGCTCCACTTGCCGATGAAGGTACAATGTTACGCCAAGTGGTGGTGAGTGCGACCGGCTTCGAGCAGAATGTGAAAGATGCACCGGCCAGTATTTCGGTGATCCCGCGCGAGGAAATCGAAAAAGGGTCGTTCCGTGATTTGACCGATGCCTTGAGGAATGTTCAAGGTGTTGCTGTGACGGGGACAGCGGCCGAACAGGATATCTTCATTCGCGGGCTTCCCGGTGCCTATACGCTTATTCTGGTTGACGGCAAACGTCAGAGCACGCGTGAAGCACGCACCAATGGCAATTCCGGTTTCGAGCAGAGTTTCATTCCGCCGGCTGCCGCAATCGAACGGATTGAAGTTGTGCGCGGGCCGATGTCGTCGCTTTACGGTTCGGATGCAATGGGTGGTGTTATCAATATTATCACCCGCAAAGTGCCGCACAAATGGACCGGTTCCTTTACCATTGACGGTACGGCAAACCAGTACAGCAAATTCGGCAATACCGCTCAAGGAAGCTATTATGTCGGCGGCCCTGTGGCGCCCGATGTTGTGGGAATGCAGCTTTGGGGAAGAGGTTTGGGACGCGAGGAAGATGATATTATTTCCGGTACGCCGAAGAAAAAGGAAATCGACATTACCGGCAAGGTTACCGTAACACCGGACGAAAACAATGACCTCACCTTTGAAGCCGGTCACACGAGATTGCGCCGCTATAGTTCGGTGGGCCACAATATCGAGCGAACCGAAAATATCAGCCGCGCACCTGTTGACACCTATAACAAGAATGATCGTGACCATTGGGTTGTCGGCTATACCGGCCGTTACGGCTTTACCACCGCCGATTTTTCCGTGTTGCAGGAAACCGCAAGCCGCACCAATTACACATGGGACAGCCCGACCCACGATTATGTTGCCAATTTGCGTTCGCCGGAAATACGAAACACCGTTGTCGATGGCAAATTTACCACCCCGTTCGACATTTTTGGCCGCCACACATTGGTAACCGGCGGGCAATTCAACCGAGGGGCATTGACCGACCAGAACCCCGGTATGCGCACCGGACTTGATGAAGAATTTACCATCGAACAATGGGCCGGTTTTGCCGAAGATGAATGGTGGCTCACAGATACATTCTCGCTAACCGGCGGGGTGCGTATGGACCACCACCAGATTTATGGCGAACATTGGAGCCCGCGCGGTTATGCTGTTTGGCATGCCACCGACAATCTGGTTTTCAAAGGCGGTGTTTCAACCGGCTTCAAAGCACCGGAAATTCGTGAAATTGCACCCGGATATGCTTATACAACCGGAGGTGGTAATTGCTTTTACGGGCGCAATCCCCCGAAAGGGCGCAACCGCTGCGGTGTGATTGTCGGTGCCGACAATCTGGAAGCGGAAAAAAGTACCTCTTATGAATTTTCTGCCATTTGGGACAATCTTGATAATCTCGAATTGGGGGCAACCTATTTCTACACCGATTTCAAAGACAAAATCACCAACCGGCAGGTTCTGGATAGCAATGGCAATCCGGTTGAATGGTCGGTTGACCCGAATTATGTGCTTTATGAAAACCTCAATATCGACGATGCTGTGATGCAAGGGGTGGAGCTTACCGGTTCATGGAAACCGATTGATGTTTTGACTATCCGTTCCAACTATACCTACACCCATTCCGAACAAAAGAGCGGCGATTATGAGGGGCTGCCTTTGGCAAGAACGCCAAAACACATGGCCAATCTGCGTGCCGAATGGCAAACACCGATTGAAAAGCTCGAAAGTTTTGCGGCTGCAACCTATCACGGCAAGGAAACCAATGCGGGTTTTAGAACTGGTAGTGCCGGTAAGGCGGTTTACAAAGACGGCAAAATTGTCGGCCGTGAATATGATGATTATGTCACCTTCGATATTGGCGGTTCTTACGCTTTTTCCGAAAATGTCAAACTGAATGCCGCAATCTACAACCTGTTTGACAAGCGTGTGGGTGTTGACCAGTTCAATGATGTGGTGGAAGGCCGACGCCTCTGGTTGAGCATGAACTCGCAATTTTAAAGCCCGGATGAACAGAGTGATGAACTCTTGAAGGACAGGATCAATTTTGAAAGTTCGCGTTTGATGAAAAACATCAAAAACATCATGTGCCGGTTTTTTAAAAACCGGCCTTCCCTGTTTCCGGCAAATGGTCTTTTTACAAAGAATGTTTTTGCTCCGACAAATTCTTTAACTCTGGAAAACGCTCTTTTTCAGGCAATTGTTTTTGTTCGTGAAAAATCTTTGGCTTTGGCAAAACTTGAAAATTTGGCGGAAGCCCGAAGTTTGGAAAGCTGCTTCTTCGGAACACGCCGGTTTATTTCAAGCCCCCGCTTTGTGAGGGAAAAACAGGGGGTAAATGTTCGGGTAGAAAGAATGGGAATTGTTACGGGAGAAAGAGCGGGAATTGTTCCGGCTGAACGGGCGGGAATTGTTACGGGAGAAAGGGCGGGAATTGTTCCGGCTGAAAAGGCAGGGGATATTCGGGCACAACGGGCGGACGCTTACAGCTTGCAAGCCCCGCCATTTTCCCGATTTTCACTTTCCCGCGTGTCATTGTCCCGTTTGTCATTTTCCTGCTTGAAGATGTCTGCTCTTGTTGTTGCCGGCCTTTTTTTCGGCCTTTCCTGTGGTTTTGCAAATGTGACAAACAAAAACACAGGAAAAATGCGCATCCTCACCAAAGATATAGAAATTGCCTTGATGGATGGAAATATTGCTTTGTTACCAACTGAAGAAGCGCAAAATCCGGCTGGCAACCAAGAAGATGAAAAGAAAAACAAAGCAGAAAGCCCGACAAAAACCGGCGGGGAAAATTCGGGTAAAATGAATCCAAGCGTCGGGTTTCATGGCGCCGAAAATAACGGTTCTGAGAGCGCCGTGCTTGAAAATGCTGATGAAAAAAGTGATCAAGGGACAAACACCGCACAGGCAACAAGCGAAGAAACAATCAAGGCCGGAAAGAGGCACGAAAACAGCGAGATAAGGCGCTATCGCCTGTTTATCGCTGTTCCGGAAAAGCCGGCACCAAGAGAGGGCTTTCCGCTTGTTTTACTCCTTGATGGCAACACGACATTCAAGCCCGCAATCAGGCAAGCACCCGATGCCGTAATTGTGGCAATCGGCTATTCCACCGACGAGAAAAAAGAGATTGTGAAACGCCGCTTTTATGACCTCACCTCTTATGCACCGGCCGATAAAATTCCGCTTCGAGAAAGCATGGAAGCGCCGAAAACCGGCGGTGAAGAAGAATTTCGCAGCCTTATCGAAAAAAAGATTTTACCGGAAATACTGATGGAATTGCCGGTCAATCGCGCCAATGTCACGTTCTTTGGCCATTCGCTTGGCGGGCTTTTTGTGATGAAGAGTTTTTTATCGGCCGAAAGTCACGGTTTTTCTACCTATTGCGCTGCCGACCCGTCTATCTGGTGGAACGGGCATGAATTTATGGAAAAACTTGCCGCCTATAACAAGCCGGAGGGTTTTAAATCACGACTATTGATTGAAACATCGGGCATTAAAACCCATCATAAGAATGTGACTGAATCGAATAAAAAGCCGGTTAAGGATTTACATTCCGGCCCGAATGGCAAAGATGTTTCAGAGATTTTGAGAAAGACAAAGGCAGTTGACAACACATATTACAGCTTTTCCGATAAAAACCACGGCACAATGCTTTCGCCTGCGATCAAAGACTGTCTGCACTTCGCGTTGAATGCGAAAAATTTCAAACAACAAAAATTTCCCCACAAACTCCCTTCAACCAGTCGAAAAGAAATGAGGTAAAAATGATTAATAGACGTAATACTCTCGCCGCACTGCTTTTTGGTGCACTGGCTTCCGTTTTGTCATTTCAATCACCGGCAAGTGCCGATGTTGTCATCAAACATGCCGCCGGTGAAACCTCTATTCCCGATAATCCGAAACGGGTTGTGGTGTTCGACCTTGCCACGCTCGACAATATGAACCGGTTAAAAATTGATAATATTGTGGGTGTGCCGGAAGGGATAAAGCCGAAATATCTCGAGCAGTATAATGATGCAAAATACACCAAGGTCGGAACCTTGTTTGAACCCAATTACGAGACAGTGGCAAGCCTGAAGCCTGATCTTATTATTATTGCCGACCGTTCGGCACCGAAATTCAACGATCTTGCAAAAATTGCCCCGACAATCGATTTGTCCGTCAACAATAAACAATATCTTGCCGATGTTGATCGCAATGTGACAATTTTGGGCCAGATTTTTAATAAGCAGAAAGAAGCAAAAGACGAAATCGACAGCCTTAACAAAAAGCTTGAAGAGGTAAGGAAAGTTTCGGCTGACAAAGGAACAGGCCTTCTTGTTCTGACCACCGGTGGCAAAATTTCCGCCTTCGGGCCGGGGTCGCGTTTCGGCCTGCTGCATTCCGGTTTCGGTGTCAAACCGGCGAACGACAAACTGGAAGTGGGCAATCACGGGCAGATGATTTCACCCGAATTCATTTTGGAAACCAATCCCGACTGGCTCTTTGTGATCGACCGTGATGCAGCGATTGGCCGCGAAGGGGAATCGGCAGCAAAATTGCTTGATAATGCCCTCATCAACAAAACCAAAGCAGCCGAGAACAAGCATATCGTTTATCTCGACCCGCAAAACTGGTATCTTATCGGCGGCGGACTTTCGGGTCTTCATGAGACAGCCGATCAACTTGATGACGTATTTTCCAAAGCAAAATAAGCATTTAGCCTGTTGTTGACTTGAAAAGTCATGAAACGGGTTGATTGTTTTCAGCTTTAACGCTTAAACATCGGAAGCAGCAGATTGGTCTGCCGGCTTCTGGTGTTTTTTAATCGGGTAAAGATTGAAGTGCGCGCTCTTATTATTGGCATAACGGTTATTATCGTCCTGTCGATTATCAGTATGTTTCTGGGGTTTTCCAGTGTTACCCTCTCCGGCCTTCTTGCCGGTGACGAGCACAGCTTTCTTGTATTTTTCCAAACCCGTGTTCCGCGCACCATTGCGCTTATTCTTTCAGGCGCTTCTCTTGCCCTTGCCGGCATGATTATGCAAATGCTGACAAGGAACCGTTTTGTTGAACCTTCAACAGCCGGAACCGTTGAATCGGCCTCGCTCGGCATCCTTGTGGTGATGATATTTGCCCCCGGTCTTGATGTGATTTTAAAAATGCTGGTGGCCGCCCTGTTTGCGCTTTTCGGCTCGCTCATTTTCATGTTTTTATTGCGGCAAATACCGCTTAAATCCGTGTTGATTGTGCCGCTAACGGGTATCATGCTCGGCTATGTGATTGGTGCGCTTACAAATGGCATTGCCGATCAGGAAATGCTGTTGCCTTCGCTGCAATCCTACCTTTTTGGCAGCTTTTCCATGGTGGTTGAAGGCAAATATGAATTATTATGGCTGTCGTTGCCGCTTTGCCTTGTTGCCTATCTTGCGGCCGACCGTTTTACCGTTGCCGGTTTTGGCGAAGATTTTTCAAGTAATCTCGGCCTTGATTATAAAAAAGTGATGCTTTTCGGCCTTGTCATTATTTCCATGATAACGGCAACCGTTATCTGCACCGTCGGGCGGATTCCCTTTATCGGCCTAGTTGTGCCCAATATCGTCTCTATCGTCATGGGCGACAATATGCGCCGCACAGCACCTTTTGTCATGATAACCGGTGCGGGACTGGTGCTTACCTGCGACATTCTCGGCCGGTTGATGAGCAAATCGGCAGAAATACCGGTTGGAACCATTATGGGGGTTCTTGGCAGTGTGCTTTTCATTGCACTTCTCTTGAAATGGAGAAAGCGCCTTGGTTAGAAAAACACCGGACAATAAAAAGCCCGCTCTCAAAGGTGAGAAACCACAACCTACCGGAAAGGGCGTCACCGAAACAAATGCGGTTGAGCCCGGTATTGCTACAGCCGGCCTTCTTGAAACCGATCAAATCGAAACTGCAATTGGCGAGGATAATTTCACGAAAACAGAAATTATCGAAACCGATGCCAGCACGCCGGATGAACAAAAAAATGCTTCTGTTAAAGCGGATATTGTCGAAGCAGAAATTGACGAAAAAGATATTGGCGAAGCCGGAATTGGCGAGGCAGGCCTTGACGAAGTCAACATCCTGAACAAGAAAGCCGAAGTCAACATCCTGAACAAGAAAGCCGAAGTCAACATCCCGACCGAGGATTTAGACAAGGAAACCGACAGGGATTTAGGCAAGAATTTAGAAAAAGACGCGGGCAAGGAAACAGACGGGCAAGCAAGGAAGAAAGCAAATAGGGAAAATGCAGCTGTTCAATCCGGCTTTATCAGCACCAAAGAAGCGGATTCTTTCAAAACAGCGATTACCGGCTCCGGTTCCGCAGATTTGAACTTCATCAAACCCAAACAATCAAAAAAAATCCGCTCGACACTGCCGCTTGTCATCGGTCTTGGTGTTGTTGCTGCCATTTTTATTGCGCTTTATCTTTCATGGAATATGTCGGTTGTGATCTGGCCGTTCCGTTTGGGAAAACTCGTTTCGCTTATTCTGATTGCCTATACCATTGCTGTCTCGACGGTGCTTTTCCAGACGGTTTCCAACAACCGCATTCTTACCCCCTCGATTATGGGGTTTGACCAGCTTTATATCCTCATCCAGACGGTGGTGGTTTATTTTGTCGGCTCGACCGTTATTTACGGGGTAAGCGACGAAGTACGTTTCATCGCTGTGGCACTTATTCTCACACTGTTTTCGACAAGCCTTTTCACATGGCTCTTTTCCGGAACCATCAAAGGGCTACACATGACGCTTTTGATCGGCGTTGTGTTTGGCGGCCTGTTCTTCAGCTTGCGCATGTTGTTGCAACTGCAATTGAACCCCGATGAAGCAGTCAATCTCACCGATGTAATGTTTGCCAATTTCAACCGCTTCAATACCAATCTCATTGGCATTGCAGTGATTATTGTTGTGATTGTTTCGCTGATCGGCTGGCGTATGCGCTATCTTTTCGATGTGCTGGCGTTAGGCCGCGATATGGCAATCAATCTCGGTGTCGATTATAAACAGGCCGTCTCACGCATTCTTGTGCTGGTTTCGATTATGGTTGCCATTTCAACTGCACTTGTGGGGCCGGTCACCTTTTTCGGCCTTCTGGTTGCAAGCCTTGCCTACCAGTTTACACCGACTGCCAAACATATGAGCGTGTTGCCGGTTGCCATTCTGCTTTCGATTATTTTCCTTGTCGGCGGCCAGTTCATTCTTGAACAGCTTTTCAATATGGCAAGCCGGTTGAGCTTTATTATCGAATTTGTTGGCGGCATTGTGTTTTTGACCCTGCTTATCAAGGGAAAATTGAGATGATTGAAATTAGCCATGTATCCAAAAGCTATGACGACAATAGCATTATCGAGGATTTGTCGCTTCAAATCCCGAAAGGCGGAATGGTTTCGATTATCGGCCCCAATGGTGCGGGTAAATCAACGCTTCTAACTATGATAAGTCGCCTGCTGCCGATCACAAAGGGAAAAATTACCGTTGACGGAATTGATGTGACAAAGGCCAAAGGGGCCTTGTTTGCCAAACGGCTTTCTATTTTGCGACAGGAAAACACCCTCACAGCGCGCATTACCGTAGAAGATCTTGTAAGCTTCGGCCGCTACCCCTATTCGCATGGTGTCTTGACCAAAGAAGACAAGACATTTGTCGATAATGCCATAAGCTATCTTGGGCTTGACCCCTATCGCAAACGTTTTCTTGACGAATTGTCGGGGGGGCAGAGACAACGCGCTTTTGTTGCCATGGTGATTTCTCAAAATACCGATTATATTCTGCTTGACGAGCCATTGAACAATCTTGATATGCGCCATGCCGTTTCAATGATGAAGCGACTTCGCAATGCGGCAGACGAATTGGGAAAAACCATTATTATGGTGATGCATGATCTCAATTTCGCCTCCTGCTATTCCGACCTCATCATTGCTTTGAAAGAAGGAAAACTCGTTTATTCCGGTACGCCCGAAAATGTCATGAAAGATGAAATCCTTTCGGCAATTTATGATATCGACATCAAAGTCAAAGATATAGACGGGCAGAAAATCGCCGTTTATTATCGCTAAATCGGCTTTTTTAAAAAACTCTGCCACCCGAAAACATTGGAGGGTGTTAGAGATAAAAACTTAGAAAAAGCGACCGGTCAAAGAAATCAAAACCATCAAGCCGAAAAGACGGGTAAAAAAGAATAAATAGGGAAAAATCAATAAAACGGTCGAAGAACAATAAAACGTAAGAAAAAAATAAGGGCAAAAACAATTGCCTGAAAAATGTGTTGGAATGATTTTCTTCACAAAAATATTCTTATGCTTTTAGAGCCTATTCATGTTTATAGTCGTGGGGGGCAAAAAGCTTGGCCGGAAAGACGGCTGACACAAGGTTGAAGTCCGCATTGTTAAAGAGACATCGCACGTGAATAGAAATGCTGAAGTGACAAAATCCTATAAATTGACCGCTATTTTTGCGATTTGCCTCGGCGTTATCATGGCAATGATCGACACCGGCATTACCAATACCGCCCTTCCCACAATTGCACAGGAATTCAAAACCAGCGAAGCTTCAACCGTTTGGGCGGTGACAGCCTATCTTCTCGCCATGGTTGCAATGACTCTTCCCTTCGCAAGCCTTGGCGAGGTGATCGGCTTTCGCATTATTTTCATTGTCGGGCTTCTGGTTTTCACCCTCGCCTCGCTTCTTTGCGGGCTATCATGGTCGCTTCCAACACTGGTTGGCGCACGCATTTTGCAAGGTATTGGTGCGGCCGGAATATTGAGTACCAACCTTCCTCTTATCCGCTTTACCTTTCCGCCGCAGAAACTGGGTGTCGGGCTTGGTATCAATGCCATTTGCATGGGGGTAGGCTTTTCTTTGGGGCCGACACTCGCCTCGCTTATTTTGTGGTTTACCACCTGGCACTGGCTGTTTTTGATGAATGTTCCACTTGGCCTTGTGGCGCTTGCTATTTCCTTCCATTCACTCCCTAAAACGCCTTTGAGCCACTATCGTTTTGATAATCTTGCCGCCTGTTTTTGCGGCATCGGTTTTGCCGCGCTCATTTTCGGCATTGGCGAATGTGCACACCGCCAGCCGCTTTCCATGATTATTCCGACCTTTGTCGTTTCATTTGTTGCCATTTTTGCCCTTATCATTCGCCAAAAAAACCACCCTGCGCCATTTCTGGCCTTCGATCTCTTTTCCTCGCGGATTTTTACCCTTTCCATTCTTGCTGTTCTTTTTGCCTTTATCGCGCAAGGGATTGCTTTTGTGGCGCTTCCCTTTTCGTTCCAGATGTTGATGCATAAAAGCCAGTTTGCCACCGGCTTTCTGATTGCGCCGTGGCCGGCTTTTGCGGCACTCACCTCAACCTTTACCGGCCGGCTTTCCGACCATTTTTCACCGGTTTTGCTTGTTGCGATCGGCATGCTCTTATGCGCAAGCGGCATGTTTTCGTTAAGCCTACTTGGCGAGGGAACGCCGATTTTTGTGATTGTGATCTGCATGATGGTGTGCGGATGCGGCATGGGCTTTTTCAATGCGCCCAACCAGCGCGTTATCATGCTTTCCGCCCCTGCCGACAGAAGTGGCGCTGCCGGTGGTATTATGGGCATAGCCAGGCTTATCGGCCAATCGGTGGGAAGCACACTTGTTGCATTCTTCCTGATTGTCTCTTCCCATTACGGCTCGCGCTATGCTTTGTGGTGCGGCACAATCTGTTTTTTACTCGCTGTGTTGACTGGTGGCTTGCGGCTAACAAGCGGAAAAGCCAAAAAATCTTGAACTCTGCTTTCTGTTTTTGGCTGTTCTTTTTAGGCTAGTCTTTTCTACCATTTAGGCCGCACACTTCCGCCCTACCGGTTTGGAAAGGCCGGGCAATAAGCCGGTTCCAAAATGTGTTCCTTAGCCATTTGAAAAACGGGTTTCCAGAAGATCAACTTCACGGATCAATTTTGCAGTTGTTTCTTCCGAAAGCTGGTGACGACGACCAAAAGCAAAATAGGTTTGGCGTTCGGCTTTCAAAGCTTCAAGGCGCAAACGCCGCTCGATTTCGGCAATCTTGTGCGTGTTGATCGCATCGGCATCCGAAATATTCTGGTCGGCCAATCTATCACGATAGTTCGCCATGACACGCGCACCCGCACTTGTATAAAGGTCGGCATCGCTGCGGCCTTCACCCCAATTGTGCACCGCCTGTTCAACCGCTTTGATAGCCGCTTCGGCAGCCGCAATATGGGCGCGCTCTTCTTCCTTCTGGTGGGAAGGTTCGGGCGGCAATTCCAGACCTTTGAGGAGGAATGGCAAAGAAACACTTGCCATGACAAGCGAAATCAGAATGACGCCGGTGGCAAGGAATATTGCAAGGTCGCGGGCGGGAAAAGGCGAACCGTCGGGGAGAAAAAGCGGCAAGGTCAAAACACCGGCAAGGGTGACCGTACCGCGAACACCGGCAAGCGATGTCACAGCAACGAGCCGCCAACTTGGCACGAAAGGTTTGAAGCCGCGCCGATAAGCACGTGCAAGTGTAAAACGCAAAGAGACCCAAACCCAGATAAATCTGAGTAAGGCGAGTGCCAGATTGATTAAAATGACATAGGCCACAAGCCAGATCGGTTCGTGGTGTCCGGTTTCCTGAACCACGATTGCCGCGCCGCTCACAATATGGGGAAGTTGCTCACCCAAAATAACAAAGATGACACCATTGGCAACAAATTGCACAGTGTCCCAGACAGCAAGTCTGCGAATGCGCGTTAAAGCAAGATTGCGCAAACTGTCTTCGGTAAAGCTCATAGAAATACCGGCGGCAACGGCGGCAAGGATTCCCGATGCGTCCACCTGTTCGGCGGCAAGATAGGCGGCAAAAGGAATAAGCAGGCTTATGAGAATATGTGAACCTGTTTCCTCGCCGAATTTATTGTTCCAGAAATTGCTCACCCAAGTGACACAGAAGGTGGTTGCCGCACCGATAATAAGACCGGCAACGGCTGTCCACAAAAAGGTTCCGAAAGCCGCAATGAGCGAAAAGGAGCCGGTCATGGCGGCTGCCACAGCAAAGCGCATACTGACCAGACCGGACGCATCATTCAACAGGGATTCACCTTCCAGAATATGCATCAGGCGCTTCGGGATAGGAGAGCGTTTGGCAATTGCTGTAACGGCCACAGGATCGGTTGGTGAAACAATGGCAGCAAGCGCAAAAGCGACCGAAAGCGGCATGGCCGGAATCATCCAATAGGTGAAAAAGCCGACCCCCAAAACCGTAAAGACAACAAGCCCGAGTGCCATTTCAAGCACTGTCCAGCGGTCGCGCTTCAAACCGTCTTTCGGGATGCGCCAGCCGTCAAGAAATAAAAGCGGCGGTAAAAACAGAAGGAAAAACATTTCCGGCCGCAATTTTACGCCCATGTCGCCAGCAAGAGAAACCACCGCGCCAACAGCAATCTGGATAAGCGGTAACGGAATGGGCAATGGAAGCGCGCGCGATATTGCGCCGCTGATGATAACAGCGACCAGCAATATCAATATCACGACAACCGATTCCACTCTTGATAACCCTTCAGAGAAAACTATGCCATGCCATTTAAGCAATGAACAGTTTCAATAAGATAAACAAAAACGAACTTCTGAAAAATTCCTGCCAAATTTATGACGATCGACTTCTGCTCATGTCATGTGCGGTAAAAATGGTAAATTGTGGGCAGTTTTTCTTCTATTCAATGAAAAATAATTGTGCTCCATCAAAATTGTGTAACCGGATGAAATCTGCCCGTGAGCTGACAAGGTTTCGCCCATAAAACTGTGTTCTGGCAATTGACCTCGCCTTTCAACACTGCTCCCTCTTTCACAAAAAGCAATTTTTCATTTCCATTCAGACATTCCTTAACATTATGTTTTGATTGATATTCTCGAAATTATCCTGATGCTTTTGGAAAGCGGCTTTCTGGCCTTCTGTTTTTATTCAAAAAAATAGTGTCGGTTAAACTTTTGGCGAAATAGATTTTCGCAATCTTCCAGCAGAGTTAAACATTTCTCTCGATATGTTGTTTTTAACTTCAATGCCGGCGCAGGAATTTCATGTTCTATATTGAAACTTTACTTTCAAAAAATTAACGTGTAAAATAATAATCTAATAATACATGATCTATTAACAGATTGATATAACCGACTACTGTAACACGAGTAAATTGTGGGAGAGACTATCATGGCACTGACGCCGGTCCAGAATTTGAAATTCGCTTCTGTCAAAATCTTGCAAGAGAGAATTGATCAGGTCGAACAACAGGCCAAACGCGCTCCCACGACGACGGAACAGATTTTTAAAGCCAAAGAAACAGGCTCTCCTTTGAAAGCGGAAGAAAAATCGACCTATGACAAAATCCGCAGCAAGATAGCTGGCGCTACGGTATTTGATAATAGCCGTATGAGCAAAAGCGAATTCAAAGCAAAAATACTGAAAGAAATAGCAAGGAGCGTTGGCGTTGATCTTGATAAAGGTGGAGCAAATCTCAAACGTCTGGCCGATTTTATCGGCAAAAAATTGGCTTACATGAAATCTCAAGACCCGGTAGGTTATGAAGAATTTATGGATAGAATCACTAAACGGCTCGGCCTTGATAAATTAGGCTTGAAGGCGGAAGACATTGTCAAGGCAATGGCTGACCCATCTTCACAAAAGGCGAAAGAAGTTGACCAAATGCTTGATGTCTATTTCGGGAAAGATGGTGAAGCCTCTTCTGAGGTTGACAGTGAACTCAACGATATCAAAGAAATTCTGAACCAGAACGGAGAGAATTCCGCAACCGGAAAAGCGGCCGAACAACTTGCCACTGCTCAATCCAATGCTTCGCGGCCAAACGAGATTTTGACCGATCAGCCGACCGGCACTTATATGCCGAAAAGCTTCCCTCCAGCACGGAGATAATTGCTTTTGACACTAATCACGCGATTACCTGTTTTTTAAAAAACAGCATTTTTGAATACTTGTGTTTTCGGATGAAAAATCGGAGTGAGGAATGGCGGCAGCTCTGCGTTTAACATGAAGCGCAATGGCCGAAACCTATAAAGTCGGAAAACGGTGGGAGTGAACTTTTAAAACGGATTTGGGGAATAGCGGCAGCTCTGTGTCTAAGATAAAGCGCAATGGCCGGAACCGGAAAAAATGGAAACCGGTGGTAATGAGCTTTTTAACTCGAAAAACAAAACGTTAAACGCAGCAAACCATCAGCATCATGGAAAACCGGTACGGGTTCGAACGATAGAGTTTTTATGCAAGCTCTATGACCTTTTCTGCCCACGAATAGTTCTTCAGACTTTTTGATAAGGCTTGATATTTTCCCAAGCAAAACGGTTTCCGGAAACATTGGCAGATTTTGCCAATTCGCTTGTGACAATAACAAATAGCTTATTGTTGCGCTTCATCGCATACATTCTTGGCGCCCAAGTAATGACGGATCGGCTCTTGCTTCTTCATGCATTCAATGCAATTTCAAGTAGGCTATGTGCACATTCAAACTGTTCATCAACCAAAAGCAAAAATTATTTTTCGCATATTTTTTCTTGTAAGGTAGATCTTACAATGCGGCGACGGTTGTATTTTGATGACAGGGAAATGAAATGGATACGCGAAATAAAATGGATATTCAAAATGAAATAAAATTGTGGGTGAAAGACCAGTTAAAGCCTATGCCGCGCGGAACTATGAAAAAACTGGCAGATTTTTTAGAGATAACCCCGACCCAATTAACGCGCTTGTTGAACACCGAGGCTGGCAAAGAACCCCGTTCAATGCAGGCAGATGAGTTTTTGAAAATAGTCGATTTTTTTGGTAAATGGCCAGACAATATGATGCCGTCGATTTTCCCTGTTAGCAGGAAACAACACCTATTAGCTATGTTTGACTCTGTTTCGCCCGAATGGCAGCAAGCGATCATTGCGATGGTTGAAGCGTTAGTCCAGAGCCACAAAAGCCCTGAGAAATGACCACATCCTGCATCGTTTATTCTGCGATCGTTTTTAGAGGAAAGTTCCAAAGAGCGGAAAGCTTTTTTTATTTTGCGCCGGTTGTTGCACGCAAAAGCGTTAAGATTGCAGCGCGCACGTCTGGAGAAGCCCGTGGAAAAAGCTCAAGAAATTCTTCTCCTTCGGCAGAAATATCAAAGCCATACAATACATACGAAATACTTGTACCCACTTCTGCACATATTTCCGCAAGTGTTTCGGCCGTAGGGGTTTTCTTTTCTTTCATAATCGAAAAAACATAGCCGGCCGCTCTCCCGCAAGCGAGAGAAATCGCTCGCATTGACTTGCCGCTCTCTTCGATTTTTTGTGCCAGCCGCACACGCCAATCCTCAGAAGTTTGTGGTTGTGACAAAATTTCCTCCTACACATTCATAACAGAGTGTCAGCAAGGGGTGTGCTCTACACCCATTTTTTAAACCGCCCTCTAGCCTAACTTTCTACCAATAAACGCAACACTTGACGTGGTAAAATTGCGAATATTTCCCCTATCCATTCCAACGTAACGTTTTCTATCGGTCTGGCATTCCACGAAATAAGATTGACGCCTTCTGCACCGCGCATAATCGTTTTAATGAAACGGCGACCATCGCTTGTTCGAACAACAGCTTCTTCACCATAAAAAGCTTCAAGCGGCTTCGTCTGGTTTCGGTATACGATAATGATATGGCCTTCCCGATAAACCGGTAACATCAAATCCCCACGAACCCGAAAAGCCACCATATCAGCAGGTATTGAAAAGGGAATCTCGATGACACCTAATCCGTCGGATGGCATTTCTCCGAAATCCGGTTCAATTTTTGCCCCTGCTCCGACATATCCCATCAAAGGAACATAGCTTTTTGAAGGGATTTTCGTGTTTTCTGTAGTCGCGCTTTTTCCAGTAATCCTGTTATAAATTTCAGTTATTTTATCGCGATGCTCGCCACGTGGGTCTGCTCCTGAAAACCACCGACTGACACATGCTTGCGTCACAGAAAGCTTTTCTGCAAGATCAGCTTGCCTCCAGCCGGTTGCTTCCATAATAAAACTTAATTTTTCGTCGATTTTTCTTTTATAGTGACCGGTTAAAGCATCTTTTCTTCCGCTTAATAACCAATCTGTTGTAACACCAAACCGCTTTGCATAGAGCGCTAACATTTTTCCGCTTATCCCGCGGGTGCCATTTTCGTGCGCGACATAAGTCGGATAACTGATCCTCTGAGCAGCGGCGGCGTCGATAGCAGAAGAAAAACCGGCAGCTTTTCTCGCTGCTTTTAGTCTATTGCCGATTTCTTTGTTCTTCTCTTCTTTCATGCCCCACTCCTGCACCAAAAGCTATTGATAGACCGCCTCTAAAGCCCTTCGCCTGCCAAAGCTATATAATGCACTGAAAGAACGTGTTGATGCGGAAAAACCAGTTCTTTCGCCGGATTTAATTGTGTAAGCACCAGCTCTTTTTCATTATGGCGAATAAAGCGCTTTATGAATACCGTTGGAAAACTATCCTCTTCCCTCATCATTATTTGAGCAACGACATAATCGCCTTTTTTTATTCTTCGCAATGTATCGATATAAACAATTTCACCATCTTCATAGCGCGGGGACATTGTGTCACCTGCAACCTCCACGCCATAAGCGTTATCCAGATTCAATAATTGTGGTGGGCAAGGCACCTCAAACAACTTTTTACCGTCAAAAGCAACCTCGCCGTTTATTCCTGCTACAGCTTGCCCATAAACGGGAATTGTCTTATTTGTCGAAAAATCGATATTAGGCAAGATAATCCCGTTTGGTGTCGAAACAACACTGTCCTCGCCTATCGGCTCAGTCCCAATGAGGAGCCATTCATAAGAAACGTTTGTTGCTTTGGCTATGGCCTCAAGTTTTTCTTGACGCGGCGAAGTGCCACGCTCCCAACTTGAAACAGCAGCTTTCGTCACATTAAGACGTGACGCTAGATCCTGTTGCGTTAGGTGAGCTTTTTTCCTCGCTTCAAAAATGCGGGTATTCAGGCTCATGATAGTCCCTTTTACAGCCAAGAATATTCGGTTTCAGAATATCATAAAAAGAAAACATCAAGATTTTTTATTGAATAAAGAAAACCGGTTTTATTAATCAATAGCAAAAAATGACGTTGTTGGTCATTATCCGATAAAATCGGTAATCCCTTCGCGAGTAACGAGGCGTTAGGTGATTAAGATACCGGCGGAACGCATAATAAACCTATGATAAAAGTTGGGAACACAAGCGCAATCTTCGTTCATTTTTAAGCCGGTCTGTTTGGCTTTATCAGTGAAGCTATTCTGTCACGAAACAATCCAGCCTCTTTAGAAAAGGCTATCCAACGATATTTTCTCTTATCCGCAGAGAAAAACGAAAGGTGCTACCAATTAATGTTCGTCCGGTCTGGTGGCGCAGTCGGAACCGATAAAGAGGATTTCTTTACGCGTCATAGTGATCGGCGGGGCGTTTTCGTGTTCCACTTCTGCCTGCGCCGTGCGCATGAAAAGGGTAAACCTTGAAAGATCGAATGTCTCGTCCGTCATCGGGCTTGAACGATAAAGTTTCCATGCCAGTGCCATGACTTTTTCTGCCCGCGAATGGTGCTCCAAACTTTTCAAAAAAGGCTTTATATCACCCCACGAGAAGCGCTCTTTTTCCTTGTGCTTTGTTCCTGCATTGTCGGCTTGGTTAACCGGCTTTTTATGATTTTTCCCTTCGGGTTTTCGACCATCCAGAGTTTTATTTGTTACATCGGCAAGTTTGCTTTGCCCGTGATCTATTTCTGCGCGACTTGTTTCTTTGTTCCCCCCACCCGCTTTGCCGAAAGGCGGGTGCAATTCTTCGTCAACGCTTGAACCATTGTCGGGCGAGCCTTTTTGGTCATCAGCGTGGCAAAGAAATCCGGCTTGTGGCTTTAAAGTTTTTCCATGATTTTTAGGCTTTTTCATTCCACCCGCCCTTCGCCTGTTTGGACACAAATCCATCAGCTTCAACACGCTTAACGGGGGAATCTAAAAAAATGACATGAATAATGTCAACATATTTTATGTTGATATTTTACTGGACTTCATCAACAAACGAATCGTTTAACCATGAAGACTTGGTTGTTTTGATGGTTTTGCTTTCAACTTTTATATTGTTTTAAAAAACCGGATGGTTGTCGTAAGACATCAAAGTTGAACCGGCTAATTAACCGGAAGCGAAGAAGAATATCGACGAAGTTCTCCTCGAAATAAGGAATTTTATAAATGAATGCGACTTCCAAGCAGACCAACAAGCCAATTAGAACAACAAAAAGTATTAGAGGCTCTGTTGCTTGGAGGATTGATTAAAAATGAATAGCCAGCGAAGAGTAATGAAAAATAGCGGTCAACAAAGTATTTGAAACATAAGTCTTCCGTTTATCCGGCAACGGAAGCTCGAACATCTACAAGTTGAGCTTGAAAGCAACCGATGTTTAAAAAAATCGGGAGATAAAAATCAAGCGTGATGCCATTGACAAAGGATAATTTATCACCCCGTTTTCAATAACGTGATCGAGCAAAAGCAAGTTTGATACCGGCAATACGGATTTAAAATTATTTCGCTTCGAACGATCGCATTGCCAATTTGACATTGGAAAATTATGCGCCCGACCAGCTCCATCCGGTGTGAGGGAAACCGGCGGACTTTTGTTTGACTGAAATCCAATAGCAATAAATAGCGCATCAAGAAACACGACGCTGGAAAATCAGATATTGAAAAATCAAACGGAAGGAAAATCAGAGCGGGGAAAATCTGCCAGCGGTCATGTGTGTTTGAAATAATCGTGTAGCTTTAAAACTCACATCAAGAAATGCAGTGTAAGAAAATCAACTTGCTAAAAATTCTGCCTCATTAGATGAAGCCCGACAATTATCGCACCGTTAAATCGGGTGCTAAAATATCGGGCTTAAAAACATCGGTCTTCAAATGAATGATCGGGTGCAGGAAAACTTTTGGTTTTGGATATTCTGTTGTGATGACATTCCCTCGATTATTCGGCTATGGAGACAGTCTTGAACAGACATAAGTATTTGACATGACGATGCTTTTGGAACCTATTTTATGCCAATTTTTTAGCGGGTAAAACGGCCGATATAGCGGCCAAGAATAGTGATTTTGCTTAAATTCAGAATGCGTGGTTTATGGTGGGGATTATCCGATATGACCTTGACCTCGATTTCATCCGCACCGGGACGGGAGACTATTTCAAGCCGTTTGATGATAACCCCGCCGAGCTCGTCAGCCAGCGCATAAATTCCCGGAGGCGATGGAACGCGGTGCGATATGTCGGCGCATCCGATATGCCAATGTTTTGTAAAATGTTCCGGCTTTAGCGGGTAAAACGGCCGATATAGCGGCCAAGAATGGTAATTTCGCTCAAATTCAGAATGCGCGGTTTGTGGTGGGGATTATCCGATATCACCTCGACCTCGATTTCATCCGCACCGGGACGGGAGACAATTTCCAGCCGCTTGATAATAACGCCGCCAAGCTCGTCTGCCAGTGCATAAATTCCCGGAGGTGACGGAACACGGTGTGATATGTCGGCACATCCGATAGGCCAATGTTTTGCAAAATGTTCCGGCTTTAGCGGGTAAAACGGCCGATATAGCGGCCAAGAATGGTGATTTCGCTTAAATTCAGAATGCGCGGTTTATGGTGGGGATTATCCGATATCACCTCGACCTCGATTTCATCCGCACCAGGACGCGAGACAATTTCCAGCCGTTTGATGATAACTCCGCCAAGCTCGTCTGCCAGCGCATAAATTCCCGGAGGTGACGGAACACGGTGCGATATGTCGATAAACACCGCATCGCCATCATGAATGGTGGGCGACATGCTATCGCCATAAGCGGGAAGGACTGCAACATTCGACGCAACAACATTGAGTTTTGCCAAGAGGCTTTCCGGCAAACGCCAAAAATCCCTTATTACTTCAGTTGAAATTTGAACAGCATTCTTGGCACCGTTGACGATCATAATTTCCCCGCCGGCCCCCATGCCCGCCTTGACATCAATTTCGGGAATTTCACCATCTTTCAATTGCAACCTTGTTTTAACATCACTATCAATCCGGTCAGGAATATCAGGGTCAAAACTCGATACAATCTTGTGTTTTGCGGCATTCTCACCTGTCAAAAGATAAGAAGCGCTTACGCCGAATTTTCGGCCATAAATGGCAGCCTCTTCAGGGCCGAAATCATTCTGCCCGTTTTCGTGCGCCCGATAGGTCGAATGGCTCACGCCAATTGCATCCGCAGCTTTCGTCGCAGATGAAAAGCCCGCTTTCAGCCGTGCTTCGCGCAATCTTTGTCCCATCGTGTCCATAACATACATTATGTCAGAATAATAAACATAAATCATGTTGACAATCTGCTATAAATGATGTTGTTATACAACTATCCGCTACTTTTGGGTGTATTATAACATTATTAGTGTTTAAAAGTGGCGGGTAAGAGATCGAAGGTGCAGTGTGCGCTTTCCTACAAGTTTTTTAGACGGCTTATTTGCCATGTTTCGGGGTGGAACAAATGGACAAATCAGATATTTGCGTGTTGTCAGATATTGGCGTGTCGCGATCATTAGACACTTATGTTTTGCATGAAAAACAGCTGGTGAACTGCTTTAACCGCAAGCCCACACTGTTGACTTGGCCTTTAGAAGCTTCAACCGAGAATAAAGCGGCAGATGATGAAGCCGCAGGGGAAAATGTTTTAAAAAGCGAAGAGGCCTTGACGTGCGGCTTTTGCGTTGCGCCTTCTTCCGGCAAGCTTCAAAGCGTATTTAAACTTCAAAGCGAATTTGAAACCGCCGGTGGAAGCGCCTGTTGCGGGCTGACGATGCTTGCGCCCCGTTCATTATGCCGAACGTTTTTTTCCCGCACTTCTTCTTTATCCCGATTTTTTCTTAAAAAAAGCAAATTATGCTTATGCGTTCTTTCCGCTTTCGGAAGCACTATCTGGCGAGCCTGCACCTTCTGCGGAAGCCTTTCTGGCATTGGTATTTTCGAGTGTCACATCATATTTCTGCGGCTCGGCAAGGATATTTTCCGGTTTGCCGACAGCAATCATACATTTGGCAAAAAGCGGCAGAATATCTTTGCTATCAATCGTATTTTCGGAAGCACCGGCAATAATACTGAACAAACGGAATGCGACTTCTTCCGGTGTGGCTGCTGCATTGACTGTGGCAGATCTTATCGGGTTAATAACGGGCATTCTCTTTCCTTTGTCTTTCATCAATCTGTTGATGAAATAGTTAAACAACTTGTTGTTTTTATCAAGGCAATAGCAATCGCGATTTTTAAACCGGTGAGCCTTTCTGCTTTCGGGAAAAGGCTTTGTTTGAGCGCGCCAATTTTTGCCTGTGCAGGAAAACAAAAATCAAACCGAATTTTTAAAAGCATTGTTTTAAGTGCAGCAAAAGTCTGCTTGTCAGCAAAAAGCGTAACCGGAAAAATCAGAGATGTGACACGAAAAAGCAAGGCTTTAGCACTTCATGGTGGATGCCTTTTCAAAGCCGTTTTTCCTCCGGAATTATCGGGTTTTTTTGTGCGTCAATTGTGCCACCAACCAACCTTTTTCAAGGCAGAGAAAAGAGTTTTATAAAATGGATTCATCCACACTACGTCGCCTTGCCGGTTTGAACCTTTCTACCGAACAAATGTCGGCAATTCTGGAACTTCTTGCCGATATTGACGAGCGGGAAGACTTACGCCGTGCCCGTACACGCGAGCGTGTGCGCCGTTTCAGGCTGACACGCAAAAACAATGTAACGTTACAAGAGGAAAATTGTAACAGCGAGGAAACATTACCCCTTTCCCCTAAAAGAAAGGTTCCCCCACACCCCCTTAAAGAAAATAACCCCTTTCCCGCTTTCTCTGAAACGTCTTCTGATGCGCTTGTCGAAGAGCCAACAGACAAAAAAGGCGGGCACGGTTTCTCCCCTTGCGGGATTAAAAATTTAACGGAAATCCCTACGGAATGCGAGCCGGAGAAAGCTTGTTCTTTTGCGGAGAGTTTGCCCAAGGACAAGGCTTGCACCCTGTCAGAAAATTCAGCTTTGCCGCAAGCGGAAAGTGCACCACTTTCAGCGATCACGGGAACGGTGTCTGCGGCTGAAAAGGAGGAAGTTTCAAGCGCAATGTCAGCTTCCGGAGAAAGTGCGGGCGGACCGCTTTTGCCTTCACCTTCAGGGATTTTTGGAAGCCGGAATTTTGGAAAAAACGAAGTTCCAGAGCTTGCAAAGAACCGCACTGACAAACGGGGTTTTGAAGCCGAATTTCATGAAATTTTCTGGCCGGCTTTCCCGAACAAATGCGGCAAGCCGAAGGCGCTAACGGCGTTTTTGAAAGCGCGCAAAAAAGACAGTCTTGCCGCCATTATGGCGGGGCTTCAACGCTATATTGCCGACAAACCACCCGACCGCCCCTGGCTTAACCCGACAACGTTTCTCAATCAGGAACGCTGGAATGACCAACCTGCCCCCGTTCTGGAGCGAAAAAATGCAAAATTTAAATATGATAAAAGATCAACTGCCAGAAAAGTTACCGATGCGATGGCCCGCCTCGCACCTCGATTTGACGCTTACCAAACTCGTTTCCCTCACGACAGGTGAAGGTTTTCCACCCCGTTTCAAGTTAGGAAAGAAACCGACAAACGCCCAAATTGCAACAATTAGGCACACGCTTGAGGAAGCAAAAAACACACTTTTAAAAAAGGCACGAAGTGACGAAATCATGGACCAGTTTTTGCTGCTTTCGGGCGGTATGCGCCTTCCCCGCGATATAGACGGGGAAAGTGCGGCCAAATCCTATATGATTGCGCTTTCCGGATTTTCCAGCTTTGCCATTATGCAATCGGTGCTTTTGATTATTCGCGGCAAGGCGGAAGGCTTCAACAAAACCTTCATGCCGACAGCGCCGGAACTTGCCGCTTTTTGCGAACATATCGAAAAAACAGAATGGTTGAAAATCGACCATGTGGAACGGCTTTTAAGAGCCGGTGAAGAAGAACCAAACGACGTTTTAATTCCGGAGGCGCGGGAAGAAAAGCCCGCTTGTGACCACCAAACCACGGACGCAAGCGGAAAACAAACAACAGAACATAAAAACAGGGCGACACGCTTCCCGCCCGCAATAGAAATGCGCGCTCGATGAAGCTGAATGAAACGGAATGGGACGAGATGGGACGAGATAGGACGAGATGGGACGATGTGAGACGATATGGGACGATATGGAACATCTGTGAAAAGCCCAATGTTTTTTCAAAAGCGCGAGAACCACAAGATTTCAAACAACAACACTTCAAACAACAACGCGATAAAAAGCGATCATGAAAGGCTTAAACCATGCAGGAAGTTGAAATTATCAGATTGAAAGCCCGTTCAAAGGCAGGAAAACTGAGAACCAAGCGCGGGCGCGGACGGCCGCGTATCGAAGGCATTGCGCGCGAACCGAATGGCAGGCGCAGCCGAGCAAAAAAACCGCGTGAGGCGATTGACCGTCTGACCATTTTGATGCGTGCCAAGCACACAGGCCTTTCCGAAAAACAGGCAAAAGACCCGCGCGCTTCCACCTATATCGGCAGGCTTTTTTTGGCGGGCCCCGAATGCGGCGGCATTAGCGAAGACCAGTATAATGCCGCGCTAAAATTTATCGAGGTTGATAATAACTATAAAAAAGCATTGCTTTCGCCTGCCGCCTATTATGACGATTTTAACAGCACGCCCAATCCCGAACTTTATGAAGTGTTTTGCAAGCGTGCAAAAAAGCAATATCTTGCCGCAAGAGAAGCCATTCAGGAAGCGCAATTCGACAACAGAATTGATAACCTTTATGCCGCCTTGCAATATATCGTGCTGGAAGATCTCGAATTGCCGCACCTTGTCGGCGCAACAAGGCTTGTGCTCAATGCGCTGAACCGGCATTTTTTCCTTGCCAATAAAGGTCATTAAATTTTTAATGACCTTGATGGCGCAACAAGTATTCTATTTTGCAAAGAAATTTTCTTAGGCAGCGGAAAATTCATATTGCGACCGGAATTTTATGATTTTGTTGCAATTTGTTATGCGGACGGAAAGACTATTTTTGTAAAAAGCCTATTTTTAGCTAGAACTACAGGCTGAAAGAGCAAACTTGGCTTGCAATTTATGAGAGGGGTTACCCCCCGTAAATTTATAAAAGAGGTCACCCCCGTAAAGCGGAAGTCCACCCCGCCTTTTTATCTCGACTTGCAACGCTATTTCTAAAAGGCAGGCACTCCCCTGCCTTTTCTTTTACACCTCGCACAATTTATCACCGTGCAATGACGGGAAAGCGAAAACGCGCAAGATAATCGCCCGACTTGGGTTGATAGAGATAGAAGAGATTTAAAATTTAAAGGATAATCATTTATTTTTACGCGCACGTGACTGTTTACGCTCATTTTTTATCGTCAGGTGGGGAATAATGCATGTAAGGAAAATCTTTAAATTTTTGGTAAAATTGTTGTTCTGAAGTGATTTCCGTCAACAAATCACCATAGCGTTTCTCATCAAAATATGCAGGTTTATGACCAGCATAATAAAAGCAATTAGTGAACTTATTCTCTAGCACCTGTTGCCCGTTCGGAACTGAATCTTTTATAATGTCATTCATTAGGCTGTCACTAAAATCACATTGATAAAATTTATTGACATATCCTTTGCGGCGGAATTTTTTTTCATCCGGAAAAACAACTCTGTCTAAATTAACGCCAGTTAATATATCTCTGATTTGAACGTCATCCCATGAATTAATTTTTTTAATCTTGAAATAATGGAATCTACAATTATAAGCAGAGATCTTATCTATTTCTAACGGCAAGTTATTAGGGTTGCCAAAAATGTCACAGTCAACAAATCCCAAGCAACGTGGCCTTTTAGATTGTATCACATCAAAAACAAAATCTTTATTAAGGCTAAATCTAATGAATGTAGTGTGAAGATTTTGAATTGAAAAATAATTCTCCACACTTTTGTCAAAGAGCTTCCCTGGGTCGACCGAACTTGATATTTGTATAAATTCATTGATTTGAAATTTATCAGGATTATTTCCGACCAAATCATCGACGTAACGGATTGCTCGCATTCGTGTCTTATTCGCCATTGAAATGTTATAATTCGACAAAATAAAATCTGCTATCAAATCGAATGCTTCTTTACCGAAAGGTCCTTCGCGATCACCGGCAACCGTATTTAATAAAGAAAGACCACCATATTTTTGCGAAACGTTTTTGCTGCTTAATAGTTTTGATGCTTCTGCGATAAGCTGGGCAGTATCACGCCGCTTTGCCATGGCGATTTCATTGTCGTGGCGTTTGCCATCCTGCTTCTTTTCTTCAAGCTCGATTGATTTGTTCTTTGTCGCTTTGGCAGCCCAGAAAAAGGTAACAAGACCGGCAGTGGCCAGCGCTACATTTTTTATGTCAATGCCACCGAAAAAGGTTGAATTGTCGCCACCCGGATTAAAATAGAGAAAAGCAATTGTCCCGAACAAAGTGCCGAGAATTAAAGTAACGTTTAAAACATCAATAGCAAAACGGTTGCTTGCAAAATCAACACTTTGGCGAATATTGGCATTTTTCGACGGGAAAAAAGCAGCATTAATCCAGCTATTCAGAGCCACGAATAAAAGCGTTGCAACAATCGCGACCAAGGAAATAACTTTCAATCTATATTGAAAGTCCTGAAAGGGATAAAAAACCGATAGACAAAGGAAAACAATACATAAAATAGTCGAGCCGAGAAGCGCAGGCCAGCTTGTTTCTTTTGTGATGATTGCGGGAAGCAAGATGAATATGTCTGCCAAAACAACGAATAAGAAAATGGCCACACCAAGAATGTTGTTACTTGTTTCAAGAAAAAAATAATTCGGAAGAGATAATGCTATCGCCGCAATTAAAAAGCCGACACCAAGCCGGAACATGCGCTTTTTAAAAGCAATGAATTTTTTATCTGCTTTACTTGCTTGTTCAAGATTATCGTTCTGTTTATCGGTATTGCTATTTGAAGGCATTTTCCGCTTTTTCCCACTCTCTCACCCTAGCGATTTATGCCAAAAATTCAGACAAAAGCAATGTTAGGATGTGGTTTTCCCCTTTTTGCAACCACTATTTGTGTGATGGTTTTTTCTTATCGATAGTTTCAAGGTTCATCAAGAATGACGAAGGGAATAACTAACGGCTATTTATGGCATTATCTCGTGGCATGAGCTTTTTATGGTCAAAGCCGGAATTGTCGTTTCCGTTTAGAATGTCGTTTAAGCGCAAAAAAAAGCGGTATATTTTGTGAAGTGATAAAAGGCTGAGCTATTTTTTTTGACACACAGAATCGGTTAATCTTTGGACATTTCTGAAACAATACATTTTCACAATTCAAAAGAACGTATGACCTTTTAATTATGAGCAATTCTACTGACGATCTTCCGTTTTCCCAGCGCTACGGCCATGTGCCGGTTATTCAACAGCTTGCTTTGGGAGAAATAATAACGGCTTTTAAAGAAGAGTTAAAATCACTTCTCGACGAAGTTATTCCCGAAGATGATAATAAATGTATTCCTATCTCCACAATATACATTTTTTGCGATATTTTCATAAATATTTGCGGAGGAACCTATCAGCAATTTTCTGAACATAAAGAGGTTAATACAAAATATGATTTTGAATACATGGAAATTAGTGACGTAACTTCAATACCAAAAAGCTTTATTATGAATTTTTTATGTCGATTTATAGATAATTGTGAATTTTTTAAGCTATTCGATTTATTAGAAAAAATTATTTACAATCAAAAACAATTAAACTTATACGCACATAATTATAATGGTAATAATCGAATATTTGGAGATGTTTTAAACGAACTTTTTAAAAAGCATCACTTAGCCTACACAATTTACAACGGGAAAATTGAACCTATCAGTAATGAATTTGAGGGCAAGACCTATGTTGCTGCACTCGATGAGACCAAGGACACTGGCCAGCTTGGTGCCCACAGTCATTTGATTAAAGCCGGAGAACAGATAAATCACCAGAAGTGGGCTGATAGCGTTCGGGAAAGTATCAGCGCGGTGGAAGCGATTTGCCGCCAAATTGTCGGAGAAAATGCAACTCTCGGCTCAGCGTTGAATGAGATTGAAAAGAACTATCCTCTGCATCCGGCATTTAAGAAAGCGTTGAGCGCACTTTATGGCTTTACCTCTGATGAAAACGGAATTCGACATTCACTTTTGGACAAGTCGAGTGCAGCCGTTGACGAGGCCGACGCACTTTTCATGTTGGGGGCTTGCGCATCCTTTGTTTCTTATTTGCTTTCCCGAACAAGGTCGAAAGACGATAAATAATTTTTTTTAAATTGGTTGAGATAAACCTTCGGGCGCTCATAAATGCAAAACACTTGGCCAAAACATAGATGTGCCCAGACGTAAGATGGCAACTCTATGTCGCCATACCGAAAAAATTCCGGCAATGTTACTTCATTTTCAAGAGGGATAGAAAATGCGGGAAAGGTGTTTTGCTTTTCAGTTGAGGGGAGAAATTCCAAGAAAAATTCGGAACGATAGTTAATTAAAAAGCTGGCGTAGCGTGGTTACGTCAGCTTTTAAACTATAAACTAACCGATTAGGGAATTTGACAAATAGACCTGAGAAATGGCAGACGAATATTCAGGCTTCAGATTTCCTCAACCGGTGCGTGAGATGAGGATTTCACCAGTTCAATTGCATGAAGAGCATCAGCCTTGTTTTTATAGCCTTCGCCGCTAGTTGCGATCTTTTCGTGGTTCGCTGCTTTCAAATGCCAACGCCATTCGCCGTTTTTATCTTTATAAATTTCAAATTTCATGATTTTTTCCTGTTTTAAGTGGATTAGTGATAATTCAGAAACATTACGCCAAACACTTTAAGGAAAGTGGGTTTTTTATTTCATCATTTCAAGATAATTAGTAGATATAATCATGTTTATTTATTAATTTTATTTTGACGAGTAAAACTCTTTTACACTAAAAGAGAACTTCCCCCTCTTTATTAAAAATTCTCTTTTTAAGTTTAAAGGCATCTGCATTTTTCAAAATGGAAATGATCTATTCGGCAATTGAAAAACATGTGTCGATTGGTTTTGAACGGAAGCGAACGATGAAAATTCACGCGTCTTCCGACCGCCTGATTTTTAGAAAATAAATTTTTAAAATTTACGATAATTTTTTTCTTGCAAAAATGTGTCACTAAATATTAACTGACAAATACGGCACAACAAGAATTGTAGCTATGGTTTGGTTGACGTTTATAAATATAAAAACATTTTATGATTTTTATGATATTTAAATATTATATTGTTTGTTGAATTTAAATTTCATTTAAAACACTATTATTTGAAATTACCGATTTTTATTCATGAATATTTCCATTTGCTATTCATAGCGGTTTCTGAATGCTTTTAAAAAACCGGATGAAATAGTTTGAGCCGCAAAAATGTGTGGCAGATGTTTTCAAGCTCGTAGCGCTTTTAACGATAAAAACTTTAGCGGTTGAAAAGGAAAAGGGACGTGGTCGGAACCAAAAAAATAGCACTCCCTGAAGCAGGAAAATCGACAAAGAAACCCGCCATTAAAAAGATGCGCCAACAGAAAAGAGCCGCGCCTTTAACGGAAGAAAATGAAGAGGAAACTTTGCAGGATGAGGATGGTTGCAAGGAAAAGGCAGCACGTTCAAAAGTGAGATTTGAAAAGGAAATTGAGCGGCAAGTGCTGGGCAATGAGGGGATGGCGCGCACTCAAGCGCAGCAGTTGAAAGGGAAAGGCTGGAAAATGTGCTTGTATCCAAGGAAAAGGCAGCACTTTCAAAAGTGAGGCGTGAAAAGGAAATTGAGCGGCAAGTGCTCGGCAATGAGGGGATGGCGCGCACTCAAGCATAGAGTTCAAAAAAGAAACGCTGGAAAATGTGTCTGGAAGCAAGGAAAAAGAGATAACTCTAACCACGCGAATTCGAAAGCAGATGCTGCAAAAAATGCTTGGCAACGAGACAATGGCTGCGCCTTTAACAGAAGAGGCTAAAAAGAAAACTGTGCAGGATGAGTGCAAGGGAAAATTGTCGCTAGAGAGTAATGCAGTTTTGAAAACAATGCCGACTGTAGCAAAAGCGACAAAGAAGGCCGCGCAAAAAAAGCGGGAAGCTGTGCGAGAAAAGAAAGCTTCCGGAATTTTGAAAGAGGCTATTTTAAAAGCTGCAATAAAAGCCGGTAACCAATTGGGAGAAGACGGGCTTGTTTCCTATCTTGAAGCGCAGGCTTTAAAAAATGCTTCTTCCTTTTTGACACTACTCGGCAAAGTATTGCCTGCCGAACTTAATTCAGACGGACAAGAATTAAAAACCGTGACAAAAATCGAACTGGTTGCTTTATCTCCGTCACCGAAAGATTTGACAGTTGCAAAATCACCAACCGGAAAAAAGCGCATGACTTGTAAAAAGCGCATGAGCCGAAATCAGAAACCTGAAATAAATCAGGAACTTTCGGAAATCCTTAAAAAAGACGATTGAAGAACCTCCGATGAAAAGGTTTTCAAAGAAGTGAACCGGTTTTGCAATTGTTCAACGAATTTGCTTGCCATGCGAAATGAAGAGAGAGTTTCACTGTTTTTCGTGTCTTAAAAGTTTTTCAAAAAACGTCGTGCCGTTTTGAAATGGTGGCTTCTTGAAATGACGGGCTTTTTAAAAAGCTTGACGTGCTGTTTCTCTTATATTGGCATTATCGTGATGGGATCTTTTATTTCCGGAAGGTGTGGTTCTTTGCGGGGGGCGATGCTTGTTTAAAACAAGTGTTTTTCCTTTCATAACCGTCAAGGTGGTGAAGACGGTTTTTAGAATAGTTTTTTAAGCCTTTTTTCGGCTAACGGATTTGGTTTGGAACGTAGCAAACGTCTTGTCCGGCCTTTTTGTTTCGGTGGTTTTGTGGTGGTTCATGACAACAGAAAAAATAGAATTGCCGGAAAAGCTCATTACGCTTTTCGACGGGCCTGCCGATATCAGGGCAGCTTATGGCGGGCGCGGTTCGGGGAAAACCCGCTCCTTTGCCACAATGAGCGCAGTGGTGGGCTATTGTTTGGGAAAAAGAGGGATTCGCGGCATTATTCTTTGTGCCCGCCAGTTCCAGAATTCTTTGGCTGACAGCTCTTTGGAAGAAATCAAAAGAGCCATTGCCGATTATCCGTTTTTACAAAATTACTATACCATTGGTGAAACCTATATACGCTCGAAAGACGGGCGCATTACTTATGCCTTTTCCGGTCTTGACCGGAATATTGCGAGTATCAAATCGAAGGGGCGGTTGCTTCTCTGTTGGGTGGATGAAGCCGAACCGGTGACTTCTCACGCATGGAACACATTGATACCGACTTTGCGTGAGGAAGGTGACGGTTGGAACACCGAACTCTGGGTAACATGGAACCCGCTCAGAAAAGAGGCAGCTGTTGAAAAGCGTTTTCGCAACAGTAAAAATGCGCGTATCAAATCTGTTCAACTGAATTGGCGTGATAATCCGAGATTTCCCGATCTATTAAACCGCGCCCGCCTTGATGATTTGAAGAACCGGCCGGAAAGTTATGACCATATATGGGAGGGGGGATTTCTTTCCCAGATGGAGGGAGCCTATTTTGCAACCGGTCTTGCAATTGCCAAAGACGAAAGGCGCATTTCCAATGTTCCGGCCGACCCGTTAATGACGTTTCAAGCTTTTTTCGACATTGGGGGAACAGGTGCCAAAGCCGATGCAACCGCTATCTGGATTGCGCAATTTATCGGAAAAGAAATCCGCGTTCTTGATTATTATGAAGCGCAAGGGCAGCCTTTGAGCGCCCATATCAACTGGTTGCGCGAAAAAGGTTACGGGCGGGCAAAAATTACATTGCCGCATGATGGCGCAACCAAAGATCGCGTGCGGGATGTGAGTTTTGAAAGCGCGCTTCAAGAAGCCGGTTTCGAGGTGGACATTATTCCCAATCAGGGAAAAGGGGCAGCACGCGCCCGCATAGAAGCGGCAAGACGGCTTTTTTCCTCTATCTGGTTTAATGAAAAAACCACCGAAGCAGGACGCAATGCTTTGGGCTGGTATCACGAAAAACGTGACAACAAACGCGATATAGGACTTGGGCCGGAACATGACTGGGCAAGCCACGGGGCTGATGCTTTCGGCCTGATGTGTATTGCCTATGAAGCACCAAAAATTTCTAAAAACAGGCAGCGCAATTTCCCGCGGCATGATTTCAATACGTCATGGATGGCAGGATAACAAAAAGCAAAATTGTCGACTGTTGAACCAATATTCAAGTGAAAGAACCGCGCGTGTCCAAATTATAGCGGATAGCAATTGCATTTTGCTTTTCTTTCAAAGCTTGAAAGCGAAGTTTCAAAAACAAAAGAAGCTGCCAAGGGTGCGGCACAATATGCGAAACCGGAGACTTTCTTGGACAAGAGCTTCCAAAACGGGCAAAAGAGCAAGGAAAACGAGGGCCGAAGCTCAAACAAGCTTTATGCGCGGCAGGCGTGAATTTGGCGGCGTTCGTAATGTTTGCGATATATGCATTGTTTAAGGCACGGGAAATGTTCGGAATATTTTCGATGTTTACGGGACGCGTAATATTGGCAGCGTTCGCGGCATGAGTGATATTCGCTGTGATTGCCGGTGTGGCACGAGGTGCCCTATTCGGAACAATAGAACCGGATGCGCAACATGTCGGCTTTTGGTTTTCCGGCGATGGCTTTTGTTTCATGTGAGCTGACCTTTTTGTTTCTTTATGATGATTGCCTTGTGCTTTCCCGCCTGCCCGCTTGCGCGGTTTTCTTATGTTTTTTTTTCGGGCTTTTTGGCTTTTTCAGAATTGAACTTTCAAGTTGTGCGGGCGGCGCGCGACCAATTTTAACCAATAATTTTACGGGCTGATGATGATGCAAGAAAACGAGAGTTTAGACCATGGAGCTTCGGAGCGCTTTGACAGTGCAAAAAGAGATATTCTTTTCCAGTCATTGTTAAAGCTTTTCCGGCAGGATATGGCGCATGTTGCCGAATGGCGCAAAAATGCCCGCGAAGATTATGCCTTTTATAATGGTGAACAGTGGGAAGCCCAAGACAAGGCGGCGCTTTTCGAGCAAAAACGCCCTGTCATGACGTTCAACCGCATTGCGCCGCTCGTCAATGCTGTTATCGGCTCGGAGCGCAACAATAAACGCGAAGTGCAATTTATTCCGCGTGAAATCGGAGATGCGAGAGCCAATGAAATATTGACCGGTGCGGCGGAATGGTTTCGCGATCAGGCGGAAGCGGAATATGAGGATTCGGAAGCTTTTACCGATACCGTCATTTGCGGTATGGGGTGGACAGATACACGCCTTGACTTTGACGATGATGAAGCGGGTAAACCGGTTGTTTGCCGCCTTGACCCGTTGAAAATGGTGTGGGATGCCTCGGCGGTGAAAGCCAATCTGGTAGATGCGGAGCGCCTCTGGTATATCGACGAAAAGCCGCTTGCCGAAGCGCGCCGCATGTTTCCCGATATTGACCCGTCATTGCTTGATGCACGTTGGGCGAAAAATGGTGTTTTTGACAGTAGTGCACCTCTTTCCCATGTGAATTCCGACACATTCTATGGTAACGACCAAACGGGTGCTTCGGATGCGGATGAAAACGACTTGGGGCTTTCTTCCGCTTCCAGCTCTCTGGTGACACTTGTCGAATGCCGCTGGTTCGAGCGTGAGGCTTTTTACAAGGTTTTTGACCCGCTGACAGGTGAAACACAGGATTATTCGCTTCGCGACTATGAAGAGAAAAAGAAAATTTCGCCTGAAATACAATCGGTAAGGCTTACAAGAAAGATTGTGAAAAGGGCTTTTCTGGGCGAGGTTCTGCTTGCCGAACCCGATCAGCCGATGGTGCCGAACGGGCAACTTGGTTGGGAATGCATTACCGGCTATTTCGACAAGATGAAAAAGCATTATTATGGCATTGTGCGCCCCACAAAAGACCCGCAGCGCTGGGCGAACAAATTTTTCAGCCAGGTGATGTATCTTTTAAACAGCCAATCGAAGGGCGGCATTCTTGCCGAACGCGGTGCTTTTGATGATGACAGGCAGGCTGAAGAAAGCTGGGCGCGCGCCGATGCCATTACCTGGACAAAACAGAATGCGCTTGGCGGACAAAATGCCCGCATTCAACCCAAACCCGTGGCACAATTTCCTGTTGGTTTTTTCCAGCTTTTCAACGAAGCCAAAGAAGCAATTTCGGATGTGACGGGCTTATCTTCCGAATTTATCGGCACGAGAGAAGTAAACCAGCCCGGTGTTTTGGAAAGCCAGCGCCGGCAATCTTCTTTGAATTTGCTTGCCTCGCTTTTTGATGCGCTGCGCCGTTATCGGAAAAGACAGGGGCAAATTATGCTTTATCTCATACAGAACTATCTTTCCGATGGAAGGCTTATCCGCATTGTGGGGGATGACAACAAGAAATATGTGCCTTTGACACATGAAGCGGTCGCCAATCGCCAATATGACATTATTGTTGATGATGCGCCGACAAGCCCCAATGAAAAAGAACGGACATTTGCGATTATTCAACAGATGCTGCCGATGTTGAAAGATTATCTCACACCGGAAATCGGACTGGAAATTCTGCGCTATTCGCCACTTCCTGCCTCGCTTGTTGAAAAATGGACAGCCAAGGCACAAGAAGCGGCGCAACAAAAAGCAGAACAGGAAATGGCCAGAGAACAGATGGCCAGAGAACAGATGACGAGCCAAGAAGCGGCAATGGAAAAAAATGCATTGCCGGAACAGTCTACAGGGCAACAGGCCGAGCAATTGAAGTTGCAAGCTCTGGCAAACGAGCTTGATATGAAAGCAAAGGCCCGTGAACTCGACCTTAATGCCAAAGCGGCCGATCTTTTTTTAAAAAATCAGAAAGCACGGCTTGAGACCGAAACAGCCAAAAACCGCGCCCTCATTGAACAATTGAAAATTGAACAATCGCAAACGGGGAACGCCAATTCCTGAAACAAGCGCCCCGAAAGCTTGGATAAAATGGGTTTTAAATTTGGCAAAGCGGCATTTCAGATTGTCGCTGATTTTCAACTCCCGCAATTGCAACTTTTGTCTTTCCTGCCGGATGAACCGGCTTCGCCTCAAGCATCGGCGTTTTGATGCTCTGCTGCCCGCTTTTTTAAAGGGCATGTTTAAAGGATAAATTTATGGATATTGCACCCGAATTTTCACCGGAAGAACAGGATGTTCTTGGCCAGCAAAATACCGACCATGACAGATTAGATGATGAAACAGCCTTACCGGAAAATTTTTCCGACATGGATGCGATGACCGGACCTTCCGGAATTCAGGAAGGGGAACATGAAAAACCGGTAGCGGAAGAGGAAGACGAAAGAACAGCAAAAGCGCGAAATCATATGGTTCCGCATGGTGCACTTCACGCTGAAAGGGAAGAACGCAAAAAAGCGCAAGCCGAGGCAGCGGAAGCAAAAGCCAAACTTGCCCGCATTGAAGAACGTTTCAAAATTGCACGCGAATTCACAGAAAATAATGCCGGAAACGAAAGCTTTTCACTGTTAAAACAGCAGCAGCAGATGGAAGCGCCTGATCCGGAAAAAGATTTTGTCGGCTATGTCAAATGGATTGGCGCCAGATTGCAAAACGAGGAAACCGAAAGACAAAAAAGAGAAGCCGAAGAGCGGCAATCTATCAAAGCCGCAAGAGAACAGGAAGCGGTGAAGGATTATTTTGCCACGTCTGTAACGGCACTTAAAGCCGAACTGCCGGATTTCGACGAAGCGGCCGATTTTCTTTATGAAGCACGGGTGAACCAGTTGAAGGCGCTCGCCGATGCTTACCCTGCTTTTAAAAATGCCGATGCGATCAACGCGCAGATTGGAAACGAGCTTGCAGCCATTGTCAAAGGTGCTTTGGAAAGCGGCACCAATCCTGCGCAAACAATTTATAATTATGCAAAAAATATCGGCTTCAAGGCGAAATCTATAGCGGGGGGTGACATTGCCGCAATGCGCGCCAAAAAAAACGCTGCGCGGACACTCACCGCATCGAACGGGCGCGCTATTGCCGACCCTATTAGCCTTGAAGCCATAGATGCCATGAGCGATCGGCAATTTGCCGAGTGGATTTCCAATCCGAGAAATGAAAGAGCCTTCAACATTCTGATGAAAGGGGAATAAGGCTTTTTGCACAAGCCTGTTTTTTAAAGCTGATTTGAGAGACTTCTGTTTCAGAAGCTTGAACTTTAAAAACCACCGCTTGCAAAAGATGGGGCTTCTAAAACTTTGAAGTAGGTTCGTGTAGGTTCGTTTTAAAACTTTCACCTTTTTCTTTTGCGGATTTTCGTTTGAAATGGACGTTATCATTTTCACCCACCGGAGGTTTTCCGGTTTCGTTGGTTCGCTCGCGTTAAAGCGACAAAAAGCTTGAAAATCAATTGAATTTTAGGAGGCCATAATGGCTATTACATCCATCGGGGTGAACGACCCTCTGGCTGTTCGTGCCTGGTCGAAGAAACTTGCCGTCGAAGTATCGAAAGCTACCGAGATTGCGCCTTTGATCGGAACCGACACCAACAGCATTATCCAGCTTAAAGACGAAACCCAGAAAGGCGCGGGTGATACTGTCCGTTTCGGCTTGCGCACCCAGCTGATCGGCGAAGGCGTTTCGGAAGGGGTTAAACTGGAGGGCAATGAAGAAGCCCTTTCAACCTTGAATGATGCTGTTATCATCAATGAACTTGCCCATGCTGTGAGGGTAAAAAACGAGGGCACAATCGACCAGCAGCGCGTGCTTTTCGATTTGCGCAGCGAAGCCAAGGACGGTTTGACCGACTGGTATGCCGACCGTTTGTCGCTTATGTTTTTTACCCATGTTTGCGGCTATACCGCTAAACAAATGAACTTTGAAGGGCGCACCATTTCATTGTCGCCGGTGCATTACGGTTTCAATGAGCCGACAGCCCCGACCGACAAGCGCGTTATTCGCCCGAATGGCAAAACCACTGACGAAAGCCTTGACGAAAAAGATGTGTTCAATCTTTCTCTGGTTGATAAAGCGGTGGAGCGGGCAAAACTTGCCAATCCGCGTTTGCGCCCTGTGCGTGTCGAGGGCGATAGTGTTTATGTGCTTTACCTTCACCCGACACAGGTGACGGCGCTGCGCACCAACACGGCAACCGGCCAATGGCTTGATATACAAAAAGCGGCCTATCAGGGCTCGCGCGCCAAAAACCCGATTTTTGACGGCTCGCTCGGCATGTATAACGGGGTGGTTCTGCGTGAAGCCGAACATATTACCGAAGGTGTCAATTCTGCCGACCCGACCACGCCTGTTTCAAACACCCGCCGTGCGGTGCTTTTGGGTGCACAGGCTTCCATTGTGGCTTTCGGCAAGGACCGCGGACCAACGCGCTACAAACTGGTTGAAGAATTCTTTGACTATGAACGCGAACTCGGTGTTGCGGCAAAAACCCTGATCGGTATGAAGAAAACAAACTTCAAACTGAAAGACAGCACTGTCGGCGAACAGGATTTCGCAACCATCGTTATTTCAACTTATGCCGAGCCGCTTTAAAACGGCATTTGAAACAGAAGGAAAAGGGGCAAATGCTCCTTTTCTTCTTCAATGCGCTGTTAAAGCCGCGTTTTTCCCCTTTCCGTGTTTTTTTGAAAAAACGGTGATTTTGTCAGAGATGAAAAAATGACCCATGCTTATTCTATAGACACGCCTTCAAGCGATGATACCGACTGGATACTTCTCGATTTTGAGAAGCCTGCGTCAGAAAAACCGAATGTGCGAGATAAAAAGACCACACCCCTTTCCCGAAAACCGGTGAAAAAGACATGTTTAAAAAAGCCGCAAGTCAAGACCGGAAAGACATCTCGAAACACTGCGGAAAAAGCCGGAAATTTGAAGGCCGAGCCTTCCATACCGGCGCAAGCAACAACAACGCAATCAACAGCCGCCGAGTTGAAGACCGCAAGCGGCAAAAAGCGACTGAGAACACGCAACCCGAACTCGAAGCAAAACCGGACAACAAAGGTTTAATACCATGGCCATTATCATTACCACGACAGGGCCGATGACAAGTCTTCCCACGCCTCTCCAGCCGAAAAACAAAAACTTTTCGGATATGATTGCCGTTATTCAGGATGAAATTGACGACACGACAAATGAATATTTCAGCCAGATTCAGGAAGCAATCTATTCGGCCATCCGCTTTTCAGCACGCGAACCGCTTTATTTCAATGAAACGCGCGATATTACCTTTTTGACGACTAAAAATCAGGAATGGTATGGCGCAACAACCGAAAAAGCGATTGCGAGTGCGGCCGGTATCCGCTTTGTTTTTCTTGAAAAATCTCACGGAAACGCAAAACGGCTTAACCTCAATTCCCCGCAGGAACTTGAAAGCGCGGGTTCAGCCCATGGCGAACCTTATGCCTATTGTTATTTTGGGAAAAAACTGCGGCTTTTTCCCTGTCCTGACAAGGTTTACAAAATAAGGCTGATGATTGAGCCCTACCGGCTTGAAGAAGTTTTGAAAGCCGATGAGGAATCCCCTTGGTTTCTCGATGCGTTCGACCTTGTCAAAGCGCGGGCAAAATACGAGCTTTATAAAGATATTTTGAAAGATGCCGAAATGGCTCGAACAGCCTTTAACGATTTTAACGAGCAGCTTTCAGCGTTAAAAGCGGAAACCTCGCGGCGCAATGGTAGCGGCAAAATCAAAGCAACGGTGTTTTAAATGACATTTTTATCGATAGCCGAATATCGCCCCGACATTGCCGATATCAATAGCGACTACAGCGATGATATATTGAACGTTTTGCCGGCAGACGGCAGTTATATTCCCATGCCCGGCTTCAAAGCCTTTTCCAAGCCGTTTCCGGAAAAGCCTTATGGAGCCTATGCCGCACGGTCACTTGATGGAACAACCTCGGTTTTTGCGGGAACTGCAACAAAACTTTTTGTCCTCGACAATACCGATCTTTCCTGGCGCGACATCACGCAAACGGGAAAAATCTATTCCGCTTCCGATGAGGCACGTTGGTCTTTTGCTTCTTTCGGCAATTATATTATTGCGGTCAACAAAAACGACCCGCCACAAGTTTTCGAGCTCAACCGTTCGGCAAAATTCCGCAATCTTGGCGGCAATCCCCCACGGGCAGGAGCTGTCAAAGTGTGGGGCGATTTTGTTTGTCTCATGCAATTGCCGGATAATCCCAACCGTGTTTACTGGTCGGGACTGAATGATGCGGAATTCTGGACGGTGGGCGAAAAGTCTTGCGACTATCAGGATTTTCCGGATGGGGGCAGTGTTCAAGGCTCGAGTGAAGCCACCAACCCGATTATTTTTTTGCAATCGGCGATTTATCGCGGCACATTCATTCCCGGTTCCGACATTATATTTTCTTTCCAGAAAATTCATGACAAACGCGGTGCAAAATCATCAAACGCAATCAGCAGTCGCGGCGAATTTTCCTTTTATGCCGATGAAGGCGGTTTTTTCCAGATTACCAGCGATGGCGCGGTGACACCTATCGGCTTTGAAAAAATCGACCGCTCGGTCTTTACCCGCATGAATGCCAATAATCTTGCCGAAATGTTCTGTGCAATCGACCCTTTCTATAACCGTGTCTATTGGGCGATGGATTATAACGGTTCAGGCGTGATGAACGAATTGATGGTTTATGACTGGGGCCTGCAAAAATGGACAGTTATCAGCATTGCGGCAAGCAGCATCATGCCGATTTATACAAGCGGTTACACACTGGACGGGCTTGATAATATTTCCACTATTCTGGAAAATTTGCCGTTTTCGCTGGATAGCAAAATCTGGCAAGGTGGTGCGCCCATTCTCGGCGCTTTTTCCATGGATTACCGTTTGGGCTCCTTTTCGGGAGAAGCAATGGAAGCAATTGTTTCCTCGCAGGAAATTGCAGACACCAATGGTGATATAAACCGGCTGGAAAATGTTATTGCACAAATAGACACGAATGAAGCCTTGCTTGCCATCGGTGCAAGAATGCGGAGAAACCCGCAAGAACCGGTAAAATGGTCCGGTGAAAAAAGCCCCTCTTACAATACCGGCCGTTACCATGGCCGCTCGCGGGCGCGTTTTCACAAATTTCGCCTGCGTGTTCCGGCAGGCGCGAAATGGTCGCATATTGCAGGCTTCAATGTCGATTTTACAGGAGCCGGAAAAAGATGAGCTATCAAATCTATCTCACTGAAAACTGGCCTTATGAGCGGATAAGACGCTATAGCGGCGATCTTACAGAGGCGATGAAAAAAATCGCCCGTCGTTTTCCCGACGACATATCGTTTCAAACAATGGCTGAAGAAATTGCAAATGGCGAGCGGCAATTGTGGATCATTGTTGACGAGAAAGAAAACTTTGTAGCCTTCGTCACCTCGCATATCGAAATTCTGGCGAGCGGGAAAAAACGTGTCGAACTCCTCGAACTTGCCGGTCACGGCGGCGAAAAAATAGCCGATATGATCGAACCGATAGAAGAATGGGCAAAAACCATCGGTGCATCCGAAATTTGCCCGATCGGTCGCATCGGCTGGTCAAAAATCATGCGCGCACATGGCTATCGGCCAAGCGTGGTCAAATATCGAAAGGAATTGAACAATGGGCGGAAGTAGCGGAAAAGGCGGAAAAACAAAGCAAACCAAAACCGAGACATCAGCCCCGCCGGAATGGGCGGCACCACTCTTCAAGCGCTCGGCAAAGGATGCCATGGACCTTTATAATTCCGGTCAGGGTGGCAATGTTTATCAAGGCTCGCGGGTGGCCGACTTAAGTGACACAACAAAAAATGCCATTAGCGGGCTTGGAAACGCCACCGCCAATTATGGCAACAGCTATTTGCAAGGCCTTGCAGGCGGCAAAAATGCGAGTGGCCAGAACCTTGCCGATATGGCTTCAGGAAAAATGGTGGGGGCAAACACAGCCTATAATCAGGCTTTGCAAAACACACTTGATAACACCGCCAATACCATCAACAGTCAAATGAGTGGCGCTGGTCGTTATGGTTCGGGCGCCCATAGCGGTGTTTTGTCTCGACAATTGGGACAGGCTGCAACAACGGCACTTTCCAACCAGTATAATCAGGATGTTGGAAATATGCTCAATGCCAACGAACTTATCGACAGGGCAAACAATAACCAGCTTTCAGCGGCAAGCAATTATTTTCAAGGGCAAGGCAATAATTTTCTCAATGCTTTGAAAGGCGGCACAATCCTTGACCAGAACAACCAGCAAAAACTTGATGCGGCGCGTGACCAATGGAATGAAGAAGATAATCGCGGCTGGAACCGGCTTGCCATGCTTTTAAGTGCGGCTCAGGGAGCTGCAGGAAATTACGGAACCTCAAGCGGAACGCAAACAACAAAACAACAGAATGGTGCGCTCACCACAATAGGAAACGGTTTGGGTGCGCTCACATCGCTTTTTGGCTTGTCGGACAAACGCACAAAAGAAAATATCCGCTATGCGGGTAAACGCAACGGCTACAATGTCTATGATTTCAACTATATCGGAAGGGCTGAACGCTATCGCGGTGTTATCGCGCAAGAAATCCTTAAAACCGACCCCGATAAAGTTGTGACCCACCCTGAAAGCGGATTGTTAGTGGTCAATTACAACAAACTCGGATTTCCTATGGAAAGGCTTCTGTGAAGAAAAGCCATTCGGCTGTTTCAAACGCCTTTCCGTGACATGGGAGACAAGAGGCTTGTCTACACCCGCCGCTTGAGCATGAGCCTCATAAATTTAACGACAAATCAGTCAAAAGACATTGCGTGACCATTCCGGAAAAAACCGGAAGCGCGAAGGAAAAATTGCACCCGAATGGAGGCCAATTCATGAATTCACATTCTTTTTTTAATTTTTGGGCTAACCGCCCGTCCAATAACAATGCGCCTGTGTTCGGCTCGATTGGCCCCTTGGGTTTTGCCGGCCAAAACTTTAAAACCGGCACACCCGCCCCTTCCCCCATTACGAGTGATAACAATAGAGGAACCCCTTTAAGCCCCACCACCGCTTACGGATTACTGGAAGACGGGCAAACGCAAAAAGGCCTTGAAAAAGGCGCTGCTTCACTTGCCAATGCATTGATCGCCCTCGGCAATGTTGACGCACCACAGACAAGCTCGATGCAACTAAAACCGGTGCGCGGCCCCTCGGCTGAACAATCGCAGGCACTTTTACGGCTTCTTCAAAACATGCAGCAGAAAACCAATAACGGGGGAATGTTATGAGCTCGATTTATGATTGGTCACTTTCGGCGGCAAGCAATGCCAATGCCGACAATATTATCAACTGGACAGAGGGGCAGCCGCCAAGCACGGTCAACAATTCCGCCCGTTCGATGATGCAGCGTGTGCGCGAATATATGTGTGATATTGGCGGCGATGTTACTGTTGAAGGGTCTTCTTCACGCATTGCCATTCAGTCGAAAACACCGGTAACTGCTTATATCAACGGCATAACATTGCGGTTTCGCGCGCTCGGTATGAATGTCGAGCAACCGATGATAAGCCTCAACAATATTGATTATAAGCCGGTTTTCAAGGCAACCTATCAGGGGGTAAAACCTTTGGAAAGCGGGGATATTCAGGCCGGCGCTCTTTATGAAATCGTCTTTTGCAGTTTATTGAACAACGGGAGCGGAGGCTGGTTTTTGTCGTCACCCACTCCTCAACAATCAACGCCGCCCGGTGTTATTTCAATGTTCGGTGCGCCGACAGCGCCTTCCGGATGGATACCCTGCGACGGACGCTTGTTATCAAGAACACAATATGGCGCACTTTTTTCGGCTATCGGCGAATGGTGGGGAAAAGGCGACGGGCAAACAACCTTTGCCGTACCGGATTTGCGCGGTGTGTTTCTGCGCGGCTCAGATGCCGGTAAAAATATCGACCCCAACCGTGCCTTTGCCTCTTTTCAGGATAGCCAGAACAAATCGCACAGCCATTCAGGCTCTGTCGGTGAAGCTGGCGAACATAACCACAGCTATACGACATGGAAGCGCAACAACGGAGGACCGGACGGCCAAAATGGCTGGGATTGGTATTCACAAATAACCGAAAACACGGCGATATCCGGAAAACACAGCCATAGTCTCAACATCAATGCCGATGGCGGCAATGAAGCGCGCCCGGTCAATATTGCCATTCAATATATTATCAAGGCTTGAACAATGGATGAACACCCTTTTGCAATATCCGGCATAAAAGAGCCGGAGAAAATCCGCATATTGATTTACGCGAATAATCAAATGGCGCATGTTGCCCTTTCCGCACTTCTTATGCCGTTACAGAACAAAATTACCGAACTCGACAACCGTTTGAAGAAACTGGGGGTTTAAATGGCTGTACCCTATCATACACACACTTTCGAAATTCCGACTGCAACGCCGCAGGATATGGCAGCACGTGCTTCCAATGACAAAGCCGTAACGCCTTCGGTTCTGGGCACGGCTGCAACAGCCGATAGAAGCGAATTTGCAACGGCCGAACAGGGCAAACGAGCCGATAGCGCCGTTCAACCGGAAACGCTCGGCACTTTGGCCAGAAAAGACAAAGTCGTTTTAACTGAAATTGAAACAAACGGTTTGCCTTCAAACACTACTTTTCTATCCGGCAATGGTTGGCAGACCCTTACCGGTGGCGGCGACATGACAGTTGCACTCTATGACCCGTCGGGTAAGCGAACCGACGCGTTCGATATGGGCAATATGAAAGAGGCGTCAAATGCCAAAATTATGACAGCCGACGAACGCGACAAAATTGCAAAACTGGACAAGACCTATCTTCCCAAAACCGGCGGCACGATTACCGGCGATCTCGATGTCAGCCAGGATTTGACGGGGTGTCGATCACTTAAAACCAACGGATGGGTTTTGATAGAAAATGATGGAACAGACGATGTCAATCATTACGGCATAAGGCTGACTGTTCCCGAAAAAAAATCCGATCATACTGCGGAAATAACCTTGGGAGCGGCAGGAGAACTCCGCTTCGGAATGGCAAGTTCGCCTACGGATTATGCGCTTCAATGTTATCAAAATGGTTACGTCCGTGTTCAAAGCGGTTTGATTGTTGGTGACAAGACAAATGTGAGGACTGATGGCAACATCCTTGGTTCAACCTGGACAAACGGAGACCTCTCCAGTCATATCGAAAGCCGCTGCGCTGCGTTTCAAAACGCATGTGTCACCAACAGCCGGATTTCGGCTGGGGTAATGCTGCGAACCTCAACAAATGTATTGGCGGAGATGCCGTCCGGATACTTTGTTACAACCGGTTATTGGATTAACGGGCAATTATGCATGAGCGGCAGGCAGCCGCAGCTTTATATCAAAGATATCGGTTGGTTTCCTTTAGGGGCGTGGTAAAAAAATGAAAAATTTTGGTAAACTTTCAATAACTCTGGAAGAAATCAAGCTTGGTGAAGATATCAAGGATGAAAAAGGTAATATTGTCCAGAAAGCCGCAACTGTCATCATTCACGTGTTGAAAGATAAAGACGGAATTGAGTGGCACGATCTTTTCAAAAAATATCCGCATAAATTCTATATCGCTATCGACGACACAAAACACATTATTTCCATGGCGGATGACGCCGAACAGTCGCAAATTGCAGGTTTTGATATTATCGGTATTGACGGGAATTATGGCGAAACTTTCGGTCCGGGCGGCAGTGTCTATGGCAAGCTATGGGACGGAGAAAAGATTGTTGCAGCTCCCCCTGTATTTCCGCCTTTAACAGCGCGGCAATTCTGGCAGGCGGCTCTTGTCATCGGGGTGAGAGAAGAAAACCTCACCACCGGTATAGCCAATAAGGATAGCCCTTTTTACATTGAAGATGAAGAGGAACGCGAAAGCGTACTCATTGATATTACCAAAGCGACAAGCTTTACCCGTGATTTTCCGCTTTTGAAAAAAATGGCCGAAGTCAACAAAATTCCGGATACGCAGCTCGATACTTTATGGAATTGGGCTGCCAATATCCGGTAAATGCTGCCGTAAAACCGACTGAAAACCCCGCATCTTTTGCTTCGGTTTTATGGCCTCTTGGAAATAAGCGGAGATGTTTTATGATTGAAGCCGTGCTTTGGCTTTATTTATTTCTTCCCGGTTAAAAAGCGGATGCCATTTTTCATTGTTTGCAACAAGCGATTCAACCGTCAAATCAAGCCGGTTCTTCTCGAATAGCTTAAAATAACCGGAAGGAATAGTTTTGGCGTTGATCAACTTTTTAGCAGCGACAACGCCACCTTCCCGATCAACCATTTGTCTGAAGATGGGAAATTTTATTCCAACTTCATGAAGAGCTTTATCATAAATAGCCAACATTTCTTTATGAAATTCATCTTCCAGACTTGCCATTAAATTCCCCTCCCGAATGAAACTGAACCAAGGCTTACAATATCATAAGCTGCCACCTTTTTTAAAAGAAAAACGTGAACAATTTTCGTGTTTTTCACAAGCGATTGCGGTTTAAAGCAAACGGAACACGCTTCTAAATGAATTTATGGTTGCAGCGCATGAGCCGCGCCCACCTTATCCGGTTTTTAACAAAAGCAAAAATTTACTTCATTGAATATTGAACCACCACCCCGCTTTGCGCGGGGTTTTTTATTGCCTTCATTTATCATTGATAGGAAACACCATGACACGACAAATAAGCCCCCACGGCCTTGAAAAACTGAAACAATGGGAAGGCCTCAAAACCAAAGCTTATAAGGATGCTGGCGGGGTGTGGACTATCGGCTATGGGCACACAGCCATGGCCGGTTCTCCAGTGCCATATCAGGGCCAAGTTATTACCGCAGCAGAAGCGGAAAGCATTCTTTTGAAAGATCTAACACAATACGAAGCAGCTGTTGAAAGCCTCGTAAAAGTCAAGCTCAACGACAACCAGTTTGCCGCTCTCGTATCTTTTGCTTTCAATGTCGGCATTGGTGCTTTCAAAAATTCGACACTGCTCAAGAAATTGAACCAAGGCAATTTCAACGCGGTTCCGACCGAATTGATGAAATGGACAAAAGCGGGGGGCAAAAAAATCCAAGGCCTTGTCAACCGGCGGCGGGCCGAAGGGTATCTGTGGATGGAAGGTGCTTTTGTGACGTCCAAAGATGTCGTGCCGGAACAAAAAACTGTTCATCCGGTGTTGAAACCGGAAGTCATCGGGCCGGTTATCAGTGCCGCTTCCGGCTTGACCGGTTTTGCCACCGGTTCGGGACCGTTCCAATGGGCGTTAGCAGCCGTCATGGTGATCGGCGTTGCAATTGGCAGTTTCTATTTTCTCAAACGATTTGGAGAGGCGGAATTATGACAACATTCGAACGCCTGACTATCACCATTGCCATCATCATTGTCGTCATTTTTGCCGCCGTGTCCGGCGGTATTTTTATCGGTCAAGAGTTGCAAAAACAAAAGTCGCTAAAGGCTGCGATCACAGCTTTTGAAAATTCTCACGAGGTTGAAAATGAAGTTGAAGCTCTTACTCCCTATCAGCGCTGCCTTGCTGTTGGCGGGGTGCCAGACCAATGCAAAATTCTCCTGCGCGGGTTGGACAAAACCACCCAGGGCAAATGATGCAGCGCGCCTTGTCGAAACCGAACCGGCAATCACCAAATGGATAATCTCGACCGACCGGTTTGGACAGAAACAGAAATGCTGGAAATGAAAAAACTTTTTATCCTTATGCCAAGTGGCATTCATTAAAAGTCGATCATTGGGCAGCGCGTTGATGCCAATGTTTTTATACTGTTTGTCTGAACAATCCGGAAGAAACCGTGTTACGGACAACTAAAAGCAATTTTCCGGCCAAAGCCCGATCACCTATTTTATAATAAAATAGGAAATGCAGTGCTTCGCAATTTACCATAAACAATAGCCGTCATTTTGATGAAATCCCGTCAGGTTTCCCTCCCCGACACAAGAACAAATATCTTTGCCCGACCAAAGTTCTGATTCCTACTCCCCTACCGGCACAGTTATTCTCCCTCGTATTATAACATTAGCCGGCTAACAACATAGTTCAGATGCATATAAAATAACGGGTTTAATTTTTGCTTCAGTTTATTCAAATTACTGCTCTCGCTTATCATGGACTAATCAAATGTCAGAAAACAATCCCCCACCCGACTGGCTTGCTTATCTTGTCAGGTTAGGGCTTCTTGCTCTTGCCGGTGCTTGCGGCAGCTTTCTAAGCCAGCTTAACGACGCTCCAAAAAAATGGCCGCAACGCGTAATGGAATGGGTTGGCGGTGCTTTATGCGCTATCTATGGGGCAGAGCTTGCCGCCAATACCCTTTCTCATCTGCTTGATAAATTCGACCTGATCGACGGTTCCTATGTCGTACCGGAAAAATTTCTTGGCCTTGCCGGTTTTTTATGCGGTGCTTTGGGTGTCGCGATTATTGATAGTGTCATAGGCCTATTGAGAAGAAAATTCGGCTCATAAGACGGTCTTCGTAACCGTTCCTCATGCCCCCGCTAAACCGGCTTTTTTGCACATCAGATCAATAAAGGAAGGAACATGTTGACGCACGGACAAAAAGGACTTTCAAACTTTGTCACAACCGGTTTGCTACCCTATTGAATATCGCTTATTGATTGGCGGCAGAAAAAGGCAAACAGCAATCAATTCCATCTAAATTACCACCGCTTTACCACTCATGAAATTTTGGATTATCGAATAACCGGTAACTCTACTATCTCCTATTTTGCCTTTTATAACGTGACGAAATCCGCCCTTCCGGAAATATCATTCATCGCTAGTGAAGCCGGTCTTAGAATATATCGCATCTTCTCCCCGTCTCTTTGCTTCAGTAACTCACAAGCAAAGCTATCGCTTTGAGCTCCAAGCCGCGGATGTCCAACATTAAAATCCGGCTTCAACCTTAAATTGCCAAGCTTGCAGCAAAGGTCTCGTTGGCTTTTAAGTTCGTTTGACCGGCTCTTGAAACAAACCTGAAACAAAATGAAAGGCGAAATCCTAACGCGGGTTTTAAGCGCCGTGGAGATAAAGAACGGCCAATCTAGTCAATCGGCAATTTCGGTTTCCACCCCCGACCATAGCCGACAGACATAGCAGAAGCGGCAACTTCGATTTGGTGGATAAGCATTTTCCGTTCTTCAAGCAAAGCTCTAATGAGGGCTTTTGCATCCCCATCATAGGCTGCAATGAGGCCATCAATATCATCTTCACAACTATCGTTTGAAACAGCTTTGCTCACTTTGCGCGACTCCATTTTTGTTCTCGTATTGTTCTTATTTTTCTAAAAAGAGTCAATTAAAAAATCGTTCAAACGAATAGTCCGAACGAGCCTTTTATATAAATTATATGCGGTTGATGAAGGTGGGTTTCAAGCCGCACTTTATTTTCCTTTTAATCGCAAAATGCACTTTTTCATGAGAATTAAATTCTCATTATCAATGAGTTTTTCAACTTATTTTTCAATGAGTTGATAAAATGCAAATCAACGCAGACCGGAAACAGGATGCAGGCTTACGCTTGTTTCCGGTTTGTTTGAGACCGCTTTGTTTTCCTGATTTTTCAGATAACCAAATGTGGAAAAAGAAAAATAATTGAAACGATCGCCCCTCCCGAAAAACGTGAAGGGATTTCCTATCAGCAATCTCTTCCATCACAAGCTTCCAAGGATGATTTTAGAATATCGGCGGTAGAAAGAACAAGTTTCATGTCCAGTCCTTTTATTTGAACGAATCCGAAATGTTCATAAAATCTCTTGGAGTTTTCATCAGCCGCCTCAACGACAATGGCACGGAAAGCAACGAGTTGAGAAGAGGAAATGACCAAAAGAAGGGCATTCTGGAAAAGCGCAGCCCCTTATCTTGGTGAGTTCTATCAACCGCCATGTATACCAAGAAGTGCTATCGGAATTTCATCCAGGCGCGTGAGCCTCTTTGGTTTTATCAGAGCGCAATAAAAGTTTTTAATTAACAGATTAGCCGTGTTTTGAGCCAGAGGTTTGGAAGCGCCTCCGAAAAAAGAGGCGCTTCCAGTTTTTTAGTGTTCTACGGGAAAATCAACAGGAAGTGACTTTGCCATTTCAACTCCCTTTCCAATTCTCCCCTTTGTCACGTCCGATATTCGCCCCTGATTTATTTTAAAATAGGAGGAAATAATATGACATTTTATGCCTTTTGAACGTGCCAACTTAATTACTGACACCATATGATCATTTACTAAGTTCATAGGAATGTCCTGTTGAAAGAACCGTCGCAAAGGAAGAAAATCTACGATTACGCGTTTCTTCTCATTTCACACATTGATATTTTCAAAAATGAAAGATAAAATGTGTGATGACCAATAAGAGTAACCCGAAATCGTGAATCTCCAATTCGCGATGGTTTATTTTATTTTCAAATCAAGCCTTGGCGCTACCCAAGGCTTGATTGTTAATGGCGGAATTGTCATTAACAGTTTTAGTGTAAATTATAATCTTTAAAAGTGTCAATTAACAATATTAAACGGGTTCTATTCGCTAAATTTAGTAAACCGGCTAACTATTACTTTTTGTACTATTGAAGGAATAATAAATATTTGAAAATGCTATAGAAACTTCATTTTTAAAAAAAACGAAAAAGAGTTTGATTACTCGAAAACAATGTATTCTTTCGCTGAAATTTTTGAAATTTAAAAACCTGAATTTTTAAGAAAAATCGAATGAATTCTATATTTTTACCGAATCACTTCTTTTTTAGGCTGTAAGTGCAACTAACCAGAAACATTTTATTATAAGCTCCGCGTGTCGCCTTCAGCCTGTGTTTTTCCGTCAAAGATATAGATAAAATATCCGGTTGTTCTGGCAATCTTTTCATTGAACGGGGGGATTTCGTTCACGCGCGGGCATTTCAATTGCCGCGGTTGAGACTTATGAACCCTGACTTTTAAAACAATCATAGACAATAAAATCACGCGCAAAGCACAACAAAGTCACGCGCAAAGCACGATCGCTTGTTCGATGTTTTGAAACTTACAAAACTGAAGTTTTGTCGTTTAAAAATAATTTTTATGAAAAATGGTCGGAGTGAGAGGATTTGAACCTCCGACCCCCTCGTCCCGAACGAGGTGCGCTACCAGTCTGCGCTACACTCCGACTAACTGGTGTTGGCGGGCTTATACCGTTATGACAGACTTCTCGCAAGTGTTTTTTAAAAAAACCCGCTCAACAATTATTCATTTCCTGTCTGTTTCCCCCTTCTTCCTTCAATCACAATCGCCTTCTCCGGATTTGTTTCCCCTATATTGGCTCCCTTCCCCTCGTACAACAGAGCCTTTGTTATAGTTTGCTTGAATTTTTTCACCGAAGCACGAGATTTTGCTGGTAGTGGGGGAGGTTTTTGCCGCTTTAAAATGCTTTCTTCCCACCTCTCGACATTTCTGTTACAAGTTTGGCCTATTTTTCCTCTTTTCCTGTTTTGTGAGCGTTCAGACGCTTTTCCCGTTTATCCAATCGGGCAAAGATCACGCCGACAAGTTGTCCCCAAAGACCAGTTTAAAATTATCTGCCGGTTCGCACAGCCATCGCCCTATCGCTTGAAAAGTCGCTCGACTATTATCGGTCTTCGTTTTAACGGTTTTATTATTTTTTATGCGGCGCGCGGCATTGACTTGACCTAAGCCAATGAAAAGCGATAGCAAGAATATGCTTTTTAAGTTCAAGCCGGAAAAGAAAAAATGGCCGAAAAAATCATCAGTTTTATCATGAGTGGCGGCGTTGGCACCCGCCTTTGGCCATTATCGCGCGAAGATTTTCCAAAACAGTTTCATGACCTTTCCGGCAAAGGCTCGATGGTGTCCGGCACTGTCAAGCGCATGAATGCACGGCCGAGCGGCCACGGGCCGATTTTTCTAATTGCTTCGGAAGCTCATGAATACCGTTTGCGCCATGATATTGCCGGTTTGCCATTAAATGGCGGGCGCCCGATTTTTGAACCTTTGGGGCGAAATACGGCGGCGGCTGTTGCTTTGGCAACAGCCATCACCCTTGCCGAATATGGTGACAGGCTCATTCTCGTTGCCCCGTCAGACCATGAAATTTCAACCGATGACGATTTTTGGAAAACTGTCCACGAAGGGGAAGAAGCCGCAAGGAGCGGGCGCATTGTGGTTTTCGGAATCCATCCGGACAAGCCGGAAACCGGCTATGGCTATGTCGAAACAGGAAAAGAAAAAAATGGCGTTTATGACGTTATCCGCTTTGTTGAAAAGCCGGACATTGAAACGGCCAAAAAATATTTGCAATCGGGCAATTTTTTATGGAATTCGGGAATATTCCTTTTTTCCGCAGCAACCATGAAAAAAGCCTTTCTTGAATTCCAGCCGGAAATCTGGAAGAAGACTGTCGAGGCACTGAAAAGCGCCCATACCGATATATCGGGCACATGGCTAAATTACGAGCATTATGCGGCTATCCCTTCTGACTCTGTCGATTACGCCATTATGGAGCATGTCAAAGACATTGCGCTTGTGCCCGCCCGCTTTCGCTGGAATGATCTCGGCTCGTGGCAATCGCTTTTGGACCAGCAATCAAGCCCCACACCGCCTGATGAAAACGGTAATGTGATTATGGGCGATGTTGTGGCGATCAATTGCCATGGCAGCTATCTGCGCTCGGAAGCGGGATTACTGTCGGCTGTCGGGCTTCATAATATGGCGGTTGTCGCAACGACAGACGCAACTTTTGTGGCTCCCGTCAAAGAAAGCCAGAATGTGCGCGACGTGGTGGCAACACTTGAAAAAGCCGGAAGGCTTGAAACCAAATTCACCCCCGCCGCCGATAAAATACCGCAAAGCGGCGCTTATCTTACCCGTGTCGAGCATTGGCTTTTTGATGAAGCGCTGCCGCTTTGGTCCACACGCGGAGTTGACGAAAAAGGCGGCTTTTATGAAGCCTTGGGTTTTGATTCCATGCCGGTATTGCGCGCCAAACGCATGCGCACAATGGCACGCCAAATTTATGCTTTTGCCATGGCCGGTGAAATGGGCTGGGACGGCCCTTATAAAGAGCTGATTGACCACGGCCTTGAATTTATTGGCAAAAATGGCAGAACTGACCGCGGCGGTTGGGTTTTACAGCTTTCACAAGATGGCAAGGTTCTCAACGCAACCGAAGACAGTTACGATCAGGCTTGTGTGTTACTGGCACTTGCCCACGCCCATCGTGTCGGCAATAAAAAAGCCTTGCCGCTTGCTATGGAGACCTTTTCTTTCATCGATCTTCATCTTGCCGACAAAAATGGCAAGGGCTTTTTTGAAAATGCCAAAGCCGACGGAGAGAAAACATTTCGCCGTTCCAACCCGCATATGCATTTGTTTGAAAGTTTCATGGCCTGGTATGATGTGACTGGTGACAGAGATTATCTTGAACGGGCAGAACGCATTGTCGACCTTTTCAAAGAACATTTCTTTGATGAGGATAGCTGGACCCTTGCCGAATATTACGACAAGGACTGGCAAAGGGCGGCTTCACCTGAAGGTGACATTTGCGAACCCGGACACCATTTCGAATGGTCGTCGCTGCTTGTCGATTTTTCGAAGAAAACCAATGACCGCAGTGTTATAAAGCTTGCCAAAAAGCTTTATGCCTCCGCAATTGCCAACGGTTTGAACCGCAAAACGGGGCTTGCCTATAACACGATTTCGCGCCACGGAATGCCGATCGACACCAATTCGAGAAGCTGGCCGCAAACCGAAGCGATCAAAGCAGCGCTTGCGCTTGATGGCAATGACGGGCCGGATCTGAAACCTGAAATAGAAGCGCGTGTGGGAAGGCTTTTCCGGTGGCATATCGACGCCGCCCCCAAAGGTTTATGGATTGACCTTATATCGGAAAACGGCCGTGCCATTGCCGAAGATGTTCCCGCTTCCATTTTCTACCATATGATAACGGCTTTAACGCAATATCGGAAATTTGCCCAGCATTGGAAGGTGGCGTAAAACTTCGCCGGTCATTTCCTCAAAATCTGCCCTGCCCCATTCAATCACCCGCACGGTCTTTTCATGTCACCCTTCAAAACAGGGGCAAGAATTGCCATGTTTAAAACCGGACGATCCGGGCTCACGCGGAAAAGTGTGAGATGCAAAATTCAGGAAAACAATAAAAACCCGTCCGGCATGTGTTGCCAAACGGGCTTTTATCGGGGTTCCGGTTTATGATTATCTTACGACAACCTATCAATACCAATGAGGATGCGGATACCAGGGCCGCGGGCCATAATGGGGACCATGTGGGCCGAAATGCGGGCCATAATAGGGCGGCGGGGGTGGCGGAGCCGGATAGAAGTGCCGGTGCTCGAAATAGCGCCGATGCGGCGGATAGCGGTGATGATAGCGGTCATAATGATGACGATGACCGTTATCAATGATGATGACAGGATAAACATCAGCCTTGGCAGAAAGTGCACCACAAAGCGGCACTGTCATTGCAAGGCTTAAAAGAAGAACAATCAGTTTTCTCATGCGAGATATCCTTTTAACGATTCTTGAGAAACACCTTATGCTTTGTTAGCTGAACTTATCCTGAACTTTTTGTTAATCTTGTGTTCATCTTCGCCTTAACGACAACCGACCGACAACCAGCTTCCCGAAAAATGCTATAAGCGACTGCCCCAAAAAGTGTCTCGAGCGGCCACCCCGAAAAGGCACACATACTTCCCGAAAAGTGGTTCAAGCGGCCACCCCGAAAAGTTCCACATGTTTCCCGAAAAGTGGTTCAAGCGGTTGCCCCAAAAAGTGTGAAACGGTTTTTGGTGAAGAAGCATGTGATAAAGAAGTACGGTTTTCGGTAAAGAGCCGCGATAATGAAAGACCACGATTTTCGATGGAGAGCCATAGCAAACAACCGGTAATACCTTTTTAAAACCGGTTTCAACAACCGGCCAACTTTCGGACAAACACTTAAAGAACAAATGATTGCGGCCAAAAAAATTTAAAAAAACCGGAACGGGTAAATAGTCCAGATAGCATTTGATAGCCACAACTATCTCGCGCACTATTGAAAAACTTCTGGCGATAGTCCCGCTTTTCTCCCGTCAAACTCGAAATTGATTGTAAAAAAATTATTTCGAGTATTACGATGATCGCACGGGGAATCTCGATATGAGATATATTTTGCTGATTTTCATTTTTTTCACAGCTTCATTTCCTGAACTTGCTGCGGCAAATACACCTTGTTCAGGCCGGAAAGGCGGCATTTCCCATTGTGTTGGCAGAACCTTTATCTGTAATGATGGATCTACCAGCGCATCGACCAAAGATTGTTCGGCCTATATGGGCGGCCGTGCAACAAACCGCCAATCTTTGGAAAGCAACCCGTCTTTCATGGAACCATCATCGGGAAATTGTTCTTGCCGGTCGGGAACCTATTGCGTTGGCCCCAGAGGCGGACATTATTGTTATTCCGATAGCGGGCGGAAAAGCTACCTTCCCCATTGAAGGCAATTCTTGACAAAGTAATCAATCCCGAAAACCGGTCGCAAAAATTGCGGATACGTCAAACCAAATGCTTTTCCAAAATCATCCGGCGGCCACCACCGATTGTTTTGAACTATTAGACCGCATCCGATATGTTCGAGGTTTTCTCACGCCGTCATTGCTTTGAAGCTTTGCAACCCTCCCGAACCGCGCAAATTTTCTGTCGGGTGCCCGACCGCCTTTTCTATGCCTGCAGAGTTTTATTGCTCGGGCATTGTTGATTTAAAACCGTTCACAAATGGCGCGCGATCGGTTGCAAGCACCTCCCTTGCCTTTTCTTTGCCCGCGGGGCTTTAACGCACTGGCATTGTTATGAACCTGCTTTCGCACTGAAACGTCATGTAATTGGCGCCAGTGTTCACTCGCCCTTGATACGTTTGAACGCTTCATCAAGGCCGCCGGTTAAGGCTTCTCTGCCGCCATGATCGGTGAAATATTGGGAGACCAGCTCGTTCGTGCCTTTCTTGGTCGAATATTCGGCTTCCAATTTAGTAAAATCGGGCTTATTGGCTTTCCTTGCCTCGTCGGCAAGATTGCCAAACATAGAGGCAAGAAATGGTGCCGACTGGCTTTCATCAAGCCCGTTTTTTTCAAACCAACGGTTTGCTGTTTCGATGAAATTGAAATAGACGCCCATCAGAGAACCGGCCGTCATCATCAAGGCAAACTGGCTTTCATCCTTGACAGCAATTGCCCCACCCATTGCATTGAAGATTTTCTTCAATTCGGGATTATCGGGATAAATTGCCGTAACGCCTTTGGCTTCCGCAACAAAGGGAAGCGGCATTACGCGAAAAACCTTTTTGCCAATCCATTTTTCGGTCTCGGTTGCCGTTGCCATGGCAATAACCGAAATAACTGTTTTGGCTTTAGAAAAATCGAGCTTTTTCAATTCTTCCTCGGCAATCTGGCTTCTTAAACAAATGAAAACATCATCGCTTTGGTCGATTACATCCTGATTGTCTTTGCCGATTTTCACCTTGTCAAAGCGTTTGGAAAGCTCTGCCGCGCGGTCAGCATTTCTGCGTGAAACCGTAATTTGTTCCACCGGAAGATTGCTCTTCATCAAGCCTTCCACCATGGCCGAGGCAATGGTTCCTGTACCGATAAAACCTAGTTTCATTTGTCTCTTTTAACCTCGTAATTCAAGATCGGGCCAAGCCAGCGTTCGACTTCGCTTACCGGCATTGCTTTTCTTTTGGCATAATCTTCAACCTGATCGCGTTCGACCTTGGCAACGCCGAAATAATAGCTGTCGGGATGGGAAAAATAAAGTCCGGCAACCGACGAGCCAGGCCACATGGCGTAACTTTCGGTCAGTTTCACACCTGTATTTTTTGTCGCATCAAGAAGCTCGAACAATGTGCCTTTTTCGGTATGATCGGGCTGTGCGGGATAGCCGGGAGCCGGACGTATGCCGCGATAATGTTCAACAATCAGATCTTCTTTTGTCGAATTTTCATCGGCCGCATAACCCCAATAGACTTTGCGAACGCGTTCATGCAGACATTCGGCAAAAGCTTCGGCAAAGCGGTCGGCCAGCGCTTTGACCAGAATGGAAGAATAATCGTCGTTTTCGCGTTTGAAACGTTCGGCAATTTTTTCTTCGCCAAAGCCGCTTGTCACCACGAAACCGCCAAGATAATCGGGCGTGCCGACAGGCGCAACAAAATCGGCCAGAGCGAGATTGGGCTTTCCCTCGCGCCGCTGCAATTGCTGGCGCAAAGTGAAGAAGGTTGCCCGCTCGTGTTTTCTTGTTTCATCGGTGTAAATGCGTATGTCATCACCAACGCGATTTGCCGGCCAAAAGCCGATCACCGCTTTCGGATGGAACCATTTTTCGGCAATGATTTTTTTAAGCATTTTTTGCGCGTCGTCATAAAGCTGGCGGGCCGTTGCCCCCTGCTTTTCATCATCAAGAATTGCCGGAAAACGCCCGCGCAATTCCCAGCTCTGGAAAAACGGTGTCCAGTCGAAATAGGTAGAAAGTTCGGCAAGATCCCAATCGTCGAATTTTTTGACACCAAGAAATGTCGGCTTGACCGGTTTATAATTCTTGAAATCGAGTTTCAGTGCATTGGCGCGCGCCTCGCTTAATGAAACGCGGGTCTTTTGTTGTTCGCCCCTTTCATGGGCGGCGGCGAGCTTCGCATATTCCTGACGGATTTTTTTGATTGTTTCGGTTTTCGTCTGCGGGGAAAGGAGCGATGAAACAACCCCCACCGCCCGACTTGCATCAAGCACATAGACACTCTGCCCGCGGTGATATTGCGGGTTGATCTTGACGGCCGTGTGAACGCGGCTTGTCGTTGCCCCGCCGATTAACAAGGGAATGTCGAAGCCCTGACTTTCCATTTCATGGGCAACATTGACCATTTCATCAAGCGAAGGCGTAATGAGGCCGGAAAGACCGATTGCATCGGCCTTTTCACGCCGTGCCGCATCAAGAATGGTTTGTGCAGGAACCATCACACCAAGGTCGATAATCTCGTAATTATTGCAGGCAAGCACAACGCCGACAATGTTCTTGCCAATATCATGAACATCGCCTTTGACAGTTGCGAGAATAATTTTGCCCGCACTCTGATGACCTTCGCCACCATTTTTACGCTTTTCTTCTTCCATATAGGGAAGAAGAATGGCGACAGCCTGCTTCATCACGCGGGCGGATTTGACCACCTGCGGCAAAAACATTTTACCCGAACCGAAAAGGTCGCCCACCACATTCATGCCGGCCATAAGCGGCCCTTCAATGACATCAAGCGGGCGTTCGGCTTTTTGGCGTGCTTCTTCCGTATCGGCATCGATATATTCGGTAATGCCGTTCACAAGAGCATGTTCAAGGCGCTTTTCCACCGGCAATTGTCGCCAGCTCAAGTCTTTTTCCTTTTTAACACCGCCACCGGCCTTGCCACGATATTCTTCCGCTAGTGCAAGCAGGCGCTCGGTTGCGCCAGCGTCTTTATTGAGGATCACATCTTCACAGGCTTTTTTAAGCTTCGGTTCGATTGTATCGTAAACGGCCAATTGGCCGGCATTGACAATGCCCATATCCATACCGGCGGCAATTGCCCGATAAAGAAAGACCGAATGCATCGCCTCGCGAACCGGCTCATTGCCACGGAACGAGAATGACAGATTGGAGACCCCGCCGGAAATATGGCAATAAGGCAATTTTTTGCGAATTTCCTTGGTCGCTTCGATAAAATCGACGGCGTAATTATTATGTTCGTCAATACCAGTTGCAATGGCGAAAATATTGGGGTCGAAAATAATATCCTGAGGCGGAAAACCGACCTTGTCGACAAGAATTCTATAAGCGCGCTCGCAGATTGAAACCTTGCGTTGTTCAGTGTCGGCCTGACCTTTTTCATCAAAAGCCATCACCACAACCGCCGCCCCGTAACGGGAGGCAAGTTTTGCGTGTTCGATAAACTTTTCCTCGCCCTCTTTCAAGGAAATCGAGTTGACGATGGATTTCCCCTGCACACATTGAAGACCGGCTTCGATAACTTCCCATTTGGATGAATCAATCATGACGGGGACACGGGAAATATCAGGCTCGGCGGCAAGAAGATTTAAAAATTTGCGCATGGCCGCAACGGAATCAATCAAGCCTTCATCCATATTGATGTCGATGACCTGCGCACCGTTTTCTACCTGATTGCGCGCAACATCAAGAGCAGCCGTATAATCATTATTGGTTATGAGTTTGCGAAACCGTGCCGAACCCGTAACATTCGTGCGCTCGCCAATATTGACGAAAGGAATGTCGTGGGTGAGCGTAAACGGTTCAAGACCCGACAAATGCAAAAGCTTTTCCTGCGGCTTGGGCTTCCTCGGTTTGAACGGTTTGACCGCTTCGGCAATGGCGCGAATATGGTCGGGCGTGGTCCCGCAGCAACCGCCGACAATATTGATGACACCTTCACGCGCATATTCCTCAAGCTCTTTTGCCATAATTTCCGGCGTTTCATCATAACCGCCAAAAGCATTGGGCAAACCGGCATTGGGATAAACACAAATCAGTTCTTCCGTATTGGCGGCCATTTCCTTGACAAGCGGCAGCATTGCCTTTGCGCCCAAAGCACAATTAAGCCCGACAGAAAACGGCTTGGCATGGGCAACCGAATAAAGAAAGGCAGTCGGCGTTTGTCCGGAAAGTGTGCGCCCCGACATATCGGTAATTGTGCCGGAAATCATGATTGGCAATTCGATATTTTTTTTGGCAAAAACTTCTTTTGCAGCAAAAATAGCCGCTTTGGCATTGAGTGTGTCAAAGATCGTTTCAATGAGAAGCAGGTCAACACCGCCATCAATCAGTGCATTGATTTGCTCGCCATAGGCAATGCGCAATTCATCAAAGGTAATGGCACGAAAACCAGGATTGTTGACATCTGGCGAAATCGACGCGGTCTTATTGGTGGGGCCAATGGAACCGGCAACAAAGCGCGGCTTGCCATCTTTCTCTTCTGCCCGTAAAGCCGCACGGCGCGCAAGACGGGCGCCGTCACGATTAAGCTCATAGACCATATTTTCCATGCCATAATCGGCCTGCGCAATGGTGGTTGAGGAAAATGTGTTGGTTTCCAGAATGTCGGCACCGGCCAAAGCATAGCGCAAATGGATGTCTTCAATGGCTTTCGGCTGGGTCAATGTCAAAAGGTCATTATTGCCTTGAAGAGCACAGCTACAGGCCACAAACCGCTCGCCACGAAAATGTTCTTCGTCAAAATGGAAAGACTGGATTTGCGTTCCCATCGCGCCATCAAGAATAAGAATGCGCTCGCGCGCCAATTGGCGCAATTCTTCCGTACGGTTTTTCGGCTTTTCTGTTTGACCGAACAATTGTTCTACAGGATTTGATTTATCGGAATTTGATGTTTTGCCCGAGGCTTTCTCTTCACCGGAAGATGACTTTTCGACAATATGTGACATAGCAGGGGAACCTTTCATATCAGCCGGTCATGAGTGACATAAAGATTTCTTTATGTCAATAAAATCCAAGAATAGAAATAAAAAACGCCGGTATAAACCGGCGCCTTTTTAATAAAACTTTTTGTGATCGTCACCGGACAAAAATACCGATAGAGCAAGCGACACACAAAACTGACAGAATTATCAAAATAAGATAGGCTTTTTTCTTGTCGAACAGAATTGCGAAAGCAGAAAACCAGCCCATAATACCGGCGCTTAATGCAAACATAAAACCGGCGCGGTTCATGGCAACAAGATGGGCAGCCAAGAGGCCACCGATAATCAGCGCACCAAAAACTATTATAAGACCGGTTGCGAACTTCTCATAATCGTCCATAATCAATCCTCTTCAAGCGGGCTTGCAATTCTCATAAATCAAAGTCCGGCTACTTGATGTTACTTTTCCTTCTAGCGCATGAAAGACAAAAACAAAATGTTTTTTTCGTTCAGGCGGGAAAGAAGGTTGACACAGACGGTTTTTGGTTTTCGTTGATGCGCTTTAAAGCAACAACACCCCGCGATGATTGGCAACCATTCGCCTTTTGTAGAGACATCCGCCTTATGGCACTCGTCCGCTTTTGTCAAAGCATTTGCCCTTTAGCACTCTTCGCCTCCAAAAACACATCCGCGTTACGAGCGTCTTTGCCTTCCGTTACAGCATCTGCACCAGTTGCTCCACTTGCAAAGAGCCGGACGGTGAAACATAATCATTGTCGCTTTGACAACCTGACATCACCAAATTGCTCTTTTTCAAAAATTTTCAGGATGAAAAAACCCCTCTATATGGCGGGGCAATTTCCACGGGCTGATTGCTATCAAATCATAGCGCAGCCGCAGTTTTTTAGCGTCAGGCTGGCGTGCAAGAAAAACATTTGCCGCTTTGTCAATGCGCTTTCTGCTCTGTTGTTTAACCGCTTCCATCGCCTCTTCAAGGTTGGGGCGCGCTTTCACTTCAACAATGGCGATAACATGCCCGCGCCGCGCTATAATATCGATTTCACCGAAACCGGTTTCAAACCGGCGTGCCGCAATGTGATAACCTTTCATTTGCAGCCATAAGCCCGCAAGCCTTTCAGCATAAATGCCACGTAAATAGGTTTTCTGCTTGCGTTTTTTGTTCATGATCTCTCTTCATGAAAGGGGAAGACAAATGACACATCTATCTACTCATAAGAATAACAATTTATACAGACATATTTTTTAAAAAACACCGTGCTTTGATCGTGTCCCCCAACTATTCAAAGGTGAGACGGCCGAGACTTTAAAAATTGAGGGAAGAGAAGTTTTACCAAATTTTTTAAGCGCTTTATTTTTTCGACCCTTGGGGTTTTTCGTGTTTTGATCTTTTCCTACTATTCCGGATTTTTTCAGCCGCTTCACTTTTTTTTAAAGCCCCTGCTCTTCTTTAAAAAAGCTTAAGTCTTCAAAGATAACAGGCGCTTATAGAGATCGGCTTTTTTGTGTCCTGTGATTTTCGCCGCTTCTGCGGCGGCTTTTGCTGCGGGAAAATCTTTCGCCAGATCGATCAGAAGTTTGTCGATTTCTTCCGCACTGAATTTTTCTTCCTGTTTTGACGGTGGTTCAACAATGATAACAATTTCGCCGCGTATCTTTTCGCTATCATTATAGCGTTCTTTCAATTCCGAAAGTGGCGCAACATCCACCGTCTCGAATTTTTTGGTCATTTCGCGACAGATTGCACCACGGCGATCTTTCCCGAAAACATCAACCATATCGGCCAAAGTTGTCGACACGCGATGCGGCGACTCGTAAAAAATCAATGAAGCGGGAATGGACCCCAGTTCTTCAAGGCGGGCTTTTCTTTGCATGGACTTTGTTGGAAGGAAGCCGGAAAAGAAGAAACTATCCGTCGGTAGGCCTGTTGCAATCAATGCTGTCAAAGCGGCCGAAGCACCCGGCAACGGCACGATTTTGATATTTTTTTCCCGCGCTTCGGCAACCAGCCGGAAACCGGGGTCGGAAATAAGCGGCATACCGGCATCGCTCACCAGTGCGACCGATTGATTATCTTCGAGAGCGCCGAGAAGTTTTCTGCCTGCTTCCTCGACATTATGTTCCTGATAAACGATAGGCTTCTGGTGAATACCATAGCGATCAAGCAATATGCGTGTTACTCTGGTATCTTCGCAGGCAAGAACATCGGCAGCGGCAATTGTTTCTATTGCCCGCAAGGTGATATCGCCAAGATTTCCTATCGGTGTTGCCACAAGGTAGAGCGCCGGTTCAAGTGCCGGTGCTTCATAAGCATTCGCCCCGATGATATATTTCCTGTCTGCCAAAACTCATCCTAACATTGAACCCGTTTTCTTGAACTTTTCATGCAATGAAAAGGCTTCTTCAAGAATATGCGGGGTCTGGCCACCAACCGTTTTGCAAGCACGATCGAAATAATCGCGCAATATATCGTGATAATCGGGATGGGCACATTTTTCAATGATAAGCGGCGCACGTTCACGTGGTGCAAGACCGCGCAAATCGGCATAGCCCAATTCTGTCACCAGAACATCCACATCATGCTCTGTATGGTCGACATGGGCAACCATCGGCACAACGGAGGAAATCTTGCCACCTTTGGCAACCGATTTTGTTACGAAAACCGAAATATAGGCATTCCTCGCAAAATCGCCCGAACCGCCAATGCCGTTCATCATATGGGTGCCACCGACATGGGTCGAGTTAACATTGCCGTAAATGTCGGCTTCAAGTGCGGTATTGATCGCGATAATACCGAGGCGGCGAATAATTTCCGGATAATTCGATATTTCTTGCGGCCGCAAGATCAACCGGTCCTTATAGCGCCCGATATTCGGGAAAACACGTGCGGCACAGGCTTCACTCAAAGTAATGGACGAGGCCGATGCAAAATCGAGCTTGCCGGCATCGAAAAGTTCGAAGGTCGAATCCTGCAACACTTCGCTATACATCTGCAAATTGTGGAACGGACTATTCACAAAGCCTGTCAGAACCGCATTGGCAATGGTGCCGATACCGGCCTGAATCGGGCTTAATGTCATATCCATGCGCCCCTGGTCGACTTCTTTTAAGAAAAATTCGGTCAAATGGCGGGCAATGGCATTGGTTGCATCATCGGCTGGCGAAATCAATGACGGGCTATCCGGCACATCCGAAATGACAATGGCCGCAATCTTGTTTTTATCCACCTTGATTGATGTCGTGCCGATGCGCGTATCGGGTTTTACAACCCCGACGGGCTTGCGGTTTGGCCGTGCTTCGGGAATATAGACATCGTGTATGCCTTCAAAATCCGGATTGATACTGGTATTGAGCTCGATAATAATTTTATCGGCTCCCAAGGCGAAGCTTGCCGAATTGCCGATAGATGTTGTCGGCACAATCGAACCATCTTCATGAATCATCATCGCTTCGATAATGGCAATATTGACCGGCGGTAATTGATGGGCGCGCAATTGCTCGACCATTTCCGACAAATGTTCGTCAATAAACATAACCTCGCCGCGATTGATTGCCGCTCTTAAAGCGGTATCAACCTGAAACGGCATACGGCGGGCAAGAACACCAGCCTCGCTCAATACCTTGTCGGTATCATGGCCAAGAGAAGCACCCGTCAACAGGCTGATTTTAAAGGGGTGATTTTTTGCCCGCTTTGCCATTGCATGAGGAACAAGTTTGGCATCGCCCGCACGGGTAAAACCGCTCATGCCGACAACCATACCATCTTTGACCAGACTTGCCGCCTCGTCCGCCGAGACGATTTTTGCTCTCAATTCCTCACTTTGAATACGACCTTCATACATTCCATACTCCCATTCTCAACAACATTTCAGCCAGCCTCCCTGCGAAACTTTTGAAAATCCAGGTAATGTTTGCTGGGCTTATGCTATCAAGCCTCTTCCATTTCAGTTAAAATCAGCTTGGCCGCCTGTAACGGATTGTCCGCTTTGACAATCGGTCGGGCAACAACAAGATGACTTGCACCGGCTTGAATCGCTTCTTTCGGGCTCATAACACGTTTCTGGTCGCCTTTATCTGCCCCTTTGGGGCGAATACCGGGCGTGACCAGAGCCATATCAGGGCCAATAACATTTCTTAATGCTTGGGCTTCCGCAGCCGAAGCGACAATTCCACCCATTCCTGCCAAACGCGCGTCTTTCGCCCGCTTTAGCACCAATGTTTTGGCATCGTCTGAATAACCTGCCGCTTTAAGATCAGCGTCATCCATAGAGGTGAGCACCGTCACACCGAGGAGACAAAGATTGCTCCCTTTGGCCGCGCTCACGGCTGCACGCATGGCTTTCGGATAGGCATGAACAGTCAACATATCGACACCGAGCTTGACGATATTTTCAACCGCACTCGCAATCGTATTGTCGATATCGAGGAGTTTCATATCAAGGAAAACTTTTTTGTTTGCCGCTTTGAGTTCACAGGCAAATTCAAGCCCGCCTGCAAACAATAATTGATAGCCAATTTTATAAAAGCCGACTGTATCACCCAATTCTTGAACCAGCTTTTCTGCCTGCCGAATATCAGCCACGTCCAATCCGACGATTAACCGATCTCGCATAACACTTGCCATCAATCAAACTCCATTCCCATGACCCTTTTAACAAACCTCAACCCTTTTAACAATCCTGACCCTTTTTACAATCTGGAATTGACTTCAGGGGGGTATAAATCTTGTTCCGGTCCTGTTCCGACTTCCTTAATTTTTGAAATCAAACTGTTCTTGAACAGAATAGGTTCCATTAAAAAGCTCATTATCAGGCATAAGCCGAAAGTACAACTTTCCAGTCATCCTTATCATGCAATTGTACCCCGTTATCAAGCAATTATCCCCTCTTATCAAGTAATTGTGCTTCAAGACCAAACAATTGTGCACCTTTTGTCCGACAATTTTGACGAGGCTCAAAACAATCAGGCTTAAACCGGTTCACGTCTGTCAGTTACGGGCAAAAACTTTCAAAACAGCATTCACTTCTTCGGGGCGCTTATTCTCATTGTTGGACAAACAGTGCTCTTTGAAATGACAATCGGGAAACGATAATAAAACGTGTTTTTCAAAACAAACTTATGCGCTGTTTTTTAAAGAAACGTGTCAATATGTTCTACTCGCCGGTGCTATCGGTTTCATCAAGTTGGGCAAATCAAGACAAAGATGAGACCATCACCAAGGCAGATAATCAAAGTCAGATCTTCAAGGCAAAATCATCAAAGCAAAATCATCAAAGTCGGATCATCACCGGGATGAGATCATGGAACTTAGATTATGGTGGTCAGATGATTATAGATAAATGATTATGGTTAGGCCCCTCAGCCGGGCTGCAAAATGCGCATAGGCAACCGGTCAAAATTATGTTGAAGCCGCGTCGTTAGAAGCGATCAAATGGCTATTCTTGTCGAACAAGCTTGGCGAGTAACCAGTGAAATAACATTTATTGTCCGGCAATTTGCCGGTAATTTATTGTCCGGCAATTTACCAGTAATTTTATCGTCTGGTAATTCCATTCTCCGGCAATTTTGACAATGCTTGAAACAAGCTTGAATAAATTATGCTTATCTTGTTTTATTTAATAGTGCTTGCTTTGCTTAATACAGGTTTTAATACCGTTTAATTCCGTGCGTAAAACCGGCCGTTTTTCCACGCCTCATCTTTATGCATTTTTCTTTTTGCAAAAGCATAACAATCAGACACTTGAACCGGATTTTTTTAAAAATCAGGTTCCGCTGCTTTTCATTTGCGGTATCGGAATATTGACCGTGCCGTTACCAGTGCTGGCATCGGTTTTCGGTCTGGTAACCGATTCGACAGCATTTCTTGCGTCATCCGAAATGCCGGAATTGTCGCCAAGCCCTGTCTCGCCTAAAAGTCCTTTAGCCTTGGCATCATAATAATAACCGCGGGCATAAAGACGCACGGCCTGCGTCTCGTCGCCTTCTGCCACTTTATAGGCTCCTGCAAGATATTTCACGGCAAAACGCAAATTCGTTTCTGCGTCAAGAAGCCCTTTCGGATCCCCTTGATAACCCATGCCTTTGGCCGTCGGATGACTGATTTGCATGAGACCGAGATAGGGCCCGTTACGACTATTGGGGTTACCATTGCTTTCGCGTTTGACAACACGTCTTACGAGACTTTCCGGCACATTATAGGCCATTGAATATTTGGAAATGAGCTGTTCGACTTCCGGGCTTGCATGGGCAAGTTCAACGGGCCCCGACGAGGATTTAAGGGCATCGGGATTGGCGGCATTTTCTCTAGCGAGAGCTGCAGGATTGGCTTCTTTTCCATTATATGCCAATTCCTTGAACACCGGAACCGGAATTTTTTTGTCAATCAGATAACCGTATGATAACGGCGTTGTCATTGTTCCGACACGTGCAAACGACGCGGTTTCATCAGCGAGTTCGGCTTTGGGTTTGTTTTGCTGGGTACATGCTCCCAGAAAACCCGTTAGTACGACAATACTGCCACTGACTATCAAACGTCGTTTAGTCATACACCACCCGTTTTTAATACAAACTTTTTCTTAAAACCCGTTCAAGCCCCATTCAACTTGTTCAGGCTTTCATAAAATATTCAGGAAAGCCAAATATTTTGGCCATCAAAAACGCACATACGCTGTACACTTTGCCGCTGTACACTTTGCCGCCGCACTCTTTGCGCGACAACTCCCGATGAGCCAATTTCATGGCAATCCTGTGACCAAAATGTCATTTTCTTGTCATTTAAGTGGATAACCTCATGAAAAACCAGTGTTCGACATGAAAGCGCACCACACTCAATGAAGCTCCGGAACGTTATCCAATGTTGTGAAAAGGCATTGAACAGCGTTCGAAAACGACATTTAGGCACCTAAGTTGCAAAGTCAACCTAACACAACTTTTAAAGAATCGCAAAACATGGTTTACAAAGGGTTAAATTTCGCCTTTTCGTTTACAAAAGGTTACTTTTTAGCCGATCGGCTATTTCGCTATAAAGTTTGGCAAAAGTGCTTTGCGGTTTGGCAATATAGACCGGTGTACCGGCATCCGACAAAGCGCGCACATCCGGATCAAGCGGAATTTCTCCCAAAAACGGCACCTGCCGGTGGTGGGCTTCATTGCGTGCCCCGCCATGGCCGAATATGTCATAGCGCTTGCCTGTGTCGGGAGCGATAAAATAGCTCATATTCTCTATCACGCCCAGAATCGGCACGCCGACCTTGGTAAACATCTCTATGCCCTTGCGCGCATCAACCAACGCCAAATCCTGAGGGGTGGACACAATAACCGCGCCGGTCATCGGCACTTGCTGGGCAAGGGTCAATTGCGCGTCACCGGTGCCGGGCGGCATATCGACAACCAATACATCAAGTGGCCCCCATAAAACGTCACGTAAAAATTGGGTAACAGCCGACATCACCATGGGCCCACGCCAAACCATTGGCCGGTCTTCATCCACGAGAAAGCCCATAGACATCAATTTCAGGCCGAATTTTTCCAGCGTTTCAAGCTTGTTGCCTTCAACCGCACGCGGGCGCTGGTTGATAAGGCCGGTGAGCCTTGGCAAGGACGGCCCGTAAATATCGGCATCCAAGAGCCCCACTTTAAGCCCCTTGTCGGCAAGTGCCAAAGCCAGATTGATTGCAGTTGTCGATTTGCCAACGCCCCCCTTTCCGGATGCAACCGCAATAATATGTTTAACCCCGTCAATCGGCTTTTTTTCACCAATACCATGGCTTGCACGCGCAATTTTCGGGCTCGCGTGCCCCGGTTCGACAACAATTCTTTTTGCCGGTCCCTTATGGGGCGCAGCGCTATTTGCCGTTTCAGTAGCATTGGACGAACCCTTTTTCTCGGCAGTCAATGTGACAATTGCGGCTTTAACGCCATCCATTGCCTCGACAACCTTCTGCGCGGCCTGTCGCAACGGCTCCAGTTCTTGTGCCCTTTCATCCGGCACAGTTATCGAAAAAAATACCTTGCCATCGGAAATAAATATTTCCGAAACAAGCCCGAGCGAAACAATATCGCTTTCAAAATCGGGCCCTTTGACTTTACGCAATTCATCAACAACATCATCGCTTGTGATATTGGACACGAAATTTTCCTTCCTGCAAATTTGCTGGATTTTTTTCCTTTCCTATCGCGGTGACAAGCCGTTGGTCAACCGGCTAATGAGCAGTTTTTCCGGTTTTTGTATTGGCCAAAATGCGGCTTGAATTTTGGTTGCCCAACCATTTCACAATCATCTCGCGATCTTTTTCACCAATCATATGGTCACTGTTCACGATTTCACTATCGACTTTGGCGCCGTTTTCGGTGAGCATCGCCGACAAAGCCGGTTGAAAAGGCGAATAAAGGGAATCTTTTTTCCCCGAAATAATCAGCACATTGGTTTTTGACAAATTTTTATGCGGGTAACTATCAAGAACCGGCATGGAACGCAAAAGAACTGCACGCCGGACAAGTTCGGGATGGCGCATCATAATGACCGCCAGCAAATTAGCGCCGTTCGAATAACCGACAAAGGTTGCCCGCGACAAATCATATTGATCATCTTCACCAAGATCGGTCAAAAACTTGACAAAGGCTTCCGCCTCGTCAACCGCATCTTTCTGATCGAATTTTGTCGGTGTAATTTTTTTAAACCAGCGCGTTTCGCCATTTTGCACAATGCGCCCGCGAATACCCAAAAGTGTTGCCTGCGGCCATATCGGGCGGGCAAAGGATAACAATGTGGTTTCATCACCCCCCGACCCATGCAAGAGAATAATGACTTCGCCTGACGGATTGGCAGCGCGGTCAATGCGATAACGGAAATTATCAAGACGAATAATATCGGCACGGTCATCATTATTTTTTTGCATAAAAATTCCTTTATCCGGAGTTTTGTTGGCGGTGTCGGCTTCAGGATTGGCCCTCAAATTTCCCGGTAATTTTGCCAAACCGGATTTGAGCGGCACAACGCCGTTTTGAACTGTGCCGTTCGCCATGGTTGCATTGATCTTCATGACATTGCCGGGGCTTTTTACACCATCGTTTATATTTTTATTGGCGTTTATTTTTATATCGGCGTTTATTTTTATATTGGCGCGGCTTTTTACAATTTCGCGGCTTTTTATAAGATTACCGCTTTCGGAGAAATTGCGGGCGGTGCTTGAACGCTGAAGCACGCTATCGGTTTTAAGCATATCGGCTGCGCGATAATGGGCGCTGTCCGGCACTATCAACGGCCGGATAGCGGATGTGCCCCCGTTTTCTTCTACTCCGGTTGTTTTACCCGCAAAATCGTCATTCATGAAATGGCCGCACATATCCTTGACAGATGGCTGAGTGAAAGCCACGGCATCACAAACAAAATTTGCCAATGCCAGAACAATAAACGCAAGAAAAAAAACGGACTTTTTTGTCATAACTCCATTATGCCGATGAACCTTTTAACAATTCTTCAATATAAGGGTTAAAGGCTGTTTAACCAAAACAATTCGCAGTGAAGAGCCGATAGCGCCCGCCTTAAGCGATCAAGAAAATTTAAAAAGCAATGCAGGGAAAAATGGCGAGAAGTGTTCGCCAACTGTCATCAAATGAAACGCAATCACATGAAAAAACAACGAGGGGCTTTTGCCACCCGTCATCAAATGAAATATCCAATATCGAAATAGAATATCGACTTTCAATGAGCAAATTTGCCGAAACGGAAAATCCGATTTGCTTGTTGGCGATATGCTTGTTGGCCATGCGCTTATTGCCGATGTGCTTGTTGCAAAGATTTGCAGCAGACCCGTACGCCCCTCTCTCCTCGCACATTTTCGCATAAGTTTTGGCGTAAGGCGGCGCTTTTTCTCAAAAACATTTTTAAACAAGCGTTTTTAAACAAGCGTTTTCGGAAAAGCCCTTATCTTTTTGCGAAATTCCGGTAATCATCGCCGAAATACAAAATCATCCCCAGTCTCAAAGCCTCGATACACAATAGCCGACGCAGAATTTCATCGGGAGTAGTACAGCTGTTATCAAAGGAACGAAATTCTCTCAACGATCGTTCAACCTCGAAAACACTGTTGACCGGCTCTTCGATCGAACGATTTTGCTTTGAAAGATATTGACGAATCATCAAGATCAGTCGTTGCATATCTGTGCAATGTTCGTTCATCTTTCCACCCGATACACTTACGCTACAATTAACAATCATAGGTTGTTTTCTGGTTGAATACAACATTATTCTTTGAAAGGACTACATCAGGCCAATATTTTTTAATAAAAAGGCATTTTCTGATTGATCGGGTCATTATGAATTCGGGTAGTTATGAATAAAGTTATTTTACATCGGGAAAGCACTCTGTCACATTTTCTATTGCGTATTCTTGCAAAAATTGCACGTATCTTGTGGGTCGGCTTTGCCGTCCTCATGCTGGTATGGAGCCTCTTTGCGTTTTTCTACCAGTTACCGTTCAATATGGCGGGCTTTGTCTTTATTGCCGCTTTATGGGTGGTCGTCGGCATTTATGCGCTTATCCTCGAATTCAAAGCCCCATGGAAATCGCGTATTCTTTTAGCGCTTATGTTTATTGGCGTAATCATATGGTGGTCAACAATCAGGCCGACACTGCACCGTGATTGGGCACCCGAGCTTGCGCGCAGTGTGGAAGCCACATTCGACCCGATCAATCCCGATATTGTCCATCTTCAAAACATCCGCAATTTCGAATGGATTGCGCCTTACGAGGGAAAGGAAAACTGGGAAAACGGGACTTATAATATCAATGATCTTATCGGGCTTGATGTCTATTTATCCTACTGGATGGGTCCCTATATTGCCCACACGCTTGTGGGCTTTACCTTCAAGGACGGGCGCCATCTGGTGTTTTCTGCCGAAATCCGGCGCACAAAAGAACAAAGCTTTTCGGCTATTGGCGGTTTTTTCAAAGAATTCGAATTGATCATGATTGCCGCACCTGAAGAAGACATCATAAAATTGCGCACCGATATCAGGCATGAAAATGTTTATCGCTATCCGATCAATGTGCGTCAGGAAAAGATAAAAGAACTCTTTGTGAACTATCTCGAAACAGCCGATAAACTTGCCCATAAAGCACGTTTTTATAACACGGTTACGGCTAATTGCACGACAGTCGTTTTCGATATGGCTCGCATTCTCGACCCCGGTATTCCGCTTGACTGGCGCATTCTCTTTTCAGGACAGCTCCCCTCCTATCTTTATGACCTCAAAGTGGTCGATACGAAAAAAACGTTAAAAGAGCTTGTTGACGAAGCCCATATAAAGCCCCAGATAAAAGGCCGCCGCGACCAATATTCTGTTGAAATTAGACAGGGGCGAAATACGAACGGCAATTGACTCGATGAAAACTAAACCGTATAAGCGCAAAAATTGCCTTGTGCTTTATTTAAAAAGGTACAGGGTTTGAAAACTGTTCAACCGGCGGAAAACCGCACATAGAACCAAGAAGGGCCGCACGCCGCGGTATGTTAAATAAATGAAACGTACATATCAACCGTCCAAACTCGTCCGTAAACGCCGCCACGGCTTCCGTGCGCGCATGGCAACCCTTGGTGGCCGCAAAGTCGTCGCTGCTCGCCGCAACCGCGGTCGCAAGCGCCTTTCAGCCTGATTTTTCGGTTTTTTCCGGCTTTCCAATTTTTCCGGTTTTCTTTTTCCGGTTTTTCAGGGATTTTACAACCACGGGAAAGATAGGCATTATGACCGGTTTTCCCATTTTTGTTGTAAAAAGGCCAGTGTTGAGACGTCCTTTAAAACCCGCTCTTTCAAAGGCAGAGTTTTGTCAGAGGTTTTTCCGATGAGTGACAAATCCTTCCTCCGCCTTCGTAAAAGGGCGGATTTTTTGGCATTAAGAAACGGTGAAAAACGGCGTGGTCCGTTTTTTCTTCTCGAATCGAAAAGCCGGAATTTGCCGGAAGAAATCAGGGCAATAACGCCGCCGCGTGTCGGTTTTACTGTCACACGCAAAAATGGTAATGCAGTCAAGCGTAATCGCATCAAACGGCGTTTACGCGAAGCTTTCCGGCTTTCATTAAAGCGTGACATTGCCGCCGGGACAGATTATGTCATTATTGCGCGGCCCGATGCGCTTCTAGCATCATTCGACAGTCTGACCGGAGAAATGGAACGCCGGTTCAGGCAAAAATTACAAAACTCGAAACGGTAACAGGACAATCGCTCATGGAATATAATCGTAATTTTTTCATTGCTATTGGATTGTCGCTCCTTATCATTCTTGCATGGCAGTATTTTTATGTTGCGCCGAAAAATGCCGACCAGCAAAAGGCTCAAGAAATTGCCCGCCAGATCGAGAAAGATGAAAACGCGCAAAATCAAGCCGTTCCGACTGCCGAAAATGGCACTGTAACACCGCCGCAAAACAAAGAAGAAACAAACCCCGCCGGTTTCGAAATGACACCGGACGCACGCGACGCGGCGCTTAAAAAATCCAAACGCGTTGCAATCGACACGCCCGAACTTCAAGGGTCGATCAATCTTGTCGGTGCCCAGTTCGATGACCTGTTTTTGAAAAATTACCGTTTGACGGTTGACAAAAATTCGCCGGAAATTGCCCTTCTTAACCCGAACGGTTTCAACACAACCTATATTGCCGAATTCGGTTTTACCGGTAAGGGATTGCCTGCCGGAAGCCTGCCGCAATTCAATACCGAATGGAAGGTTGATGGTGAAAACACAACCTTGACCCCCAAGACACCTGTCCATCTTGTTTATGATAACGGTCAGGGGCAGGTCTTCCACCGTGTCATCTCGGTTGACGAAAATTACATGTTCACCATTTCCGACAGTGTCACCAACAATGCCTCTTCGGTTGTAAGCCTTCTGCCTTATGCGCGCGTTGCCCGCGCTGCTCCTCCCGAACACGCAAGTGCCACCTATCTTCTTCATGAAGGCATGATCGGCGTTGCCGGTGATGACGGCCTCAAGGAAGAAAAATATTCCGCATTGAAAGATTTGAAACCCGATGCGGCAAATGAAAAGAAAATGGTTTTCGACAAGGTCAAAGGCGGCTTTATCGGCATTACCGACAAATATTGGGCGGTTGCTGCCATTCCTCCGCAGGATGAGGAATATACGAGCCGTTTTGTCTATTTCGACCGTCTTTCCACCCATTATCAGTCAGATTTGACCGGCAAGGTCATCACCGTTGCCTCCGGTACAACCGAAACCGTTACCAATCATTTGTTTGCCGGTGCAAAACGCGTTGAAACCATCAATGCCTATCAGGACAATCTCAAAATTTTAAAATTCGAATTGCTGATTGACTGGGGCTGGTTCTCGATCATCACCAAGCCGATGTTTGCTTTGATCGACATCCTCTTTAAGCTCACCAACAATTTCGGTGTTGCCATTCTGCTTGTCACTGTCATTTTGAAGGCAGTTCTGTTCCCGCTTGCCAACAAGTCGTACAAGTCCATGGCCCGCATGAAGGTCGTACAACCGGCAATGATGGAAATTCGCACCAAATATGCCGATGACAAGGTCAAGCAGCAACAAGCCATTATGGAGCTTTATAGAACCGAGAAAATCAATCCGCTTGCCGGTTGCTGGCCGCTTCTGGTGCAGTTCCCGATTTTCTTTGCCCTTTATAAAGTGCTCTATATCACCATTGAAATGCGCCATGCGCCGTTCTTTGGCTGGATTCAGGACCTTGCAGCTCCCGACCCGACATCGCTCTTCAATCTGTTCGGTTGGCTTCCCTATAATGTTCCGGCATTTTTGATGATCGGCGCATGGCCAGTCATTATGGGTATCACCATGTTCTTGCAAATGCGCATGAATCCGACACCGCCCGACCCGACACAGGCCATGATTTTCACATGGATGCCGATTGTCTTTACATTCATGCTCGCCTCGTTTCCTGCCGGTCTTGTTATTTACTGGGCATGGAACAACACGCTGTCGATCTGCCAGCAGGCAATCATCATGAAACGTCAGGGCGCAAAGATCGAACTTTGGGACAATCTCAAAGCCATCTTCAAAAAGAAACCGAAGAAAGAGACCAAATAAGTGACAGACAGTCCTGCATTGGCGGGACTTTTTGCCCGTAACTGGATTTTTATCCGCGGTGTACCGGCAATGAAGTTTCTGCCGCCCGAAGGGCCAGCCGAAATTGCCTTTGCCGGCCGTTCCAATGTCGGCAAATCCTCGCTCATCAATGCGTTGGTCGGACATAAAAGTCTCGCCCGCACGTCGAACACCCCCGGTCGCACACAGGAGCTCAATTATTTTGTGCCGGACGGTTTTGCCGGCACGGTGGATGATTTGCCGCCGCTCGCGCTCGTCGATATGCCGGGCTATGGCTTTGCCGAAGCACCGAAAGCACAGGTCGACCAATGGACAAAGCTGATTTTCGACTATTTGCGCGGTCGCACAACGTTAAAACGCGTTTATGTGCTGATTGATTCCCGCCATGGCATTAAAAAGAACGATCAGGATGTGCTCACCCTTCTTGATAAAGCAGCCGTTTCCTATCAGATTGTTCTCACCAAAATCGACAAAATCAAAACCACAGAGCTTCAAAAACTGATTGATAACACCCATAAGGCGATCGTCAAACGGCCTGCCGCTTTTCCCCATATCATCGCCACCTCTTCGGAAAAAGGAATAGGCCTTGATGATTTGAGGGGAACGATTTTAGAGGCCGCCAATCCGCTTGCCCGATAAGTTTTTGCTCCCCGGATTTTGCCCCGTTCAAACTTTGTCCCGTCAAATTTTACGCGGTTGAAGTTTCGCCCCTTTCAAGTTTTGCCCCTTTCAAGTTTCGCCCCTTCCAAGTTAAGCCCCTTCCAAGTTAAGCCCCTCCAAGTTTTGACCCTTTCAAGTTTCGCCCCTTCCAAGTTAAGCCCCTCCAAGTTTTGCCCCTTTCAAGTTGTGCCCGATTTCGTTTTCAAAACTGGCGGCTGAAAATGCGCGCCACAACGAACAAACAAAACCTTTTTGGCAAGCGTGTAATTATTTGCAGTCATTGCCTCATCATTGAAACACTGTTGGCAAAAACCGGCTCTTGGAAATCACTTTCTGCTTTTTAAAAAATCCTGCCTGCATTTTAAGAATTCTCCCTTTTCGAGAGCTATCTGTTTAAAAACAGGCTCTGGTACTTCTCCGAAAAACGTCTTCACGGGAAAGCCATCGGTTTACAAATGAACTCTCAAGTGAACTCTCAAGGAAATTTTGAAGGGGGAAGATGAAACAACCCGAACGTCAAAACAATGGATGAATACATCTTTTCTGCTTCACCGGTTTATACATTCCGTTTTCAAATTATTAACGTTGAGAGACAATTTTTTGCCGCGTTTTACAATTGGTTAAGCATGAGTGTTGCAACAGGGGAAGCATCGTGGTTCCCTTTCTTGTTCTTCGGGCGAATGGGTTCTATAAGGTCTTTTGAAGTTTTTAAAAACCAGAGTAGTCATGCTAACGCTTTTTCATCATCCGATGTCTTCTTCGTCCCGTTTTGTAAGGCTCATCCTTAACGAATATGATGTTGCCACCAATCTTATCGAAGAGCATGAATGGGCACGTCGGCGCGAGTTTCTTGCGCTCAATCCGGCTGGCAGCGTGCCAGTATTGTTAGCCGAGCGGGAAGTGCCGCTTTGCGGTGCCTATGTCATTTATGAATATCTTGATGAAACGCGTGGCGGCTTACGCCGTGACCAGCGCTTCTTTCCCGAAAACCCGCTTGAACGCGCAGAGGTTCGCCGCCTGACCGAATGGTTTTTATCGAAGTTTGAAAGCGAAGTAACCCGTCACATTGTGCGCGAACGTATTTATAAACGCGAAATACCGCTCGCACAGGGTGGTGGAGCGCCCGATTCACAAACTTTGCGCTATGCCCGTGCCAATATCCGCCCGCACATGAAATATCTCGAATGGCTTGCCGCCTCGCGTGACTGGCTCGCCGGAACCTCTATTTCTTATGCCGATCTTGCCGCTGCTGCGGCTCTTTCTGTTCTTGATTTTATGGGAGAAATCGACTGGAAAACTTTTCCTGCCTCGCGCGACTGGTATATGCGCATCAAATCGAGACCCTCGTTTCGTCCGCTTTTGAATGACCGCATAAGAGGCATTGCTCCGAGCACGCATTATGCCGATCTCGACTTCTAAGGACAAAGCAAAACTTAAGGATTTTCTGGTCCTCAGGGATTTTCTTATCAAAGAAGCTGCAGCTCAGGGTTTCGATGCCATTGCAATCACCGGTTGTAACAATCAAAAAGCGGCCCACCACCTTGTCGAAGCCTTGCACCAAGGCTATCACGGCACCATGGAATGGATGGTTGAAACCGCCAAACGGCGTATGGAACCTGCCAATTTATGGCCGGACGTCAAATCGGTCATTATGCTTGCAATGAATTACGGGCCGGACGCGCATGAATTCCACCAGAGACCCGATAAAAGCTCCGGCAATATTTCCTATTATGCGCGCCATCGCGATTATCATGAATTGATAAAGGGGCGTCTCAAGCAGATAGCCTCGCGCTTTGTTTCGCGTTTCGGGGGTGATGTCAAAGTGTTTGTCGATACCGCACCCGTTATGGAAAAGCCGCTTGCCCAACTTGCCGGACTTGGCTGGCAGGGGAAGCACACAAATCTTGTAAGCCGTGAATTCGGCTCATGGCTTTTTCTCGGTTCCATTTTTACCGATGTGGAACTTCCCTTTAACGAGCCTGAAGTCGACCATTGCGGTTCCTGTCACGCCTGTCTTTCCGCCTGCCCTACCCATGCCTTTCCCGCCCCTTATCAGCTTGATGCACGCCGCTGCATTTCCTATCTGACCATCGAACTCAAAGAGCAAATTCCGCTTTCATTCCGTAAAGCCATCGGCAACCGCATTTATGGCTGTGATGATTGCCTTTCCGCCTGCCCGTGGAACAAATTTGCCCGAACGACACGTGAAATCAAACTCAAAGCACGAGAAGATCTGATTGCCCCGAAACTCGATTTTCTTTTGAAACTCGATGATGCAGCCTTCCGCTCATTTTTCACCGCTTCTCCGGTCAAACGCATCGGGCGCAACCGCTTCATCCGCAATTGTCTGCTTGCTGCGGGAAACAGCGCCGACCGCTCGCTTGTCAGTGTGGTCAAGCCGCATTTGAAGGATCCCGACCCGCTTGTTGCTGGTATGGCCGTCTGGGCCTTGAAACAACTCCTCACCAAAGCCGAATTTGATGAATTGGCAAAGCGTTCTATAACATTCTCTTCAAACCCCGATGTATTAAAGGAATGGGAAGATTGAAACAGGATAGAGCAAAGGGAAAAGCAGCGGAACAATTCATGATGCTTGGAGCGGGCTATTCGGCTCGCGCCTTTGGTTTGCTTTACGGCAACCCCGTTGCCGACACATCAGACACCGCGCCTTCTGCCACAAAAAGCCGGATTTGCGGCACGACACGCACAAAAGAAAAATTCTCCTCTCTCGAAAGCGCCAATATCGAACCCTTTCTTTTTGACGAGCCGAACCCGACTTTTTTTGAAAGGCTTCAAACAACAACACATCTTGTTATTTCGGTTTCACCAGACGAGACAAGGAGCGACGCGGTTTTGAACCGGCCCGACATTCTTGGATCTATGCCGGAATTAAAATGGATAGGCTATCTTTCAACGATTGGCGTTTATGGCAATCATGATGGCCGGTGGATTGACGAGGAAGCCCCCTGTCACCCGTCACTCAAACGCAATATTTCCCGCCTTGAAGTGGAAAAGAAATGGCAAGCTTTCGGGAACAAGCACAATATCCCCGTTGCCATTTTGCGCCTTGGCGGCATTTATGGCCCGTCGCGCAATCCTTTTATAAAATTGAGTCAGGGCAACAAAACGCTTGTTATCAAAAAGGGGCAATTTTTCAACCGCATCCATGTTGATGATATTGCCGGTGTCATCAAGGCGTTTTCTTCGGCAAAACGTGAAGGCATTTTCAATATTGTCGATAATGAACCGGCAGCGCCTGAAGCCGTCATGCATTATGCGGCAAAATTGATGGGGGTAACCGATCTTGAAGAAGTTCCCTTCGAAAAAGCCGATATGTCCCCTATGGCACGTTCTTTTTATGGTGATAATAAAAGAATATTGAATCATAAACTCACAAAAACAGGATATAATCTGAAATATCCCGATTACCGAACCGCATTGGAGGCAATGTGGAAAGATAAACTTTGGGATAAAAAGATCTAAGCTCGCACGCAAATCCGAAAGGCGGGCGGAGGCTTCAAAAAAGTTGCAAATATTGAAAAATTATTGTGCTTTTGAAAAAAGTTTGCGCGTTCGAAAGGCGTTAGGGATGTCTTCAAAGTTCAAGTCATTCAACCGGATTTTGGCAACAACATTGGCAGCAGTTTTTTTGCCTATCGCGGCTGCCCATAGTGACGAACCGGCAAAACAGGCTTTTGGCGCTGTCAGATTGCCGTCGACCGGTCAAGCACAATCCATCGGGTTTTATTCAAAAGGCTGTCTTAATGGCGCGGTAGCGCTGCCGATCGACGGCCCCAATTGGCAAGTCATGCGGCTTTCACGAAACCGCAATTGGGGGCATCCGGCCACCATACGCTTTATCGAGCAATTGTCGCGGCAGGCTGCCAAAGATGGCTGGTCGGGCCTCCTCATTGGCGACATTTCGCAACCGCGCGGCGGGCCGATGCTGAACGGGCACGCATCCCACCAGATCGGGCTTGATGCGGATATCTGGCTCACCCCTATGCCCGACCACCGTTTAAGTCGGGAAGAAAGAGAAAATATGCAAGGCGTCTCTATGCTTAAAAAAGATTCGCTTTACGCCGACCCGAAAAAATGGACACCCGAACGCACCGCACTTATTCGCGACGCGGCTGAAAATCCGGAAGTCGAGCGCATCTTTGTGCATCCGGGCATCAAAAAACAATTATGCGATACAGTGACCGGCGACCGTTCGTGGCTCCAAAAAGTGCGCCCCTATTGGGGGCATTTCTGGCACTTCCATGTCCGGCTAAAATGCCAGTCGGGTTCTGAAAATTGCAAACCACAACCAAAAGTGACAGGTGGTGACGGTTGCGACAAATCGCTTGCCTGGTGGTTTACCGACGAGCCATGGGCCGATAAAAAGCCGAAGAAACCCGTAACCACCACACCGCCGAAGCCGCATATTATGATGGTTTCGGAATTGCCGAAGGAATGCACGGCGGTTTTGGACGCACCGGAAAAATCGGCTAAATAAACTATATTTTGCAATTTTTCATCAATGATATAATTGCAATGAAATACCCAACCACCAAACCGGGGAATGGTTCATGCAAAATCAAAATCTGGAATTTCCTGTTCTTATCGGCGATATTGGTGGCACCAATATGCGGTTTTCGCTCATCCTCAATCAGGCCGGCGAACAAATGGCCATTGCCACCCGCAAAGTGAATGATTTTCCAACTATTGAAGAAGCCATTCACCAGACCATTCTGCCATTGATAAAAGCGCCCTTAAAATCGCTCTTTCTCGCCATTGCCGGTCCGGTAACGGGAGAGGTTATCAAGCTTACCAATTGCAACTGGGTCATCAATCCTCGCCACCTCATGGAAGAATTCGGCTTCAATGAAGTTTTCATTATCAACGATTTCGAGGCGCAGGCACTTTCCACGATTGTATTGCCGCAAAAATATCTTGAACCAATCGGCCCGATAAACACTGCGACAGATGATACGAAAGTTATCATCGGCGCCGGTTCGGGGCTCGGCATTGCCGGTCTTACCTATCTGAACGGGCACTATATCCCGATTGAAGGTGAAGGCGGGCATATCGACTTTGCCCCGCAAAGCGAAGAAGACTTTGCGCTCTACCCGTTTTTGAAAAAGATTGTCGGGCGTGTGAGTGCCGAGGAATTGTTGAGCGGGCGCGGACTTTTAAATATCTATCGTGCCTTTTGCGATATGCGCGGCGCAACACCCACCATCGAAGTCCCCGAAGTCATCACCTCCGAAGCTTTAACTGCCCATGAACAACAAGCTTATGACACGGTACAATTTTTTATCAATTATCTGGCGCGTTTGGCGGGTGATTTTGCCCTCGTTTTCAAGGCCGAAGGCGGTGTTTATATCGGTGGCGGCATTCTGCCGGAACTTTTACCTCTCATTGACGAGGATGAATTCCGCCAAAATTTCATCCATAAACAACCACATGAAAAACTGCTTGAAAAAATCCCCACATTTGTCATCACCCATCCCCGGGCCGCACTCGTCGGTATGGAATCCTATGTTCATCAACCCGAGCGTTTCATGCTTGATATGAAAGGCCGTTTCTTTGTCAACCATGCCGATTAAAGTCAAACATGCCGGTTAAAAAACCGGAGTGAACAGGAAACACCCCGAATATAGTAACCAATCCGAATTTAGGTCTTTAAAACCAATTTTCGCGCGATAAAGTCCTTTACACCGATCAAGCGGAATAATCGGCACTGTTAACCGCTAGAAGGCGCTTTTTCACTCTATCGCGACAGTCTTCTTACCCTTTGCAATGCTCTCATAACCTGCCTTTTACCTGACAGTTTTTATTTAACCAGACAGTTTATTTAAACCGACAAAGTTTTTTCCATTCCGTTTTGGGCTTCATCTGATCAGCCGGCAAAAAAATGTAGTTTCGTTCTATAAATTTTAAAAATGCAAACGCAAAATATTATTTCTGTATTAACGATATGCATGGTGTATGCCATATAGGCCTTGCTTTCCTGTTTGATAACTCTTAAAAAACCAACCCGACGAATTGCCAAATTTCTTTGGCAAGAGCTGCACTTTCATTCGCTTCTCGGGGTTTTATAATGTTATTCAAACTGCAATATCTGCATTTGGTTTCTCTATTTGCCTTTTCTGCGGCAATCGGCGTAACCGCTTCCACAAGCCTTGTTGCAAATTGCGCTTTAGCCGGCGAGATTAGCTATAATGGAAGTGATAATAGCCTGCTTCTCAAGGATTCCACATCGAATTCCGATCAATATAAAAGCCTCTATTCGCAAACAAACCTTTCCGGAAATACCATCACAGTCATTGGCGGGTCAGACAAGCAGATAGAATGGTCGACAACAGATGGCGCCATTGCACCTTATATTATTTATGGCGGGGTCGATATCTTCGAAGAAAATAAAGAGGCTTCCCATCCCCTTAGCGATAATATCTCCGCTAACAACCTCATCATAAAAAATGTTTCCTATGACTGGTCGGCCGTTACTGCGGAAAGTAACCATTCTTATTTTCAACCTGGTCAATTCGGTGGCGGTTCCATAATCGGCGGGCTGAGCTATGGCAATGGTTCAAATACAAGCGGTAATGAGGAGCAAACAAACGGAGTACATGGCAAAAGCATTTCCGGAAACTCCGTTATCCTTGAAAATGTCAGCGTGACGGGCGGTAATGGTGGTCATGCGTTGAAGAATGAAATCGCCGGTATGTCAACCGCAGGGAGCAGTATCGGAGGCATGGGGGGAGCTTCTATTTTTGGTGGATTGAGCATTGGAGTTACCGAATACGCGTTCGACCATGATGACGAAGAGGGCGACAGCGGAAACGGCGGCGACGTATTCAATAATACAATAAGTTTGAAAAATGTAACCCTCATTGGCGGTGACGGTGGAAATGGCGGAGCTAATTCCGATATGGATGATAACGCGGGAGGTATAGGTGGTTTCGGCGGCGGCGCCGTCTTTGGTGGTGTCAGTATCGGTGCTGCAGGTGGGCCTCTTGAAGCCGGTGATGGCGGCGCAGTCCATGATAATCAAATTTCTCTTGTCGATGTCACATTGACTGGCGGAAATGGCGGAAATGGCGGCTTGTCGGAAGATGAGGCCGGTTCTGGCAATGGTGGCGTGGCTGGTGGCTCTGTCTTTGGCGGTTTATCCATCTCCAGTGCCAATGGTTTTGGCACAAAAACATCTGGCAAAGGTGGAAACGTTTACAACAATCATATTTTTCTCGACAATGTCACTTTGAATGCCAGCAATGTCGGCAGAAGCGGAGGAAAAGGTAGTAGGGGTGGTGCCGGAATTGACGGGCTTGAGGGCGGCTCGGTTTTTGGCGGGGCCAGTATCGGCGGAGCAAGCGGAGATGGTGATGGAAGAGAAAGCACGTCCGGAAAAGGTGGCGATGTTAAAGACAATACAATCGTCATTTCCGGAAAAACCCATATCTCCGGCAATGTTTATGGCGGCTTTTCGCAAGGTGGTGCAGCCGGTAAAGACGCGAAAACAGGTTTGTCTGGCGACATAACAGGAAATGCCATTACGCTTGAAGGTGATGAAATTACCATCGGCAAGCGCGACGCAAGCGGCAATATAGTAAGTTACGGCGCAATTTATGGCGGTTACAGTCTGAAAGGCGACGGTACAATCAATGAATTGGCCAATGTCTTTACCGGTAACACTCTCACTCTTGACGGCTATCGCGGTAAAGTCTCCGGCATTTATAATTTCCAGAATTATCACTGGATTTTGCCGACCGATGTGAAAAACGGTGATACCTTGATAAAAATTGCCGAAGGTGGCAAAGCTGTTGATCTCACCAATACCAACCATACAATTGCCGATATGGCTCCTTCGGGTAACCGCCTCGAGACCGGCAATATCGTAACTTTGATCGACAAAACCAGCGGAACACTGAACGCACAAAGCCCTTACACCATTCATCAAGGGCAATTCATTGTCTATCAGGCAAAACTTCAACAGACGCACGACAGCGATAATGCTCTTGTCCTGAAAATTGCCAGAAGACAAAATGACGGCACAACCGGAAAAAATCGCGGCGGCGAAAACAATCAGCAAGAGGGACAATCGGCCGCACAATTGAACCCGCAGTCAAAAGCTTATTCGGAAGGTCGTGCAGCAAGTCTCGCCTTTGTTTCGCAAGGCTCCGATATTATTGCCAACAGCATGGGCACAATCAGCAGCATGGCAACAAGAACAGATCACCGCTTCAATCATCCGCTCTATGTTCCCTTTATCATCACCGGCGGTTCTTCCTCCCGTTATCAGACCGGAAGCCATGTCGAGATTGACGGTTTCAATATGATTGCCGGTCTTGCTTTCGGCTTTAACCTTGAAGCTAGTCATAAAGTCACAACCGGCGCATTTTTCGAATATGGTCGCGGCACCTATGACACTTATAACAGTTTCGACCGTTTCGCCTCGGTTCATGGTGATGGTGATAGCGATTACAAGGGCGGTGGCATTCTCGCCCGTATTGAATTTGCCGGTACCGGCCTCGGTTTGGTCAAAGACCTGAAACCCGACGAAACGGACGGGCTTTATGCCGATGCATCCTTGCGTTTCGGCCAGTCGGACGGGAAGTTTACTGCCGGTCGCAAATTCGGCCTTGAAGAACAGGTGGTCGACTATCACGGTTCTTATGACAGCACGGTCAATTATTTCGGTGGCCATGTCACGGGCGGCTATGTCTTCAATTTTGATGATCGGCGTGCCCTTGATGTCTATGGCCGTTATTTATGGACACGTATGGAAAGCGATACGGTAAAAATCGACCAAGAAAAATTGCATTTTGACAGTGCAGCGAGTTCACGTATCGAGCTTGGCTCCCGTTATTCCTATCAATATAATGATTGGTTCAAGCCTTATATCGGCGCAACCTATGATTACGAGTTTGAAGGCGATGTCGGTGCAAAAGCTTATGAATTCAATTTGCACAAACCGTCACTTGAAGGCTCGACCGGTATTTTTGAAGCAGGCTTCAAGATGAACCCGTTGAGAGACAACAAGGCTTTGACAATCAATGTAGATGGTCAGGGCTATGTCGGCGCCCGCCAAGGCGGCGGTGGCGGTGTCAAACTCAAATACGAGTTCTGATAAAACACGCTTTGGCAAAGCAAAATCTCAAGCTCTGGCAGAGCATTAGTTTCATGCTTTGGCAGAGCATAGTTTCAGGCTTTGTCAGGACAAAGTTTCAGGCTTTGGCAGGGCAAAGTCTCTAAGACCACCCGTAGCCTTGCTGGAGAAACTGGGGCAAACCGCGCTTTATTAAACCGGCTTTTCACCCGAAATAAACCTGCCTCATGGGGAAACACAACCCCTTTTGGGCTTTACCGCCTTTCTTGCCTGTGACTTTTTCGGGAGGCCCCTACCCTTTTCTATTCATTCCGGTCTCTTCATGCCGGAAAATTTTGTTTTTGGACTTTCCCGAACGCCTTCTTATCACTTGGTCATGAGAAACACTTACCGATTTTGAAAAGAAACCCGCTTTAAATTCTTTAACTTTAAAATTCTTCAAGAGCTATTTTGTCTTTTTGATTACGGGCAATTCCGGAATCGTTTTATATTTTATACCGCTCTTGTTCCTGCAAAAGTTTTGCCCATTTTCCGGCAAAGCGGTTCTTTTCACATGTCTTTAACAATCACCAATTTTTTCCAACAATGGGATTTCTTGTGCGATTGCCTGCTATCTGCAAACCGGAAAAATCCTTTCTCACATAAAACTACCAACCGATTTCGTGACATTTTTTCAATCTCTGTCAAAAAGCATAGTGTCAAAATTTCAACCTGTTTTTAAACAATTTCGCTAAGGTCCAGACATTGTCTTTAAAAGCAGTAAAGAAAAACGAAGGATGAAATTCCATTATTCCCTTTTTAGCGCCGCTAAAACCAGAGTTTTTCGACTAGAATTCACTGTTTTTTCTTCCTGAAAATATATTATATGAAAACGATTTACACTTTTATTCACTTTGAGAATTATTGTTAAAATATCGTTATTATGCCGGCTAATTTATTATCGTTAAAATACTATTTTTTAATATTTGAATATAAAAATATATATATTAATTTTATTAAGTTATTTTGTTTTATAAAAAATTAATTTAAAATACATTTTGTTTTATTTTATGAATTAAAATTTTTTTGTGTTATTTTCTATTTATTATTGATTACATAATTTTGTGTTTTTCTCCTTTTAATTTTCAACATAGCAAGATAGACTATAGCTGATTCATGCGCCATCAATTAATCAGCTACCTGCCGATAAAGAGCGCTTCTTGTTTTTTGCGACGCTGGCCTTGGCCATGAAAGAGCGAGGAAATTTTATGCACCTTTCTTCTAATCTGAGCCGCCTCTCGAAGGGCTTGTTAAATGCTGCCTCAAGCATTGTTCTTTCAACTGTGGCTCTTTCAGCCATAACAGTGGAAGAGGTGCAAGCTGACGAGCTTACCTATGACGGCACTGATCAGAGTGTTTTAACCGCAGATCCGACAGATATAAATGCTTCCCGCATGAGCCTTCTTCCGCGCACGAGTGATGAAACCAATAACATTACCGTTAAAGGGGCAGTCGCGGGGCAAAGAACGCTTTGGGAAAACACTATTGCTCCCTATAATGTCTACGGCTTTGCTTCTGTGCAATATGATGTCACAGGCAATAATGGCATTGACGGAGCCTCTAACACTGGGGCGATCGTATCGGTCAAAGATGTCGAATATGACTGGAGCGGTGCCGGAAACAAAGCAACAAATGCCGAACAAGCCGGTCGACTTGGTGGCATGGGAGGCGGCTCGGTTTTTGGTGGCCTCAGTGCAGGCGCCCCGGGGAGTACCGCCTATGATGGTACGAATGTGGCCTTGGGAGGAAATGGCGGTTACATCAAGGGCGTTCATGTTACCCTTGATAATGTCGCCATTCATGGAGCCGATGCCGGTGAGGGAAATAGTTCACCCGATAACAACCATCGTGGAAGCACGGTTGGCGGCATGGGGGGTGGTTCGGTTTTTGGCGCTATCAGTATCGGTGGCGCCGGAGCCTGGTCAACACGTTCAACCGCCGATGGTTCAAATGGTGGCAACGGAGGCGACATAAGCGGCAATTATGTTACTTTGAAAAAAACCGACCTTTATGGTGGCAAAGGCGGCAATGGTGGTTCGAAATCCGGTGGAAGTGCCGCCGGCTTTGGCGGTGCAAGTGTGTTGGGCGGTGTTTCTATCGGCGGTGCCGGTGGCACCAGCTATAACGGAACACAACATAATAGTCAGGGTGGTTCAACGGGTGTCATCTCCGACAACCACGTTATTTTAACGGATGTAACTTTGACGGGAGCCGATGGCGGTAATGGCGGCTCGGCCTTAAGCGTTAACGGGAGTGGCGGAACGGCTGGCTTTGGCGGCGGTATAATCGGAGGCGGCCTGGCAATTGCCGGCGGAGGTGGTTTTGCCGGAGGTAGCGGCGCCTCGAATTCTGATGGCGGTCATAGTGGCGCCATCCATGACAACGAGCTCATCCTGACCCATGTAACAATCACAGGCGGAAATGCCGGTAAAGGCGGTGACGGCGCACCCAATAGCGGCGGTGGCGTTGGCGGCATGGGCGGTGGTCTGATTTTTGGCGGCATGACCATCGGTGGTGCCGGTGGCTCCGGCTATGCGGCTGAAACGTCGAGCGGTAATGGAGGCATTGCCGATTATGTAAAATCCAATAGCGTTACATTGGTTAATGTGACGATTGACGGAGGCGCTGGCGGCGCTGGCGGCTCGAGCACAACAAGCGGTGGTGGTGCAGGCGGCGCTGGCGGCGCTACGGTCTTTGGCGGTCTTTCCATGGGGGGTGCCGGTGGTGCCGGTGACGCAGCTTTAAACACAGAAAATAGCGAGAGTGCAGGCGGTAATGGCGGCGCGAGCGGAGTTGTCAGCAACAATATTATTTCTCTTGATCACACAACACTGAATGGTGGCATTGGCGGCAATGGCGGTCAAGGCGGAGGAATTGGCGGCATAGGCGGCGGCAGCGTTATCGGCGGTTTGAGTACCGGCGGCGGTGGTGGTAACGGTTCGAATTCAAAAAAATATAATGGCAATGGCGGCGATAGCGGCGATGTCATCAATAACCGGATAAAAATTGTCGATTCCACATTGAATGGCAATGCGGGCGGTACCGGTGGGTCAATTTCCCATACGATTACAATCTTGGACGAAGAAGGCGAAAAGAGCGTCAGTATGGGGGGAAGCGGTGCCGGCGGCACTGGCGGCGGCAGCGTTTTTGGCGGGATCAGCCTTGGTGGCGCCGGTGGCTATGGTTCGCAAGGGGGATTGATAAATGGCGTTGGTGGCAATGCCGGTACTGTGAGTGGCAATATCATTATCCTTGAACGGGTAGAACTTCACGGTGGTGCTGGCGGCGCTGCCGGAAAAATCGAAGGCGAAAACAATAGCAATGAAGGGTCCGGCATTCGCGGTTCGGACGGCGGAAGTATCTATGGTGGTGCAAGTGTCGGTGGTGCTGGCGGAATAGGATATGACGCAACACAAACCAATGGTAATGGTGGCAAAGGTGGCAATGTCACCAATAACCGTATCAGTTTGACCGACGTGACACTTTATGGCACGAAAACAACCCCTAATGGCGATCATAAATCCGGGGTTTATGGCGGCATCAGCATTGGCGGCGACGGCGGCTTTGGCGACATTAGCAAAAGCGTTGACAAAAACGGCGGCAAGGGTGGTGATGCCGGCGATGTCAGTAGCAATAGAATTGAGATTTCCGGAAAATCCGCAATCAATAAAGATATTTATGGCGGTCTTTCACAAGGTGGAAAAGCTGGCACTCACTTTGACGACAAAAATAAGCTCGTCAACAGCGAGGTCGGGTTCGGCGGCGATGCCAACCACAATAGTGTAACTCTTAACGGTGACCAGATCGTCATTGGCGAACGCGATGAGAGAGGAAATGTCATAAAATACGGCTCGATATGGGGTGGACGCAGCCTTAATGGTGATGGTCAAGACAGCCTTACAGCCGATGTTTTTTCCGGCAATACTCTCAATCTCAACGGTTACCGCGGAACGGTTGCCGGTATCCATAATTTTGAAAATTATAACTGGACTTTGCCGACGGATGTAAAAAATGGCGATACGGTGATAAAAATTGCCGAAGGCGGTACACCGGTTGATCTAACCAATACCAAACACACTATTGCCGGTCTTGACCCGAATGGTCCGCGATTTATGGCTGGCGATATGGTGACCATGATTGATAAATCTGCCGGCAGTTGGTCACCTGCTTCCTATACACTCAAACAAGGACAATTTATCTTTTACGATACAACGCTTAAACAAAATAAGGCGGGCGACAACACCGCTTTCATTCTGCAAATCAACAAGAAAACCGACAAAACTCCCGGTCATGATCATGGTGATGATCACGATCACACTGGTGATAATACCGGCGATAATAATGGCAATAATAGCGGCGATCACAACAATCCGGGTCAATCGGCGGCTCAATTGAACCCGCAGTCAAAAACCTATTCGGAAGGTCGTGCAGCAAGCCTCGCCTTTGTTTCGCAAGGCTCCGATATTATTGCCAACAGCATGGGCACAATCAGCAGCTTGGCAACAAGAACAGATCACCGCTTCAATCATCCGCTCTATGTTCCCTTTATCATCACCGGCGGTTCTTCCTCCCGTTATCAGACCGGAAGCCATGTCGAGATTGACGGTTTCAATATGATTGCCGGTCTTGCTTTCGGCTTTAACCTTGAAGCTGGCCATAAAGTCACAACCGGCGCATTTTTCGAATATGGTCGCGGCACCTACGACACTTATAACAGTTTCGACCGTTTCGCCTCGGTTCATGGTGATGGTGATAGCGATTACAAAGGCGGTGGCATTCTCGCCCGTATTGAATTTGCCGGTACCGGCCTCGGGTTGGTCAAAGACCTGAAACCCGACGAAACGGACGGGCTTTATGCCGATGCATCCTTGCGTTTCGGCCAGTCGGACGGGAAGTTTACTGCCGGTCGCAAATTCGGCCTTGAAGAACAGGTGGTCGACTATCACGGTTCTTATGACAGCACGGTCAATTATTTCGGTGGCCATGTCACGGGCGGCTATGTCTTCAATTTTGATGATCAACGTGCCCTTGATGTCTATGGCCGCTATTTATGGACACATATGGAAAGCGACACGGTTAAAATCGAGCCTGAACAATTGCATTTTGACAGTGCGACGAGTTCGCGCATCGAGCTTGGTGCACGGTATTCCTATCAATATAATGACTGGTTCAAGCCTTATGTCGGCGCAACCTATGATTACGAGTTTGATGGCGATGTCGGGGCAAAAGCTTATGAATTCAATTTGCACAAACCGTCATTGGAAGGCTCGACCGGCATTTTTGAAGCAGGTTTCAGGATGAACCCGTTGAGAGACAACAAGGCTTTGACAATCAATGTGGATGGTCAGGGCTATGTCGGCGCCCGCCAAGGTGGTGGCGGCGGTGTCAAACTCAAATACGAGTTCTGATAAAACACGCTTTGGCAAAGCTTCATCCCAAGCTTTGGCAAGGCAAAACCTTAAACATTGGCAAAGCTTGCGCCTTCTGCATCAAATGCGTTTCAATCTCGAAAAAATGCGCTTTGCCAAATTGATCTCGACGGACGGGAAATTCGTGTCCTATAGATTTTGACCGTTAACCGGTTAAGGCCTCACCGAAAAACATTCCCGTCAAATTTTTCTAATTTTCAAATCTCCCCGCCTAAAAAGAAGAAAGTAAAAAAAGAAAACCGGAATTGTAGCCAAGACAAATCGGCATGACGAAAATCGACGTGACACAAAACGGCGTTCAAAATTCGGCAGCCAATTTTTTAAAAAGCGGGATGCCGCTTTATTCACCGGTTAAAGCTCTTCTCATTTTCCTGCCGATCAGATAAAACGGAAGAAAATGATTTTCCGATGATGATAGACAGGAGAAAACGATGCGTTTGGCTGTAGTTGGTGCTGATGGTAGAATGGGAAGAGAACTGCTTTCGGCAATCGGTCGGATTGACGGTGTCGAACTTCAAGGCGCCATTGTCAAATCGGGTTCTCCGTTTATCGGAAAGGATGCAGGCATTCTTGTTGGTCAGGCAAATCTTGGCGTCACCATTACCGATGATCCTTTGCCGGTTTTTGCCAAGGTCGAAGGTGTGCTTGATTTTACCAGTCCGGTAGCAAGTGTGCTTTATGCCGGCTATGCAGCACAGGCTCGCATTGTCCATGTAATCGGCACAACCGGTTTTTCCGAAGAAGATGAAAAGAAAATCAAAGCGGCTGCTGCCCATGCAACGATTGTCAAATCAGGCAATATGAGCCTTGGCGTAAACCTGCTCGCAGAGCTCGTCAAAAAAGCGGCCAAGGCCTTGGATATGGAAGATTACGATATTGAAATTGCCGAAATGCACCACCGCAAAAAGGTTGATGCCCCTTCCGGCACAGCGCTGCTTTTAGGCAAAGCAGCCGCAGAGGCCCGCAACCAGAATTTGGCAGATGTGAGTGTGCGCGGCCGTGACGGTCATACAGGCGAAAGAAAAGCCGGTACAATCGGCTTTTCGTCTTTGCGCGGTGGCACTGTAGTCGGTGACCATTCGGTAATTTTTGCCGGTGATAACGAGCGCATTGTTCTTTCGCACCTTGCACAGGATCGCTCGATTTTTGCCGATGGTGCGGTGAAGGCTGCACTCTGGGCGCACAAACAAAAGCATGGACTTTATTCCATGGCCGATGTTTTGGGCCTTAATGATTAATTGACTTGAGTAAACCCCTATCAAGGAGGAAAGAATGTCGCGAATATTGGTTTTGGTTCGACACGGACAAAGCGAGTGGAACCTGAAAAATCTCTTTACCGGATGGAAAGATCCCGATCTTTCTGAAAAAGGATTGGAGGAAGCAATCTCCGCCGGGAAAAAATTGAAGGCAGCAGGATTGAAGTTCGACATTGCCTTCACATCCGCTCTGCAACGCGCACAACATACCTGCCAGCACATTCTGGATGAAATGGGCCAACCGAAGCTTGAAACAATCAAAAATCAGGCTTTGAACGAACGTGACTATGGCGACCTTTCCGGCCTCAACAAAGATGACGCCCGCAAGAAATGGGGCGAAGAGCAGGTTCACATCTGGCGTCGCTCTTACGATGTCCCACCTCCGGGGGGCGAAAGCTTGCGCGATACAGGTGCACGCGTTTGGCCCTATTACCTTCACAACATCCAGCCACATGTATTGCGGGAAGAAACGGTTCTCGTTGCAGCCCATGGCAATTCATTGCGCGCACTCATCATGGCATTGGAAGGCTTGAGTGGCGAAGAAATCGTCAAACGGGAGCTCGCAACAGGTGTTCCGATGATTTACGAACTCAATGCCGATTCAACAATCGCATCCAAAAAAGTGCTTGAATAGATAAATCTCATTTTAAACTTAAGCATGCCGGAACAAGTCTGCTCCGGCATTTTTTATATTCGCTGGTTTTTGAAGATAACCAGCATCATGAAAATTTTATATAAAGCTGAAGCCACAAATCCCGAAGCTGAGTTACGCGAAAATATAACGCTTGATATTAAAGACGATGCGGCATTGAAAAGACCAAGACCGCACTCCCCGACATCACACTACACGACATTACCCTGCTCGAAACTTCATACTCCCCGACACCACACCGCTTTACATTACCTTGCGCGACATTGCATCGTCGGCATTACCTCGCCTGACTTACTCTGCCCGACATAACACTACTGGACGTTCCATTGGCCGACTTACTCTTCGTGACGTTGTTCCGAACGACATTGTCCGACATTACATTGCTCAACGTGGCAATGCCTGACGTCGCGATACTTGATTTTGCACTGCTCGACATTACTCTGCGTAACGTCACATTGCTTCTCATTACACCGCCTGAGATCACACTACCCGATATTTGCCTAACGACATTATCCCACCCGACATTAGTCTTCGTGAAGTTGCTCTGCATGACATAACATTGCGCGACATCACACTACTCGGCGGTACACTGCCCGAGATCACGCTACCCGACATTTTCTCGACGACATTATACTGTCTTGCATTGCTGGTGGAAAAAACTACGTCATTTCAGTTCTGATGATTTTCCATCAATCGGCGAAATTGTCGCCGAGATAAATTCCATGTTGGCTTGTGGGCTAAACAAAATTCGGGTTGACAGTTAAAGATTGCCAGCTTAGATGGAACGCAATGCCCAGATGGCGGAATTGGTAGACGCGCAGGTTTCAGGTATCTGTGCTGCAAGGCGTGGAGGTTCGAGTCCTCTTCTGGGCACCAAAACATTCTGAAAAATATAATAAAAACAATAAGTTAAGAAAATTTATTTTCTTTCAGTCCACCCCACAGCCCACCTTTCGGCGGGCGCTTGCGGTGGTGTTAAATATCCAGCTTTGGCAAATTGTGAACAATCTTCATTGTTTCCAATGAAACTGTGATAACTCTTAATAAGAGTTCCAGCGGATAGGCAGGGTTATGCATGGTCTCTATTGCCCAGTCATTGGCATCATTAACAATACCGCTGGCTTTATCTGTCTTGACTCCCTGACGCTCCACCACCCAATCAATGGCAGATTTGCCATTGACGATATAGTCATAAGCTTCCAAAGGAATATCTTTGATGGTGATCTTGTCATTATAGATAATTGTTGAAAGATCTTTATCCTTACCATTGCGACCATATTTCATTTTTTGAACATAATAGTCGGAATCTTCCAAATTTTTATTTTTAGTGACAAGAGTGGCCGGATATTGCTCAATAGTTTCATAATTCAAATGCAAATTGGCCAAGGCGCGTCCAGCCTGTGAAAATGCCTTGAAATCATCAAACTTTTTAACCGCCGGTATGCGCGGCAATTCTTTCATCAGATTATCAGCAAAGCGGGTGCGGTAATCCTCAGAATGCAACAACCCATAAATATAATAAAAAAGGTCTTCCTTGCTGATGGTATTGTCTTGATAAGCCTTTTGAAAATGTTGCAAGCCCGCATCTGTTATCGCATCGCGGCGCTTTAATTTTGGCTTATCATCACTGGCAAACAAGCCTTCTTCCGCCGACTCTTGCTCATAAAGATACATCGGAAAGCATTGACCTTTCTCTATAGCATCCAGACATGTAATTTTATTAGATATAAAAGACGAAAAAGCACTTATAGCACCGATGCCTGAAACACAAATAACGGTATTTTCTGCTTCCGCATTAGGAAAAATAAGAGGAATTTTGTATATACTGTTATTAAACAATTTATCAAAATATAAAAATTCTTTAGTAAATGGCCTATACAGGCTAGATTTAATTTTATCTACTGAATAAATCCCCTTAACTTGTTTCCTAAATGCATCTTTTAAATCACCTGACCAGCTTATTTTTGTTGTGTCGAGATTAATAAAATCATCTATTTTCAATTCTTTAATATTTGAATTATTGAAACAGTTAATTTCAGAATTATAAAAATCAATCATGCTTTGCATGTTATTTGACAGTTTGCTTTTAGAAAAATTATAAGCCCAAGCATCTCGGTTCGTTTTCACACCGGAAGAATAATTATCAAAAATGGTGATGCTTGTTTTGACTTTTTTATCGCCAATAGCGATAAATTCATTAAAGCTATCATCACGTTGGTTAACCCAGTCATTATGAGCATCGGGGATGATGAGTTGCCATTGGCCTTTTAAACCTGAGATGGATGTAAGATCGGCGAGTTTTTCAAGCTTTTGCTCGGTGGTGAGATAGTCGCCGATATCATGAAAGAAAATCTTTCCATGCTGCTTGGAAGCAGGGTTTTTCACTAATATAGAAATGGCAATCGGCGCGCGGGAACCTGAACCAAAGATTTTCCCACCTTCTTTGCGGGAACGCTCACCGGACGTACGCTGGTTACCACGTAAATGGAAAATATAAATATTGGAAAACTCTTCTGCCAAACATTTTCGCAAGCCGTCTGCCGATGAAGATTCGATATAACCGGCATTGGTGACGAAACCGATGACACCGGCCTCGCCAATCCGGTCTGAAGCCCAACGAATTGCACGAATATAGCTGTCATATAACGACGTTCTTAATTTAGCATTTGAAAATTTCTCATAAGTGTCGGCAATGCGCTGATCTAATTTCAAATATGATAAGTTTTGATTATTATCATTCTCACTTTTTTGCCCAACCGAATAAGGCGGGTTGCCGACGATAACTTTGATATCCAAGGCCATCTGGTCTTTGCGACGCTGGCTATTATCAACCAAAATGTTGTCAATCAAGTCGCCCTTTTCGCTCATCTGGAATGTGTCGGTGAGCAAAATACCGGAGAAAGGCTCATAGTCTCCCCCGACAAGGGCATGGTAGGCCGATTCAATATTGACGGCAGCAATATAATAAGCAAGCAGCACCAGTTCATTGGCATGAAGTTGGTGTTTATAAACGCGCGGCAAATCTTGCTTTGCAATCAACCCACTTTGCATCAGCCTTGTAATAAAGGTGCCTGTGCCAGTGAAAGGGTCCAGAATATGCACGCCCTCGCTACCCAAGCTCTGGTTGAATTCAGCTTTTAGCACATCATTGACACTGTGCAGGATAAAGTCCACCACCTCGACCGGCGTATAGACAATACCCAGTCGCTCGGTCATTTTTGGGAACGCATTACGGAAAAACTTGTCATAAAGTTCAACAACCAATTTCTGGCGGCCTTCTGCCGAGTTGATACCCCCGGCACGCATGGCAACGTTGTGATAAAATTCATCCAGGCTTGTCGATTCTTTATTAATATTGAATTCACTTAGCACATCCAAAACTTTCTGGATAGCTTGCGACATCGGGTTATGAGCTGTAAAGCTATAATCCGAAAACAAGGCATCAAAAACCGGCTTAGTGATGAGATGTTGTGCCAGCATCTCGATGATCTCGTCGTCGGTGAGAGCATCATTCAAATCATCTTTCAATTCGGCGGAAAATTCCCTGAATGTCGCAATGGCCTTGGTGTTTTCTGGATTTTCCAAAATGGCCTTGATGCGATCGATATGAGTGCGGGCTATTTGGGCAATGCCATTGGCCAATTCTTCCCATTGGTGTCGATTACCGACCTTTTCAACTACTTTGGCTATAATTGCCCGTTCAAACTCAGTTACCTCAAAAACAAATTCGCCTTGATGTTCCTCTGCCGCATCTGAAGCGGGTTGGGCTTTACCTAAATTATATTGACGCTTTGCAAGACCTGTTGCTTCTTTCATTACTTTTTTACGTCTCTTACCAAGATCGGTAACAGCAATGACTTCCATTTTTTGCGGATCAACACCATTTAAAGCTATTTTATTGATCATCGCATCGAATTGATCGTCATGCGAACGTAGTGCCTGCAAAACCTGCCAGACGACCTTGTAGGTCTTGTTATCATTCAGGGCTTCATGCGGCTCTACACCTGATGGGATAACCACTGGCAGAACAATATAACCACGGGTTTTACCTGGCGCATTGCGCATAACACGCCCGACCGATTGCACCACATCAACCTGACTATTGCGTGCAGTTAAAAACAAAACTGCATCCAAGGCTGGTACATCCACGCCTTCAGACAGACAGCGCACATTTGACAAAATGCGGCACGTGTCTTTGGGAGCCGGTGATCTAAGCCACTGGATTTTTTCTTCCTTTTCACTGGCATTCATGCCGCCATCAACATGGCGCGCCTCGCAATGCAGCTTAACGGACGTTTCTTCCTCATCAGTTGCGGTGCGCTGGTATTCTTCCACCACCGCCTGAAACATGCTCGCAATCTGGAGGGATCCAACCTTATTGCTTTTTTTCCGGTCAATCACCTGACAAAAGGCAACAGCGCGTTGCATCGGGCTGACATCACCTTGAAGACTTTCACTCGAATCCTGTTTCGACAGCGCCTTCCAGCAACCGATAATCTTGGTTGCATCATCCACCCGCAATTCGTTATTCTCGTCTTTGAGAAGATTTTGCAAACGGCGGTTGATCAGGCGTTCTTCAACTGACAACAAAATCACCTTGTAGTCAACTAAAAGGCCGCGCTCTACCGCTTCCGAAAAAGTCAAAACATATAGGTCTTTGCCATAAAAGTCCGGATTATTCATAGAGTAGGGTTGTATTTTTTCAGTCTCAGCTTTACGTTTGGCGTCATCACTAAAGATGCGAGGCGTAGCGGTCATATAAAGACGTTTTGCCGCTTTAATAAAATCATTATTATGAACGCGAACAAAAGCACTTTCTTCGTCACCTTCATAGGTCTGTCCAGTTGTGCGGTGCGCCTCGTCACAGATGACAAGATCAAAAGCAGGCAAGTCATAATTTTTTTGCGCTTGAGAAATCACATCGATAGAGTGATAGGTCGAGAAAATCACACTCATGGCGTTTTCTTCGTACCAAGCAATCATCTCCTCGGCCAGTCTCTTGGCATCGGTCGTGGCGGGATATTGCAGCTCGTGCACAAAGGTCTGCACACTGTCATCGTCTTTTCTATCGCGTTTTTTACCAACCTCTGCATCCGAACAAACAGCAAAGCTATGCAATTTGGTTTCGCTCTGTTGTGTCCATTCCGTCAATGTCTGGCTTAATAAGGCAAGGCTTGGCACAAGAAACAAGACCCGTTTTCCTTTGCCGGCCTGTGCCTCTGCAATTTTAAGACTGGTGAAAGTTTTACCTGTACCACAAGCCATAATAAGCTTGCCGCGATCGGCCGTCTCCAAACCTTTCAGTACATTTTTTACAGCTGTTTCTTGATGTGGCCTTAACTTTTTCTTGTCGTGAATGACAAGCGCTTTATCCGGTGCATATTTTTCCCAATCAATAACACTTTGTTCAAGAGCTGCAAGATCAATTTTGCTGACCGGAATTTGCTGGTTTTCCAGCATCGCCTCAGCGTTATTACCCCAATGATTGGTTGTGCAGATGATAAAGCGGTTTACAAAAGGTCTTTGACCGGATGCCGCCATAAAGCTGTCTATATCTCTTTTTTCAATTTTATGGTCCGGGGCATAAAATTTGCACTGTATAGCATGAAGTTCACCCTTTTTGGTTTGGGCTACAAGATCAATCCCCTTGTCTGTCCCATCTTTGCCATGTGACACCGCCCAATCTCTAAACGTCCATACCTGTGAATAAAGATCAGCATAAAAAGGTTCGTGTTTCAGATAAGCAACGATCAACTCTTCAAAATAGGTACCTTTTTCACGCTCGGACGCCGCAGCATTGCGAAAACGGTTCAAGACCTTTTCAAGGGATGTCTGTTCTAGTACCTCGCTCATGCTATTGCCTCCGCTAAAATGTACGCAGCCTTTGACTGATTTATGTACAAAAGTCATACCTTAATCATCAAAAATGAAAAGACACTTTCATTAAAATGATGTTTTTTAATGTGTGAAAGTCATGCAGCTATCATTAAATTAAAGTTTTTGCGGTATTGCTCCCTACCCGTTTTAATTGATAAAAAGTCAGTGCCTTTGGCACGCTACCGCCATAAGACAGATAGAAAATCAAAATAATCAAACACCAATAAAAAAGATACGCATGAACCCCATGCCGGTTTAGGCTTACATAAGGTTCACGACTTTAGTCCTCCCCCAAACTCTTCATTTTTTACCGGCTTTTGAAAAAAATCATCAAAACCAAAGCTATATCTTACTTATGTTTGTTAATACGTCACAGATTGCCAACAGCTCTGCGATAGATTGTTTTAATATCTTTTGGGAAGATGCCATATCAAATCTCCAATACAGGAAAGTCGCGAATAATTTTCATGGTTTCTAATGAAACCGCAATAACTCTTAATAATAAATCCAGCGGATAGGCCGGATTATGCATCGTCTCGCGTGCAAAATCATTGGCATCATTGATAATTCCGCTTGTTTTATCAATGCGTATACTTTGCCTTTCCATCACCCAGTCGATCGCGGTTTTATTGTTGACGATATAGTCATAAGCAAGAAGAGGAATTCCCGTAATGGTAATTTTGTCATTGTAATGGATGACCGAGCGGTCTTTGTTTTTGCCCCTCCCGCCATAGCGCATTCTGGTTACATAAAAATCGGCCGGCCCAAGTTTCTTCTTTTTTGTTACAAGTTTGACGGGATATTTTTCAACGCTTTCATAATTCACATGCAAGTGCCCCAATGCACGACCGGCGCTCACAAAAGCCTTGAAGTCTTCAAGCGTTTTGACAGCGGGAATATGCGGCAATTCTTTGACGAGATTGTCGGAAAAACGGGCTCGAAAGTCTGGTGAATGCAAAATCCCGTAAATGTAATAAAACAGGTCTTCTTTCGTGATGTGATTATCCGAATAGGCGGTTTGATAATATTTTAACGCCTCGTCGGTGATAGCATCGCAACGCTTGAGGCCGCCCTGTTTAGCGCCGTCTTTTCCCCTTTCACGCGCATGGTGTTTTTCATAAAAATAAAGCGGGAAACATTGGCCATTATCTTCGAACTGGAAATCTGTAATTCTGTCCGACATAATGACTGAAAAACCGCCGCGCTTGCCATTACCGGACACACAAATAGCAAGGTTTTCCGAAGCCCTTGCCGGAAATATTTCTTTCATCGAATATGAACTGTGATTGAATCGCGGGGCGCTATAATGCCATGACTTTGTAAACGGCCGGACATTGGACATTTCGGTCAAATTTTCCGAAAAGGTTTCTTTGATCTGTTTTTTAAAACTTGCCTGCCAATTGCCGCCGCCCCAACTGAATTTTTTTACGTCTTTTTTGACAAAATCTCGCACATTGACGATTGTATTGGGAAAGCGTTTCCTATAGCGGGAATATCGGTCAATTTCCTGATTATAAAACTCTGTCATCCGCTTGACGTTTTGCAAGAGCTTCGTTCTTGACGCGTTATAGACCCAGGCATCCCGCCCCGAAACAACGCCGCTTGAATAGAGTTTGAAAATGGTGAGGCGCTGTTTATTCTTTTTGTCGCCCATTACAGGAAAATTTCTGAAACACCCGTCGCGTTGATTAAGCCAATCGTGATAATTGTCGGGAGAAATTTTTTGCCATTTATCTTTGAGGCAGGCAATGCTTTTGAGCTTTTTAATTTTTTCAAGCTTTTGAGTAATGTCGAGATAATCGCCAATATCGTAGAAAAAAATCTGCCCCTTTTGTTTGGCAAGAGGATTTTTGACAAGGAGTGAAATGGCAACAGGTGCGCGTGAACCGACACCGAATATATTGCCCCCTTCTTTTTGTCGCAATGTGCCGGATGTGCGTGCATTTCCCCTTAAATGAAAAATGTAGATATTGGAAAATTCTTCGGCAAGACATTTGCGCATGCCATCGGCTGAGGCGGATTGAATAAAACCGGCATTGGTTACAAAGCCGATAATGCCGCATTTGCCGATATAATCGGACGCCCAACGGATAGCACGGATGTAGCTGTCATAAGAAGAACGCTTGCCACCTTTTGTCAATGTCGAAGCAAGATAGGTTTCGGCAATCCTCCGGTCAATTTCCGGATATTTCTGATTGGCCGCATCATCATTGGCGCTCTCCTGCCCTGTCGAATAAGGCGGATTGCCGATAATAATCCGGATATCCGGCAAATCGCGTCTGTTCTCATAATTGAGCTTCCTATGATCCGGTTGGCGATCGTGGCTGTTGGCAGAGTCCACCAATCGGGATTTGTCTTTTTCACTGGTCACAAATGTATCGCAAAAATGGACACCTGAAAAAGCCCGATAGAACGTGCCGTTTTTCACTTGATAGGCTGTTTCGATATTGAGCTTGGCGATAAAATTGGCAAGTAAAACGACCTCATTGGCGTGAAGGTCGTTCTTATAAACCCGTTCTAAATCTTCTTCTTTGATCAACCCGCACTCGATCAAACGGGCAATAAAAATGCCTGTTCCGGTGAAAGGATCAAGGATTTGCACGCCTTGACTTCCCCACGACCGGTTGAACTCGGTTCGCAAAATGTCATCGACGCTGTGAAGAATAAAGTCCACAACTTCGACAGGCGTATAAACAATCCCTAAACGATTGGTGATTTTCGGAAAAGCTCTGCTGAAAAATCGGTCATACAATTCGGCAATGAATTTTTGACGGGCTTCCGGTTTTTGTTCCAATCCTTTTGCGCGTTCTGCAACAGCTTGATAGAATTGATCGAGGCTTTCCTTTGGTAAAATGCTGTGAATATCGTCAAAAGTGTTGAAAATTTTGCGAATGGCTTTTCCCGATAACGGGTTATGTTCGGCAATACTGGAACGTGAAAATAAACTATCGAAAACAGGTTTGCTAACGAGATATTGTGCCAACAGTTCAACGATGGCATTCTCGTTAGAGAGGCTATCAATGTCTTTGCCGAGAAACTCTGAAAACTCGTCGAAAACAGCACCTATATCCGCTTTGTCAGCATTTTTAAGACGTTGCGCAATTTGCGTGATGTCACTTTGTACTATCTTTGCTATATCACTTGCCCGTTCCTGCCAAAAACGGGCACTGGCAAATTTCGCCGCCGGCTTTGTTGTTTCCAGAAAATCCAATTTCATCCCGCAAAAAATTTATCAACGGCAAAGATTTACCGATTTCGAAGAAACATTTCTATGTCTGAACTCTGGTCGGGACATCCCCTTATTCTCCCTCGGGTAAGTATATTTTATTGCTTCCTATCATAGAGATAGCTGGTATTCAAATTGGCGAGACTGCGAAAATCTTCATTTTGTTTTAAAAGCCCGCCCGACAATCTTTCAAAATACGTTTCTCAAACAGTGATTTTCTGTTTTTGCATCTGTTAAAATCCTGTTTCAAAAGCAATTAACCGTTTGTCAGCATGTGAAATATTGATATGTGGGGAATTATATCTGACATAGCAACACCGGATATTTTTGACGGAAGGATAATTTACCTAATTACAAATTTCACCAACAACATTGTGCTTTATAATGTATGTTTCAGCAATTTCATATAAATCTCCTGTCTTATATTAACTTTTATAAAACAATTCATATTTTCAACTTTTTGTATTGATTATAATTTGAATCATTTCAAACACAGAATACAGAAAGAATAGGGCTATAGCGTCCACAATGACACTCATTACCAATGCCGCCAATTTAATAACCAATGCTCCCATGATGAGAGCTGTCATATTCCCTAAGATACTGACGACGAAGATATTCGGTATGTAGTGTTGCAAAACTTTCGGGCCGGTTACGCGTGTGCGCAACTTTAAAAATGTTGAACAATCGGAAAATACCTCTTCTTGTGGGGTAAATTTCCACTGATAGCTGATTATAGAGTTCCGCAAACCGCCTGACACATAATCATACCAGTCAGTTTGGTCTAATAGATCGTTTTTACACCAGGGAAAGCTGCAACTTGAAATGTCGGAATTAATTGGCAATATTGCCGAAAACCTTGACGTAGCAATATTAACCTTCTCATTTTCCTCGTCATCGCGAATTTTCCGGTCGATCGACGGGGGAAGTTTCAACTTGTCGTTAAAATGGAAACCGATACATTCTATGGCTTCATAGGCTCCCTGAAAGTCGCGGCCAAGCGGCCGTATCTGATAGAGAAGCGGACCGGTAGAATTTCGGTCAAGATAGACTCTGAGTGCAAAATAAATCCAACTATCAGCGTTCAACCTTCGCTCGCAGATTGGATGGCCTTACTTTTGATAGATAATAATGTTCCCGTCGAATCCGGAAATGTTTCCAATTCCAAAGCCGATTTATCGATTTGTTGCTGTACCATAACCGCCAAAACTGATTGATGAAGGTGCGTCACATGTTTGTCCAGAACCGCACCACCGTTCGCTTGTCCGGCTTACCGAATATGTACGGCCGTTATCATCCTTAACAGCATTCCGGATGCCCACACTCATACTGTTTGCGGCATAAGACGATCCAATAGAAACAGTCAAAATAGCAATAGATGATAAAACAGCAGGTAAAATACGCCTATTATTCTCCTCTCACTTAACAAAAAGCACATTTACCAGTAGGTAAATGTGAAAACAAAACCGCCTATTTGAAATCTTGCAATTCCTAAACCGTCTTTTATTTTTTGCTGAACAACATCTTGATCTACATTGTCCTCGTTCCAGCTGAATCCAAAAGCACCGTTATGCCAGGTGCTTTCAACACTGGCAGAACCGAATAGGTCTGATTGTTCTCCATTTGTATAAATCTCAAAATTACCGTTTTTCAAAGCGGCTAGTTGTTTTGAGATACTACCATCTTCATCGCCAAGCATTTTTTGAGCTTCGGTTAATTGAGCGCGGACAACATTTTTTGCAAGCTGCTTAAATTCATCCATCGACATATCCGACGGCACACGTTGATTTATTTTACCACCTTGTAGATTGACTTTAGCCCAATCAGAGCAATGGATCATCATCATAGCATCATAACTCATAGGTTCATCATGTGTTGAGTAATATTCAACGAGCTTTGCAACTTGTTCAGCTGATGGTTTTTTATTAGGGTCCCACGTAATTGATGAAATTGCGGATTGTGTTCGGTCGGAAACAGTCGTATCAGCACCTACTTTTACAGTCGGTTCTTCGTTTTTCTTGGATTTTGCGGCTTCGGGGTGCGCTATATCAGTGATAAGCTTGAGCGCGATCTCTCCGCGCACACCGGATAAAGAATGTACAGATGTAACCATTGTCTCTCTCCACAACGATCATGGACGAGTGCCAATCCTCATGATTTCACGCTATCCGATAATGTATTTTTCATGAATACGCTTAGATTGTATCACACAAAACACTAATCGAAAAGACTTTGTTGTTTGTTATCGTCCTGCTCTATTTTGCTTGTGCCGGCAGCGCGAAGCGATAGCAAAAAGAGAGAGAAGTGTCGTACCAAACCATGTGCAACATTTTGCATTCAAATTTCGCCAATAAGCAGGCAAAAAAATTGAATGAAACAGATTTCAGACCGTTTTCTATTATGATTTTTATAATGCACTATTTGTAATGTATTATTATGAATAAAAATCCCGATTGTAGGTCGGTGAATTTCCACCTGATATGTTAAAAATTATTGACGAGCTAAAAAGTGGAAACAACGATTTTTGCCCCCAAGCATAAAACCTTGAGATTGAATTCAGGACCTCTTTCCTTGGGACATTTCAAGAGTTGTTATGTTCTTCAGGTTTACTTTCAGCTATTTTGCGGGTGGTTGGAACGGCGCAGAAATTCGCGTGTTGGCCCGTCAAACTGGATATGTCCCTGATCGAGAACAATAACACGTTCTGTCAAATTCAGAATATCAAAACGGTCTGTCGACACGACCATTGTTGTATCGGGCTGTAGTATGTTTTTAAGCACATTGGCAACGCGTGCCTCCTGTTTTTGCGACAATTGCGAGGTCGGCTCGTCCAGAATGAGAATCTTGCGTTTTGTCAGTGCAAGGCGTGCCGAGGCCAGCATTTGGCGATGTGCAGGATTGGGATAAAATCCGGCATCGCGCCATGTTACTTCCAGTTTATCGGCAATTTGCATTTCGCCACTTACAAGATCAAGCTGATGGAGAATGTTTTCACATTCTTCGCGCGACAACCGCCTTTCCAGACACAAAAATTCATAAACCGAGCTTGTCAACATCACATGTTCCTGCCAGGCATAATGAATGAGATGTTTGATCGATTCATCGCCGGCATGGAGCGGACGTTTTGAAAACGTAATTGTACCTTTTTCAAGTGACAGATAGCCGGCCAGCAATTTTAACAACGTGCTTTTGCCGCTCCCGTTGCGCCCGAAAAGTGCAACTTTCTGTCCCTTCGGTATAACAAGATCAAGATCATCGAGAATAACCTTTTCACTGTTATAGGCAAAAGTTCCATGTTCAATTAGCCATAATGGCGATTTGAGATTTTCGTATTTTTCAAGATGGATCGGCTGTTCCTGATTGTCGGAGCTTTCGCCGATAAGTTTTTTCAACCGCTTGTAACTAAGATGGGCTCCATAAGCCTCATAGACAATACTTGAAACACCGAACAATGGCATCAACATACGGCCGGCAAGCAGAATAACCGCAAAAATCGCACCCTGATTTAGAGAACCGGCAAGCACCAGATAATAAGCCATAATGACAATGAGCACGAGCTGAATGCCATTGATTGCATAATTCAAACGCTGGAAAGCAGCAGTTCGTTGATAACGCTTTTGCCAGGCTTCAATATCGGTCTCGGAATCGGACATATAGCGATCACTGACAACATCCGGCCGACCAATAATCGAAGCCACCATCATATCAACGGGTGTCGGAGGGTCGCGATGAAGTGGCCGTTCTTTAAACTGCAACTCTGCCTGTCGCCAATAGTAATACATGACGCAAAAAATAATGGCGATGATAAATAACGGAACAATGACAACCCATTGCCCGAGTATGGCAATAACCAAAAGAAAGAGCAGAATGAAGGGAACATCCACGACATTGAGATTCAAAGTCAAAAGCGCAAAATTGCGCACCATTTTCCAGTCATCAAGTGCCCGGAACTGGGCAGCGCCCCATTCATTCGACTGGCTGGCATTGACACGCAAAAGCCGCCTCACAATGTTGGGTTCGATTGTTGTGTGAATGCGCTGGATGAGCGAAATATTGAGCTTCTGGCGGTCACGACGAAGCAGGAATTCACCGAGCAATGCCAATGCGACTCCAATCGAAAAAGTCCATAACGATGCAGATGCATAGGCCGGTAAAATGCGGCTATAAATTGCATTCAGATAAAGCGGTGTGACCACAATCATCAGATTGATGAAGATCGAGCCGAAAAGCAATTTCCATAGAATAGAAACCGCCACCGGATCGGAAGAAATAAGGCGGCGCAAATCGAAATTATCAAGAAGGCTTGCTTTGAAAACCTGATATTGCGGAATGCATTGATCAGTAAATTTTTGAGCTTTTTCTTGAGCAGTTTTTGAGCCGCGATTTTCCGCATTGCCCAATTGCGCTATATCGCGCTTGTCATCCGTTTTGGCAATTGCATCAAGTTTCACAACCTCGGCCGGATGCACAGCTTTTTTGAGAGCCTGCGGCTTTTCGCTTACCTCGGGAGGCCGTTTTTCCAGTTCAAGGGAAGGTTCGATTTTGCTTTCAACGGTCACCACATCAGCAGCAGAACGGATATCATCAGCTTCGGCTGTGTGGCGGCTTTGCTCTTTATCTTCATCAAGAAAAACGAATGTCCCGTCATTTGCTATTTCCACCGCGCGGTAATTACCCGCAGGGGTTAGCACAATATAGACGCCGCCAATTTGCAAAGCCGATTGTTTGTTGACGCGAACGATGTGAACGCCGAGTTGACGCTCGACGAGCTTGATCAAGGTTTCGTCGCCCGACATTGGCAAAGTACGCAGACGCTGCCAGTGAAAAGGAAGAGAACCGCGTATTTTGTTACACGCGGTTTCCAGAGCGTCGATCAAAGGAGTCATTCGGTTTTTTCCAGCTGTTATCGGTCAGGCGCTACAAGAGAATTGTCAATTTTGGTTCCGATTGTCTTGCGGATGCGAGTCGCCGACAGTGCCTCTCGTAACGTCGATGGTATTGCCCGTATTCTGCGTGTAATTGCCATCCGAATCTTTCTCGAAAGCAGACCATTGCTTAAAGCCACCGTTATCTTGCGTCAGCTTCCATTGCCAATCACCTGTACCGGAGGAAAAGGCGTTGAACTCGTCATGATCGTCGACGAAGAAGTGGGCGTGGTATTTACCGTCTTGATCTGCCGTGCCGGTTTTGAAATAATCGAAAAATTTGTCCATATCAAGGTTGACGGTATCTTTATATTTATCAATAAAGCCGATACCTTCGACATTCCTGATGCCACCGGAAACATTATAGATTGAACCATGGTGGCTATTCGGGATTGTAGCGCTTTTTACCATATAGTCGTTGCCTTCACGACCATCATAACTAATCAGGTTTGTATTGTCGTTATCCGGGTGAGTGGTGAAATAGACCATATCATCGCTCTTCGAACCTATAATGCCCGATATATTGACCAACTCATCGTTATGGTTCGGATTACCGCCACGCGTAATGTAGCCACCATATTCACTTGTAAGGCCGAAGTCCAAATATTCATCCGTCTGACTGTAATCGACAACGCCGTGTGTATAACTGGAACTCGCACCGCCATGGCTGATGAAACGGTCATTACCGCCCGTGCCACCGTTAAATTTATGTCCGCCGGCGCTGCTACCTTCAAACAAATCGTCACCTTTTGTACCATTTATGGTCCCGATGCGTTTGAATTCATCGTGGCCTTGGGTACCTACGGCAACATTGTGTTCATCAAAACCGGTAAAGCCTTTTACCGTTTTTCCTGAATAGCTTTGGCCATCATCCATTTTGACATAGACGCCATTAAGAAAACGACCCTGGCTCTCATAACTATAATCCAATATATCCTTGGAAGCACCGGCATCATTACCATCAATATAGCTGATGCCATCCTTACTTGAATTTTCTACAGAATAGATCTGGTCGGACTTATAACCACCGACCAATGTTCCGTCGGTACCCCAGCGGCCGGTTATTCTGTTGTTGACAAAATATGCACCATAAGCGTTTTCAAAATCATGAAGCTTGGTTGTATACCGCTGGCTATTGCTGTCCTTCCAAAGCGTTTGCGCTTCTCCGGTATCAAGATTAATTATCACATTTTCTCTAGGACCGAGATTCGGTTTATCTGCCCATGGACCAAGCTGATAAAGATCGCGCTCGTTATCATCCAACAAACCGTCAACACGCCCGCCTAAATCCGGTGCGCCGACAAAAAAGGTGTCAGAACCTTCACCGCCGTAATATTCATCATTACCTTGTGTTGCCAAGAAATAATTGTCTTTCTCGTTGCCGTAAATCAGATCATCGAATTTACTGCCAATAACGTTTTCGACATTGGTTATATGGCCTTTATCGGCACCATCAGCAAGTACCGCGCCATTACTGTCATGGCTGATAACAGAGCTATAGTCCGCGTAACCTTTTTCAGTTGCACCAAGATTGATATAAACGCCTTCAGTGCGCGCATTCGGATCTACTTTATCAGCGACCGGATTACCGTTGGCATCTGTGCTTTCCAGAACATCCTGAAACGAAATCCAGTCGTTTTCCTTGCCACCATCGGTTCGTGTGCCACCATCATAGGCGAGTTTGCCTTTACCAACATAAACAATATCGGTACCTGTTCCGCCGTTAATAATGGTTTCTCCGGTTGAACCGCCAAGGTAATATTTGTCATAGCCACCGCGGTTGTTGATAACCGTGCGACCTGTTGAATATTGCAGGTTATAAATGCCGTCCGATTTTCCATCATCGGTGCCAAGGCCGCTCGCGCTGCTATCAGCGGCATTGGTAATGCCATCCGTTATGGTTGTCGAAGCAGACGAATATTTGAAATCGAACACGTCGGCATCTTGTGCGGTATAATGTTCATGTTTTGCAACCGGAGTAACAGTACTGGGAAGAAAATTGCCGGATTGGTCGGTATTATTGCCATCTTTGTCCTTATAAACCGACATGTGCCCTTCTTCATCATAAACAATTCTGTCGGCGTTATTGGAGGTGCTTGCATTACCACCACCGTCAAAAATCGTAACATCGCCTTTAGCGTGCTCGAAGTTGTATTTATCGGTGTTGTCACCATCGCTAATCTTGACAGACGACGATGACGTTACATTTTCACCGTCCTTATTAACAAATCCGGAATTCTCGAACGTGTATTGGCTTTTGCCTGTTATATCCTTGATGATCGTTTCTTTGTTTGCCGAACTGGTGAAATTATAAGTATCAGTTCCTGCTACTCCATTACCCGTTGTATTGTCGCCATTATCGTTAATGGTTACTTTGTCGATTGTCGAATTCGTAAAGTTATAAGAATCGGAGCCTCTAGCCTCGGTAATATCAACAGTTTTCAAATGACTATTGGAAAATAGGTAGGTGTCATCAACAGAATAAGTATAATCGGTTCCCTTATCGACAATGGTCACTGTACCCCGTTGACCATCTGCCTGACCGGCATCCGAATATTGGAACGAATAGGTGTCGGCCTCGCCGTTATCGGTGATATTGACCACGGTGTTTCTTATACGGCTATCAAACGTTCCATCGCCAAAGTTATATTTATCGCCGGCATAATTATTAAAACTGGTATCAACAATTGTCACAATAGAATCATGAACTTTGGTAAAGCCATATGTATCGTTATAAGCACCTGCATCATAAATATAGACTTTCGAGTGAGCAGAAGTAAAATCATAAGAGTTCCGCCCTACTCCAGTATCCGTTATACTAACATTGTAGTTGTCCCCGCTAGCAAAACTGGTCGAATCCGTTCCACTAAAAAAATAATTATCTGCACCGTAATTGTCTTTAATTGTAATTGTATTTGAATCGCTCGTTAGCGAATTCTGAAAAGAATAGTTGTCATCACCCGTCTGATCGGTAATATCGACTTTTGTTTCTACCTTTTGGAAGTAATATCTAGTGGCTCCGCTACCTTCCGTTATCGTCACACTACCGCCCTTGGCACGATTGAAGTAAAAATTGTCAGTCGGAATATTCCTATTTGAGGTGCTACCACCATCATTAATTGAAACTGTAGAATTAACGATGTCATTGAAATAATAAATATCATTCCAAGTAGAATTGTCGATAATCGTGATTGTTGAACTGTCTGTCCGGTTGAACAAATACTTGTCCTGTCCATCCTCATCCTGAATATTGACAGTGACATTCGAAATATGGTCAGTAGCCGTATCATTATTGGTAGCAAAATCGTAAGTATCGTCTACGGAATTCCCTTGATATTCATGAATATCGACTTTCGCGTTCACCGCATTGTGGAACAGGTACGTATCTTGATAGTTGCCTCTGTCTTCGATTTTTACTGTCGAGACAACCGAACTGTTGGCATCGCCAAAATTGTTGAAATTATAGTTGTCCGAACCCCACTGATCAGAAATAGTAATATGAGCCGCACCGGATGCAGCTGCAGCTGTCGCTTTCACATCATTGAAGTAATAGTTGTCATTTCCCGAATTACTGCCACCCTGATCGTTGATAGTAACAGTGTTAGTCTGATCAACCGTTATACGGTTGAAGTAATAGTAATCGGAGCCACCACCATCGGTTATTGAAACCTTTGTATGGGAGTCATTGAAGAAGTAACTATCCCTATCATTGGAATAATTATTGTTGAATGCAGAATCCACAATGGTGACCGAGCCACCTTGCGTGCGTTCGAAATAATACTGGTCTTGACCGCTTTCGTCGGTGATATTGACAGTCGTATTGGTGATATGATCGGTCGGGTTCTGACTACCCGTACCATGGGTAGCAAAATCGTAAACATTGTCAAGATATTGCGATGTGTAACGATTATCGAAGTAATCGTGAATGGTAATATCCGAGTCAATTGCCTCATGAAACGTATAATCGTCGTTACCCGCTCCATGATCGTCAATCTTCACCTTACTGGTGATGTTATTGAAATGATAGTGGTCGGCGCCACCTGCGTCATAAATAACGATATTTGCATCCGCTCCCGTGGCAAGCTCTGTTGCTTTGGTTCCGTTGAAATTATAATCGTCCGTATAATTGCTATCGCTGTTATCGGTAATTTTAATTGTATTATCAGCCGATGTTGTAGAATCGCTGAAATCGTATTTATCAGCGCCATCCTTATCGGTAATATCGACTTTCGTGTCGGCAGCCGAAAAATGATATTCGTCAGCTGCCAGTGTTCTGTCGCTTGGACTTCCAACACCGGTGTCCTTGATGGTTACAGATCCACCGGTCGTGCGATCGAAGTTATAAAGATCATTGCCATGCTCATCGGCGATAGCAACGGTCGTATCTTTAATATGGTCAGTGGCGGTTTCGTCATTATCCTTTAGCGTTGCAAAGTCATAAATGTCGTTGCCACCAAGATAGATGCCATCGTTTTTATTGTTAATCGTAATATCGGATTTATCGGCGTTGTGGAACGTAAAGTTGTTATCGCCCGAGCCAATATCATCAATACGGACTTTGCTTTGAACCCTGTCAAAATGATATTCGTCCTTGCCGCCATTATCCGTGATCGAAATATTCGCGGCATCGCCTTCTGCCATGCTAGCCGATGTTACATCATTGAAATTATAACTGTCGTTGGCGGTACCATAATCCTTGATCTTGATTGTGTTATCCGCACTCGTCTTTGCATGATCAAAGGAATATTTATCAGCACCATCCTTATCGGTAATATCGATTTTTGTGTCAGCGCCTGAAAAATGGTACTCATCCTCGGCTGCATCTTTTGCGCTGATCACACCTTCGTCGTCAATCGTGACAGAACCACCTTTTGTGCGGTCAAATTGATATTTATCGCTGCCATTTTCATCAAGAATAGTAACAATGGAATTCTCGACATGATCTATTGCGGTGCTACCGGCTGAAGCCAAAGTAGCAAAATCATAGACATCGCTGCCGCTTAAACTGTCACCATCATTGAGATCATTGATCGTAACATGATTGTCTTTAATATTGTGGAACTGGTACTGATCGTTACCGGCTGCCGAGTCATTAATTTCTACACGATTGGTCGCCTCTTCGAACTGATAGATATCACTTCCACCCTTATCGGTAAGCTTGTTTTCACCGGTTGAGGAAGTAAAATTATAGGTATCATTCGAGTCCGCCTTGCCACTATCGACAACGGTATTGTTGCCCGAAGAATTGACAAGATTATAGATGTCGTCCCCAGAGCCGGCAAATAATTGGTTATTACCGCTCGAGCCCTTAATAATGGCGCTGTCTTGTGGATCGGTCATCTGCATGTCGAAAACGTTATTGCCATCACGTCCGTCGAAATAATAGGAAGTCGCAGTGTCGCCAATCAAAAAATGATCATCGCCCCTGGTACCGACAATTTCGGTAAAATTATGCATTTCGGCAATATCGCCATTACCGGTATCGGTTATCTTGTTATTGGCAACATCGTATACCAGTCCTGGCAGTGCGTTTGACCCCTCGTCGGTGGTAATCGGATAATCATCACCGAAGATCAGGCGGTTTGTACCACCCTCGCCATCGTATTTGATATGGTTATTGAATTGGGAAGCATAAATCGTATCGTTTCCGCTGCCGCCATAAATTTCACGTGCATTCGGCGTCTTCGGCAAAACAATCGCATGATTACCATTGATAATCGTATCCGGATGATCTCCGTTATACTGGTTGGTAAATTCGGATTTGGCTTTGGTTATCCTGCCTTGAGCATCAACCCAGGTAATATTGACGTTGTTGCCGTTATAATCGACATTACCCTTATAGTTAACGAATATCTCGTTATCTTTAAGTTCGATACCGTATTTGGCAACAAAATCATCATATCCGGGGCCTCCCTTCCAGATGATGGTCATGCCGTCCGGAATGCCGGTTACGTTCTTGATACTTTTACCGGCAACAGATTCTCCACCTACCAATTGGTCGAAGCTGACAATACGCCCTAAACGACGATCCAGATTGTTCGGGTTGTTTTCTGTATTGACCTGACCATATTTGAAGGCCTCGTTATCGGCATGGACTGTAAAACCTTTTTCCTGATCAGCTTCATTGCGCAAATCAAGAATAGCAGGTTCGCCATATTGAACGCCAAGATCAGGATTTGTACGTGCAGCAGGCGAACCGCCGCCCATATGCCAAACGGACGTTTCGGTTCCGTCTGCATTTTCAACAACCGTTTTGGTGTTTGTTACCTGATAAAGGTTAGCCTTGTCGACAAATGGTAATCCGGCCGGGTTGTCATTATCTCCGTTCCCGTGATCATTGTCGTTATTGTTATCGTTATTACCGCCATTTTGATCATTGTTGTTATCGTTATTGCCACCACCGTTATGATCACTGCCATGATCAGGGTTGGTAGGCGTTGTTGGCGTTGTTGGCGTTGTTGGCGTTGTTGGCGTTGACGGTTCCGAAGGCGCAGATGGAAATACCGGAGCAGGCATTGGCTCGGAAGGAGTGTTGGTTGGCAGCGGTGCACCGCCTCCCGATGTCGTTGACGGCATAAAACTTATCGTATCATCAAGCATAGATGGCGGATTGCCCAAAAAATCGGCCACAGACAGACGGTCATCGCTGTTGCCTTTCCCGCCACTCTGGCCGCCTGTTACGTCGTCGGAATCAAGATCTGTCGATTCGCTTACCGGCGCCGACTGGACAACAGCAACCAGAGGATCGACATTGGCATCGCTCTTGATATTGTTTTCACGAATTTCACTAAGTTCGGGGCCGGGTTCGATCAGATCGGCACGTTGGAACAATTCATTCGACGAAACAACTGTCCCATCAGCAAAATTCAGGTTGAACAAATTTTCATGCATAGACGACATTTGCGCCGCCTGAACCAATGTCAGTTCGGAACCATCCTGCGTACGAATGACAACGTCACTCCCGCGAATAATAATCTCGACTTGGGAAATAGCTAGCGGTACATCGTTATCCGAATAAGTGTCAACAAGAACGGACACACCGTCCTTCTGCGGAAAAGGTAGTTTCATTTCGATATAACCCTTAAGATAATCCAGTACCCCGACATTGAAAAAAATCCCTCGACTAGAATATAGTTATAGCCGATCTTTTTAACAAGCTCAATTGCGACACAGTGCCTCTGTCACTCGCTGAAGACAACCGACATTCCATCAATAAACGGTTTGAAAAGATATTGCAGGAATGTTCTTTGTCCGGCGAGCGCAAATGTCTCGACCGTCATACCCGGAAATATCTTCAAACTTTCATTTTGCTTGGGATCCATTGTCACGGTAACTTCGTAATAACGTCCCCCTTTGTCTTCCTCGCCGACAGCATCCGCACTGATGACCGAAACCTTCCCTTTCAAAGTGGGGCTGCTGTAATTGGAAATAGCAAGCACCCTTACACGCACATCCTGCCCTACCCACAAGCGGTCGCGATCTTGCGGGTTAACTTTGACATCCGCAACCAGAGGTACTTCGCTTGGTGCAATCTCGAACAATTTTTCACCCGGTCGCAAAACCGCTCCCACATGGGGCATAACAACCTGTTGGATAATACCGTCGACAGGCGAAACAACTTCCGAATTTTTTGCTCTCTGCCTACTTGCTTCCCACTGTGCTTTCGCTGTTTCGAGTTTAACCTGAACTTCGGCAAGTTGCTTGTTGGCATCCTCGTTGAATTCGGTTCTATACATCGACATTTTGAGTTTTGCCTCGTCACGCGCGGAGGTCATTCCCGGCACTTTGGAGCGCGCGTCGGCAAGTGTGCTCAAAACTTTCTGATATTCGAGACGCCGCTGGACAAGCGTTGCTTCCGGTGCCGCGCCTCTCGCGACCAGCGGCTCGAGAAGCTTGATATGTTCATTTGACAATTGCATTTCGGCGCCAAGATTGTCGATTGCAATCGCATTCGACGCAAGCTGGGCTTCTTTTTGTTCATATTGGGTTTTGGCTATAGCAACTGACTCGTCGAGTGCGCGGCGGCGGGCATTATATAAGTCGGTTTCATTCTGGTAGATTTCGGCCAATTTCGGATTTTCCGGTTTAGGTGGCTTGAAGTCCTTGCCGGCAAGCTCCGCACGCAGGCGCTGTTCACGTAATTCATAAGCACGAAGGGCAATAAAATTGCTTTCGTTATCTTCAGCCACTGTCAAATTTTCGACGTTTGCCAGAACCTGTCCTGCTTTGACTGTTTCACCATTGGTCACGAGCAATTGTTTCAACACCCCGCCTTCCGGATGTTGTATCTCGATATTATGGCCTTCAACACGAATAATTCCGTGCCCGCGCACCAGAACATCGAATGGCCAGAATGCAGCCCACAAAATAGCAGCCAGAATACACAAAGCCAAAGGCCACTTCCCTTTGAGAATAAGCCAAAGCCCTTCGTTTGTTTTTCTCGATCTACTGTGTTTTGCGGTTATTTGCATCGGTATCTTCAACACGTAATATAATAAAGTCGTCTGTATTATTAGGCACAATCAGATTATCAAATCTAATGTTTTTGATGATGGCACCTTCTTTCTGCAATACGGCCATCGTCGCCACAGCACGATTGACCTGCATCAATAATGTATCACCTGTTGAAACATTTATACTCCGTCCGACCGAATAAATGCGTAATTTCTCAGTTGCCAGAATGCTTTTATTTCTTAATGCCCATGCGCGCACTTCGTTTTGTTGAACACCTGTCAAATAGGTCCTGTTCAATTCGACATTGATACGCAAATCACCGTCGCGCGGTTGCAAGACTGCTGTATCAACCATCACCAGCGGCAATTTGGTTGCAACCTGTTCCGTGCCGTCATTAATGTTTCCATCCGACGACGGTTTATTTTGTTGTTTTTCTACTGTCTCACCGAATTTTGAGGCAGGTTGCTTGGCATTCTGCTCGGATTGCGATTTCTGATTGCCTGCCTCTTGCTCTTCCGGTCCCGCTATTTTAGAAGTTGCCACAATAACCTGGAACAACATAGCCAGCAAAAGAAAAACCATCAAAAGAACAGTGAGCATATCGGCATATGCAATCCAGATATTCTCGCCACCACGTTTTTGTGCCATTATCAACGCTCCACAAGCTGAAGAGCCACAAGTCCGTCACGCGGCTTACCAGCAAGATAATAGATACTGAACACAGCGCGCATAAAGCCATAACGGGCGTCGATAGCATCCGTTCTTGATGTAAAATATTCGGTCTCTGCTGTGATCAGATCGGAAAGTTTCCGATCACCGAGACGGAACTCTTCAAGGTAAAGACCACGTGTCTTATCGGCCTCTTTGGACGCTTCTTCACTGATTGTCCATTGCTGCGACGTAATATCAATATCACCAAGCAAAGCCCGCACCTCGTCATTCACTGTCGAGCGTTCCTTGCCAAGCTGTGCCTCGTTGACATTCAATTGTGCATAGGCTTCACGAATTTTAGCCTTTTTCGAAAGGTCAAAAATATCGAATGTCAGTTTGAGCTGAACCCCGCCATCAGTGTCCGACACGTTATAAAGATTGTCCACATTTTCCAAGGTACGCTTATAATCGATTGTCAAATCCAGCCTCGGTTTCAAGCTCGCTTTGGCACCGACAACATTTTTCCGGCTTCCCTCCAGCGCCGCACCTCGTGCAAGCACTGCCGGATTCTGATCTGCCGCATTGACTGCAACATCATCAAGATCTCTGACCTTGGGAAGTGCCATACGCTTGGCAGGCAATGCCTCGACCTCTATTCCCACAAGAGCATTCAACTTCTGCTGGGCACGCGACAATTTGAGCTCGATATTCTTGCGGCGATTAATTGCATTGCTTAAAGCCAGACGCCCGCGCACAGCATCCGATTGCGGCGAAATACCGCCAACAACACTTTCGCCGATTGTTTTATTGAGAGATGTAATCTTGTCAACATAGGCAATTGCCGAACGAAGCTGTTCTGTATAAGACTGGACAGCCATATAGGCATTGGCCGTATTATACAGCACCGTTAGATCTTCGGCATGTTTTGCGTGGCCGCTCGCCCGCAAATTATAACTTGCAGCCTCTTTGTCGGCATCACGTCGCCCAAAATCATAAATACTGTAGCTAACATCGAGACCGGCGAAAGCTGTATCGTCAAAATCTCTGTCGCGACTGGTGATACCGCCATCGTAGCGCAAATTCGGAGCGGTCAATTCGGCACCGACCGTCGGATAATATTTGGCTTTCGCCTGATCAAGCCGACTTTCAGCAATATCAAGCTGGCTCTTTGCCACTTTGATTGTCCACGAATAATCGTGGGCTTTCTTCAACGCTTCATCAAGAGTTAATCTTTGTTTTTCCCGCTTGAAAAATTCTTTGGATTTTTCTGTTACCGGAGTAATACCATTGGCAGCTCCGGCTTTTTGACCGTCTTCCGAACGGTTGCTATCCTTGACCGCCTGAGTTGTCATTGTATCGACACCTGTACGGGCAACCGCACCCCTATTCTGTGCACAGCCGGTCGAAACAACGCTGCAACTTACCAGTAGAATAGACACCACACGCTTAAAACTGTTTGAGCAATTCATTAGAATTAGCCTTTCGTGGGTGGAACATCACTGACCTTTTGTGCGGCTTTGATGGCAGAGACAATGGAAACACGTGCTTCAGTTAAATCCCGCATCCCCTCCATTACAGCTTTTTGTTGTGCGCGCATAACCTGCGTTGCGCTCTCCAAAGCTTCTTTTTGTTCGTCATTATGAGAAACCAGCCGCCCGGCCGATTGGTCAATCGAACCAGCAAACCCTTGAATCTGTTTCAATTTTTCAAGAACTGCTTCGATGCCGGTCGTAATTTCAATCCGCATCTGGTTCAAACCGGCAGTTGCCTGGGCAATTGTCTGGCTATTGTTTTCCTGAGCCTCGGTTCCCCGTGCAATATAGGCACTATTGGTTTTGACCACGTCGCTCAGATGGACAAGCATCTCATAGCTATTCTGGATCAGTTCGACAATTTGTCTTGTCGCTTCACCATTCGCTGCAACAGTCGATAACATCGCATCGACAGAACGCTTGTTGTTTTCCGATTGTTCGGACACAACAGCAAGCATCTTGTCCATGGTTTGCTGTTGGGCAGCCTGCCCTTCGACGAAACTACTGGATATTTCAATAAATTTTCCGGTATCTTCATGCGAAAACTCGACATGACGGGAAAGAACTGCCGCCAATCTGTTGATTGCACGTGTTGTCGCGTCGATTGTGCCGGTCTCGCCAGCCATTTTGGAAGCTTCTTCACCACTTGCGACAAACGACCATTTTTCGATATCGTATACGATACCTTCTGTTGTACGCCCTATGAAATGGGCAATCAAACCGGTACAAATAGATGACCCCAAACCGAACATGGATGAAGAAAACGCGGTTGCCATACCACCGAGAGGTGCTGCTAACGAATTGACCAGCGACTTCGCCTGAATTTCATCGGCTGATGACAAAACGTCGATAGACCCGCGAATACCTTCCATAGTAAATGTCAGACCGAAAAACGTACCGAGCAGCCCCATGGAAATAACAGCGCCGGCTGCATAGAACAGAAAATCGACACGCCAATCAAGCGCGGTTGAAACGAGGGAAATAGCCGAATTGCGCTCATCTTCATTAAAGCTGATCAGATCACGCAAACGACCACGCAACAACCGCATGCAGCCTTTCAAAACCGGCTCTTCGTTATCACGTGGGAAGCTTCGTTTGAATTTCTGCCACTGCGCCATTCCGCGCTTGAGATAAAAAATTGTGTAGAGGGCATAAGACAATACGATAACATCGAAACAAGCGATAATCGAGTTGAAAACTATATTATGTGCTACAAAATCACCGTGGAAAATTAAGGTATAGAGCAATGCAAAGAGCGACAACATTGCCAGAAGCAGTGAAAAATAAAGCACAGAACGTGTAGATCTCATATGACCCTCTCAAAAAAGAAACAAAGCATGACTTGTATTCAGCCTTTTCTTTACATTGGTTAATCACCGAAAACTCGTCCCGACAATTTTGTTTCTAGCAACCCGTTTTGAACCCCATCCGCATGTTCCTATGCAGTTGCCGGTTAAGAATCAGTTCCACCTTTTAACGATTTGGCAGAACTTTTCAAGGCATGGTTAATTTTTGTTTAACTAATTTCGTGAAATCATCATGGTGTATTCGCATCATATTGACCCCATACAAAATATATCAGAAAACCTGAAAATAGCCATAGACAACCTCGGTCGTCCTTGTGATTAATATTGTTTGACAAAAAATTAATCAATCTGAGGTTGATAATTAACCACTGAATTAATGCAGATCAAGAGACCATTTTTAAAAAACTGTTTTTGATATCCGGCCGACTATTTTATAATCGTAATTTATAAAAATTAAACGTTATAATTTTTATTCAATGAATAATATATTCAATTGAACAAATATATATTTTGTATTTTTATTTTTTAAAATAATTATATTTAATTTAAATTATAACTATATTTATAAATTTTGTTTTATTTAATGTAATTAATTTTTAATTTGTAAATTATAATAAAAATTACTTTTGTTGAAATGTTTTCTTCAATTTTAAATAATTTAAAAATTTGTGGATAACATTAAAACCTTTTTTGTCTGAACGATTTTACGTAGTCGCTTGAATAGCTTTTTAAACATTGGCGTATCAAACTTATGCGGAGCTGCTTCATTTCCAATTATCCATATTCCAGAGCTCTACGCCGATCTCGCTCATTATCATGTTTTGTGTCAAAAGGAAAATCCTGTAATGAAATGCAAAATCGCAAAATCTGGTCGTTTGATAAAACGGTAAAGCCTGATCACTCAAAACTATAAGTCGACTTATTATAGTGACGTTTTGTCGGATTAAATTATTCCTGAAAACCAGCATTGAACAATTTAACAGGCTTGTTTAAAACCTATCACTAAACGGGTTTTAATGGGTTGTCGGAGCGTTAAATATATCAAAGAGTTGGTTTTCGTCGGTTCCTTTGTTCAACATAAACAAAGCGGTTTTCCCATCGGTAAAGACCGTTTGGAAACCGATAACGGCAGAGCTATTCAAAAAATCCCGGTTGTTTTCGAAATTTTCTTTATCATCACGCAACGACGCTACAAAATTGTTTTCATAAAGGTCGGCAACGATTGTTGAAGCCTGTTTGGTCAAGACATTGGCTTTGTCGCCATAATAAAAGCCTTTGACATCGACAACAACGCCACTATCGAAACCATCTGCTTCGGAAAAGGAAAGGTCAATCAAATGGGTTGCTCCGAGATTATCGCGATAATTTTTGCGAATACTCATGCGCGCACCGAGTTTACCATCATCGGTTTTAAAATCGGCAACCAAGGCCGTTTCATCCAATGGATTTTCCGCTGAACGCGGTGCCTTTAACGACCATGTGACAGTTGATTGCATTTTAAGCTCACTGCCTTTCTTATCATTGACAAGTAAAAGGCCAGGCTCGGTTTTTTCCACACGCGCACTTTCCGTTGCAGGCGAAGGATTTTCCGGCTTATTCTTGACACTTACGGCCGATTCAACCGTAACATTTTCACTTGGCGTTTCTTCTAGAACTGGCCGCATCACCGATACTGGAAGAGAAGCAAGTCTCACATCCGTTTTTCTATCAATTTGGGACGGTGCTTCATGCGGTTTTCCAGATACATTTGTCTGCACATTATCCAGCTTCACTTTTTGACCGGATGATTTTTGTGGTTCACCAAGTTTTTCGTCTGTAATTTTTTTAGCGAGATTGTTAGGAGTGCTTTTCTGATTTGCCCTCGCATTGTCATTTTTCCGCGACAAATTTTTCGCGTTATCATTTGGCTTTTTACGATCGGCAGCAGTCATTTGTGCCCAGTCAGCATTATTGCCGGCTTTATCATCTCTCGTTGCGATATTTTGCGGTTGTTGCTCACTAAGCGGTACCGATGGTCCTGAACGACCGAGAAAATAAGCACAAAAAACCAGCGCAAGAATAAAGAATATGCCAACAGTACCCGACCGGCCAGCTAACATCCTTGCAATGCCGTTCTGACAATATCGCCACGACAGCAAGCGACTTATTGTCTTACCCTTGTCTTTATGGTCAAAAGAAGAAATTGGCGGAAAAAGATCTTGTTCCGGTCGATTGCTATCTTTGTAACCAAGCCGGTTAAAAAATTCGGTTCGCTTTTGCTCGAATGTGTCGGCAATATCGCCTGTGCCCTCTTTTTGTGAACCTTTACCCAATCCCCCATTGAGAAATCCTTTTTTTTGTTCATCCCCCCCCTTTCCCGAAATATCCGGAACGGAAGACGTGGAAATGTCACTCTCTTCATCAATAAGAGTAGTACCGCTATCGACGGAGGTGATTATGCTATTTTCGGCAACAACCTCTCTTTTTCTATTTGCGTTTTGCTGCCGCGCAGAAAAAGGGGGATTGCCGCCCCGTGTTTCTTTCTCTTCTCCGGAAATCTTATTAACCAGAGCGGAGGTTCCGTCCGAAAAAGTCCTCTCCGACAAAAAATCCGTTTGCGTTTCAGGAATTATATCTGCTTTTTGTGCTTCACCCCGCTTATCGCGCTCGAATGCTTGCGCCGTAGACACTTTATTAACAGCGTTTTCTGCTGAAACAATGCGGTTCGCACTTCCCCTATTCCCTTCATGCACAGGCATATTAACGGGATTTGCTTCGGTTGGGATTAGACCCGATTCAAAACTGTTTGTACCCGCTTGCCCATTCGGGGCTCCGGAAAAACTTTCTGGTTTTAGGCCGCCCTTGGAAAATGGCGTCGTCGACGCCATAACAACTGTTTCTGTTTTGAAGCCAGCTATTTTAGCATGCTCACGATTAACTGTTTTATTATTGACAGCCTCTCTATTAAACGCGTCGAAAGGCTGACTTTCCATGCGAGTCGACATTCCACCAATTGTGTCAAAAGCATTCTTGCCGGAAAGGATTCCCGCTGAAACCGGATAGGCCGGTGTATCGATATAGAGGGGATAATCGTCAATGCCCGAAGCGCGGGATAGCCGTCGTTCATCTCCCGCAAAACCGAAGACGCCAGCCACTTCGTTGAGGCCTTCAGAATTTCTCGTGTTCATATCTTTCCCGACGCTATCTTTTCCTGCAATATCTTTTTCGCTAATGCTTCTTTCGCGAATAGCTGTCATGCGTTGGGCTGCTTTGCCTGCCGAAACAAAACTATTCTGTTTTGGCAATGGAGCTTCCGATTGACCGGCACTAATTGATGTCTCTTCTATCCCCTTTTTGTCACGACTGGCAAAAACTGCCCGCTGCTTTGTCGATTGATTGTTTTCTAATCTTGTCCGATTTTTTGCATCGTCCACAAAACCATTTTCTGTCATCATCCGTTTAATGCGATTTTTCCGCTCTTGCCTTAATAGGTCGAGCGGCACAACTTCCGAACGGATTTCATTGACCTTTTTTTTCTGCCTACCGGGTTGATCCACAAAGTCGTTTTGTTCTACAAATTCTTTATCGTTTGAAATTTCGTTGAAAAATTCCCCAAGACCTTCATCCAACAGGTTGGTATAGCCTTCATCAAAATCGGAACCCGAATGACCGGGCTTGGCTCGATTAATCTGATTGTTGCGGTCCGGGGAACCCGCTCTATCGCCATTAAAACGCAAATCTGCAAAGTCGAGATCAAAGGGCTCTTCAGAGAGAACTTGCGAATGCCTCCCTCTTCCATTTCCTAACGCGAAAACTTTATCTTCTTCCTCAAACGGGAATGCCTGCCGTGGTTCAACCCTGCTCTGATTCTCCATTATACGCGCCGGCTTTGCCGAAAAAGTGCGAAAGTTCTTCAGGGCACTGCCGCCATCGCTATACTGGTCAAGATAATCCGGAAGGGGTGCATTGTAGGAAAATCGCCTATTGGCACTGTCGTTTTTGTGGTCGAAAAATCCTGGCACCATAACGTAAGAAGCTTCGACTTCACAGATAGCGGCCTCAAGCTTAAGCAAATAGGAACGACGGAGCAATTCCGGAGCGCCCATCTCGACAAGTCTGGACTTGATTTTGGAACGTACCTGTTCATAAATACGTTGCCGCACCTGCAATGTCGGCTCTAATGTCTGCCTTTTTATCGACTTCTTGAGCAGTTCGGCAAAATTGACCATAGTATAGCCTTAATTCCCCTGAAGCAAATCCTGTCTTTGCCCGGTTCGTATATTAAGAATAAAGTTTATTGTTAATTGGGATATTATCAATAAATGTTACTATGTTAATCTACTTTATTTTGTTATTAACAAATAACGACATTTCAAAACATGTGTTCTCGGATACATGTTGATGAAGATAGGTGGCCCACTCTTCTATTGTTGGGGTTTAAAGAGCGGGCCTGGGACAAAATGGGTGAAAGAAGGGTTTGGTCTATCACCCTGCAATTGTCCCATTTTTCTAACGTTCGCGTAGAGCCTCCTTAGCCCGATTGAGCGGTTTGATAAGATAATCAAGTACGGTTTTTTCACCGGTGCTGATTTCGGCAGTTGCTACCATTCCCGGAATAATCTGGTGTTTTTTGCCATCTTTGGTTTCAAGATAGCTGTGGTCTGTCAGGATATAGGCGCGATAATAATAGACACGCTTGTCGACATCGTCCTCAATGGAATCCGGTGAAACCATTTGCACATGGCCAGGCAACGAACCATAAATTGCTGAATCATAAGCGGTGATTTTCACATTCGCCTTCTGGTCCTTATGGATAAAAGCAATGTCACGCGGATTTAATTTGGCTTCGATAAGAAGCTGGTCACCAAGAGGCACAATTTCCATAAGCGTGCCACCCGGCGCGACAACACCACCAATGGTGGTGACGCGGATATCTTTGACAATGCCTCTTGTGGGGGCACGAATGACGGTGCGGGTTAACTGGTCCGCCAATCCTTCCCGTGCTTTTAACAATGGTTCGAGATCGGCCATGGTTTTAGTAAAATCACCACGCAATGCGACATAATATTCGTTTTTTGTAGCCGCAAGGCGTGAAGAAAGTTCGGCAGCATTTTGTTGAAGTTTCAAAACCTCGACTTCGCTTGCCGCACCAGTTTTAAGAAGCGGTTTGGCAATTTCAACCTGATTTTCTGCAAGTTTGACTTGTTCAGTGAGGTTGAGGACATTTTCCTTAAAAGCCTGTCTATTGGTGTAAAAAAGCTGGGTCTCGCGATCAATCACTTCCTTCTGTTGGCGTATATCCTGCGGATAATTGATTTTTTCCTGATTGTTCATTTCAGCGTCAAGGCGTGCGGCGCGCGCTTTAAGAGCCACAATTTTTGCAAGCGTTTCATCAACATTGGATTTGGCTTTTGCCGGATCAAGAGAAGCAAGAATTTGCCCTTCCTTGACTTCGTCTCCCTCTCGCACCATCAATTCGGCAAGAATTCCGCCCTCAAGGTTTTGGATAATCTGGCCTTTTGAAGCCGGCATCACTTTGCCTTCGCCAATTGCCACTTCGTTTAGTACGGCAAAATAAGACCAGACCATGAATATCAAGATCATTGCAATGATGACCCACAAAATGACATGGGCTCGCCGATTGATGCCGTGAATTTTTACAAGTGAATCGACATTCATCGTCATGCCCCCTGTTTTGACCGCGAAGATCCTTCGGGTGTTACCGTGTTAACCGGATGGATACCCAAAATCTCGTCTTTCGGTCCATCGCGGACAATCCGTCCTTTATCAACAACAATGATACGGTCAACGAGCTGCAAAACCGGATAACGATGGGTAGCTACAATAAATGTCCTCTTGCCGAGCCATGATTGCATCCGCTCAAGCACTGCTACCTCTGTTGCTTCATCAAGAGATGCCGTCGGCTCATCAAGAAGCACAATATGGGGGGAACGCAAGAAAAGGCGCGCCAGCATCAATGTTTGTTTTTGCCCTCCCGAAAGGCCGACACCGCTTTCACGAAGTTTCAGGTCGAGCCCGTGTGGCTGGTTGAGAAGAAGTTGATCGGCCGAGGATAACCGCAAAGCCTCAAGAAGTTGTTCGTCTGTTGCTAAAGGATTAGCGGCTAGAAGATTGTCACGCAATGTGCCGTAAAACAAACTTGACTCCTGAAACATTGCTCCGATATCACGACGGATATCTGCAATGTCGATCATGCCGATCGGCGTACCATCCAGAAACACTCTGCCCTGAACCGGCGCGGAAAGACCGGCAAACAAGCGAAGCAAAGTCGATTTACCGGCTCCAACACGACCGAGGATTGCAATTTTTTCACCGGGACGGACACTAAGTCTGGGAATAATCAAAGCCGGTTTTTCCTGCGGGCCATAAAGATAAACAAGGTCTTGCATCTGGTACTGACCTTTTAAAACCGGCTTATGGTAGTACTCCTTGTCGGTATCATGATCGACAGGCAAAGTAAGCAACCCGTCAAGGCCTCTTTTCCCAACCCTTGCATTTTGCAATTTGCTTAAAATAGCCGGAATTTGCGCAAGCGGTGCGATAGTGCGGCTTGTAAGAATTGAACAGGCAAGAACAGCACCAAATGAAAGTTTGGCATCAAGGATGCCGTAAACGCCGACGATCACCACGCCAACATAGGCGATTTGCTGCATTGTTTGAGAAAAATTCATGAGCATTGAAGCAATTTCACGCTGCTTTAAGCTGATTTTGCTGCTGACCTTGTTGACTTCATCCCACATACGGCGAAACCGCGGTTCAGCCTGCAACAATTTTATATCTTCTGCCCGATAGATCGACTCCATCAAAATGGCATTACGCATGGCCGATTCCTCCAACCCTTCATTGGAAAGCTTGGCCAATGGATATTGCGCTATAATTCCTGGAAGAACAATGAAGGGAATGGCACCAATAGGAACCAGAACAACCGGTCCACCAATAATCCAGATGATAACAAGAAAAGATACGATAAACGGCAAATCGATCAAAACACCGAGTGTGCTTGACGTCAACAATTCGCGCATCTGGTCGAGATCACGCAATTGCGAAATCAATGTTCCGGGCGACCTTGGTCTCGCATCATTGCGGATATTCAAGACGCGGGCAAAAAACATCGCTGACAACTTTAGGTCGGCCTGTTTGCCAAAATGATCGGTAACTGCAACGCGTGCGGTCTTTAAAACAAATTCAAGAAAGAGAGCGAGTGCAACGCCGGAAGCAAGAACCCATAACGTATTTGTCGAACGCCCGGGAACAACCCGATCCCACACTTGCATGGCAAAAAGCGATGTGCCGATTGCAAGCATATTGCCGACAAGTGACCCTAATCCCAATTGCAGAAATATCGGCCAATTGGTAACAAAAAGTCCTTTGAACCAGGATTTCGGTTTTTTTTGCAGATATTCGTCAAGCCGGTCATCGTGAACCGCAAGGTGGCGCTCAAGAAGAAGCAGTTTGATTTTTTCGGTTTTGACAATATCGGAAAACGGGATCCGTTTTTCAAAAGCGGTTTTGTCCGCTACAAAATGGATAATGGCTATGTTTTTGTCACGACCAGTCAAAAGCCCCAAGGTGCCATCGACCTGTATAACTGCGGGCAACATAACCGACGTGATTTCGCCAATCCCCACCTCGACGAAAGTTGCTGCAAGTCCGGAGGCCAATGCGACATCGATAATTGATTGTTCGGTTGCCTTTCTTCCGCTCCATTTGGCAGCGTTTCTCACAAGTTCATCCGATATCGGAATATCAAGCTGCCGGGCAGCCAATAAAAAAACATCTACCCATTTGGAAATCAACAAAGAGGCATCAATTTGTTCAAACCGGTCGGAAGATTTGTGAAACGCGTCACGATCTTTTTCCGGCTTGCGAGGGGACTGGTTCTCCGGCTTGCGAGGCGTTTTATTTTCAAGCGTTGCAGCCGATTGCGCAAACGTCTTTTGTTCCTCTTCACGTGCGTTTTTTTGAAATGTAGAAGCACCTTCCGCCTGTTGGTTTTGAAGCGGCGACACAGCATTCGTCTTGTTTGTTTTTTTCCTCCAGGGAAAAGATAACCAATCAGAGATAATTTTCGAACCGAACATTTTGAAACTTTCAACTGCGCTCACGCAAACGGGTGACCAACTGCCCCACCGCGTAATAGGCTTTGACCTTTGCATAGAGCCGATCAGAAATAGCTGTGATCTGGTCGCTTTCGGCCGAAAATGTATCCCGCTCGGCGTTAAGGACGTCAGTAAGCGGGCGTTTGTTCAAAGTATATTGTTGCCAATATAAGTCGCGCGAGGATAGCGACAAATTCATCAATTGTTTGGCATTATCCATACGGGCACTCGCGCCTTTTTCTTCCGTTTCGGCAGACCCTTTGGTGGTGCGCGAGACAAGCCGTTCGTTGTCGCGTGCCTGCCTTGCCGCACGCAACTCGGCTTCGGCCGCCTCAATCTGGTATTTTTCGCGTTTTCCTGTCGAAAATTGTCCACTCAATTGCAAACCGACAAATGTGCTGTCATTGGTTGCATTGCGTTGGCCGGTCGCTCCCGATTGGCTGACACCAAGACTTACAGAAGGAAATCGATCGGCTTTTGCAAGCCGCACTCTTTGTTGGGAAGCTCTCACTTCAGCTTCTGCCGCAAGAACTGCCGGTGTTTTGTCAATATCATCCTTCCCTTTGCTCAAACTATCCATGAAACGGGCCGTCTCGGCAAGTGTTGCCACCTTGGTCGGGCGAAAACCGCTAATTTGGGCAAACTTTCCTGCTGCCACATCAAAACGTGTTGTAGCCTGCAATAAATCCGACTTTGCCCGCTCCATTGCCACTTCAGCCTGATTGAGATCGGAAGCGTCGGAAAGACCGGCTTTGACGCGCTGGGAAATTTTATCATGTGTATCGCGCAACAAATTGGTTTCACGCTCTGCAGCACTGATGAGATCCTGGGCAGCCGAAAGCTCGATAAAAGTATTCGCCATATTCTGGGCAACATCTTCCATCGTGCCGGAAAGCTGATGTATCTGTTTTTCGTTGGTAGCTTGTGCCGCACCAATGCGGCTTGAAGTACGGCCAAAATCGTAAATAAGTTGCGTGGCTCCCAATGTGCCGCGCACATTTCCAGGGTCATTTTTGTTGTTGGAAGAGCTGTAATAACGGTTATAACCGGGATTGACGCTATATTGAAGGGTTGGATACCAAGCCGATTTTTCGATAGCTATTTGCGCCTTGCCTTGAGCGACAACCGCATTGGAACGCCCGATATCGGGGTGGCGGGCAAGAGCAACCCCGACTGCATCCTTGATGTCAATGCCGTTCAAACCGATTGTTTTGATAGGCCCATCTTTACCGCTTACACTTTGTAATTTTGCGATTGTCGCATTGTCGACATTTCCGGAAGATGTAACAGCTCCGCCAGTGGCTGTTTGTTGGTTGGGCACGTCACCCGCGTTAACTTTTGCACTGCCGTTATTCTGACCATTGCCGGTTGATATCGCAACATTTGGCGACAATGATTCGCCATTTTGGGCAAGCGGCTTTGCAGGTTGATGGCGTATCACGCGGGGGCTTTTAGACGCTGTCTTGTTACAACCACTAACACCAAAGCCGAATACAATAAGGCTCGCGCCAAGCACAAGCAATTTATTCAAAAGGATCAAGTTAGCGGTGTGTGGCACGTAAGTTTCCTTCCTCCTCTTGAAAACTATCCGGCTTGGCCGAAACCTGCACGTTGCTTCGTGGTGTACCATAAGATACACCGCGAGACAAAAAGTTTTGCCCGTTTACCCACTCTCTTTTTTGTACTTCTCTTGGTTGTGGTTGCGTAACCGGCGTACCACGCATCTGCATCAATTCTTGACCATATTGTTCCATTCTCTGGCGTATTTGCGGTGGCATATTGTTAAGTTCGCTCAATGCACCTTCGACACTCACAATAGCTAGAGGAGCAGCGACAAATATCCAGTTCATCAAATGATAAAGCGGCGACCAGCCGGTGTTATAGCCGTCAATATCAATAATGCGTGGCAAACGTTTATGAAAACAGGCCTCCATGGCTTCCAGACTTGTCGATCGTTCTGCCAGTCCGGCATCGCGCCAGAACGCATAATCACACCGGCCTCCATCATAATGCATCCGCAGAAAATCCGCTACCTCGCTGAAACTTTTATCATTTGCCTTATTGAACGCCTCAATTGTCTGTTCACCGATGATCCCGTGGCAAGAAAGAAAAGTCCGTTCCAATTCGCCAAGCTGTTGCAGCATAAGCCCCAGCGATGGCGTCTCTAGCGGGCTCACAAAACCCGATGCATCCCCCAACGCAACAACATTGTTTGTCCAGATTTTTTTAAAATTTCCCGGTTCAAAAGTCGTGATTCCGGTCGGAGTGATTGTAAAATTAAGATAGGATTGCAACTCGTCTTTGGCACGTGTTGCGTCGGTATATTGACCCGAAAAAACATATTGCGCCGAAACGTGACCAGCAAGCGGAACTTGCCATAAATAGCCTGCGCCAAGTGCGGTGGCTTCACTCACAAAGGATGGATTTTTTCGTCCATTCGGCATTGAAAATGACAACATGCTGTTTTCAAGCAGACTTCTAGAAAAAGATCGCCACTCGGATTTATATTTTTTGCCAGCACTGATACGCTCGAAACCGGAAGCGTCAATAACGAAATCCACTGCGACTTCTTCACCGCTATCAAGCTTTAAAGCAGTGACGTCACCGTTCGTGGCACTGACAAGATCGACTATCCGACCATTGCGGGAAGAAATCTGCCGGGACATACCTGCATTTTTTAACAATGTTACGAGTTTGCCGGCAGAAAAATGGAATGTCGGTTGAATGCCACTTCGCCGCAACTTGAAAACCGCATTGGCCTCGACTTGTGAAGAGCCGGCTGCAATCAGCAAAAAACCGGGAAAAAGCGTATGAAGAGGCGTCTTTGTGGCAATACGTGTGGCAAGGTAAGGCCAAACACCGCGATATGAAAAATCGATTTCTTCAACATGATCGTTGGGGGAAGGGAAGAGCTGGTAATAGATATCGTTCTGCCCGCCGTCGCGCCAGCCGTGATAGGCGTTCCCGATTTTGAATGTCGCGTCTGTTTTCTTCACAAACTCGTCAATATCAATAGAAGCGCGTTGCAAATTAGGAACGAAATTGCCAAGCCCGCCTTCGCCCCCTGAATAATGTGGCCGCTTCGGATCCTCGAAAACCACAATTTCCACTTTCGGGCTGAATACCCGACGCAGCATCAGCGCTGCAAACCAGCCGGTCACCCCCCCACCAATGACCGCTATGTTCTTTGCTTGCCCAAGATCCAGCAATTTTATCTCCACCTGCGATTTTAAAACTGCAACAGACAGGAACCCTTACCTGCCCGATAATAATGGTCTATGGCGGGGAAAATGCCCGCCATAGAGAGGATCATCCGATGATGATCTGATGGTTTGCCAACAATGTTTCCAAATCGGTTTGGACATTGTTCAAAGTCAGAAGGTCGGTCGACTGGAAGGCGTTCCCCTTGCCATCACGGTCAATACTCAAAATCGTATTGCCGTTTTCGACACGGGTTGAAAGGTAGTCCTTGATATTATCACCCCAGTCGATCTGGGCTTTGCCGTTGTTGTCGTAATGGGCAGCGCCATCGGCATCGGCACGGTAGCCTTGCAACAAGTCTGCGACATCAATGCGATCGGCATCTTTATCAATCTTGGATTTGTCGGCATCAATATAGGTGCCAACCGTGAAGCCATAGGCTGTGTCATGGCCGTTGCCACCGGTTGCATCATCCTGCTCAATGAGGCGATAAAGCAGAAGATCATGACCACCTGCTTCAAGGTGATAGGTGTCGTCACCACCACGACCGTCAAAGAAATTGTCACCTTTATTACCGGTGAAGGTATCGTTGAATTTACCCCCGTAAATACCTTCAATGTCAATGAACTTGGCGTTGTTGAAACCTGTCGACTGGTAGCCACTATTACCCAAATCGACCGTGACACCAGTGGTTGCCTTGCCAAAATCGACAATGTCTTCACCACCACTTGCCTGCCAATATTTTTCACCGGCATCGTTGCGCCAGCCACCACCACCCGAATAGCTTTGGCTACCGGCTTCAGCTGTAAAGAGGTCATTATAACCGGTACCGACAAGTCCAGGACGATAGCCTTGTGATGTTTTATCGTCGGCATTGCCAACGCCGGTTGTGACCGTTTCACCATCTTTATTGGCATTCAGGATATAAGCATGGTCGGCTTCAACAGCTTTAAGACCTGTCCACGAACTATTGACGTTTTCGATGTCGTTATCTTTGCCATTACCGTTCGAATCTGTCGTATGGGTGTGGGCAATACCGCCGACATCATTCGATTGCCCTTCGGTATTGCGCAAGACAACAACCGAATAGGTTTCATTTTCTTTCAAGCCATAGAAATGGACAAGTCCGGTATTGTCGGAAAAACCCATACCACCTTGGGCATTGATAACCTGCACGGCAACCAGGTTACCGGCAGAGTCAAAAAGCTGGACGGTATTGTTATAGAACACATTGGCACCATCCTTGTCGGTGATGCGAAGATGCAATGATGTTCCATACTCAACCTTGTTTTTGTTGGCAAGAATGAGTGATTCGTACTTTCCAGATCTTTGCAAAGTGACATCAAGCGCACCATCCCAGTCATAATCCACAAGACCAATACCCAATATCCCTTTAAATTCTACGTCCGATTGGGTGCCCGGCTTGTCACCGCTACCGTCAACCGACTTTGGATCGACATCACCACTCGCACCAGATAATCTCCCGCCCTTGGCACCAAAAATATCCCAATCATCCCATATAACACGACCTAGCAGATCCGTCTTACCGGAATTATGCCATAATTTGATATCACTGGCTTTCCCATTCACTCCAGGTACTTCCAGAATATCCATTTTGCCATCATGGTCCCAGTCAATAGCAGCGGACCAGCGACCGTCAAGGCTGTCTCCTAGCCTCTGCGCCTCAAGCAGTTGTCCGGAACCATCACCTTTATTATAAAAAATCTGGCTTTCACTCTGCTTATTCCAATTTTTATGATTTTTGGCAAGGAACAGATCCATATAACCATCGCCATTATAATCGGCCCATGTCATGGAAATGGTATTCTTATAGGAGTCAGCGCGAATATAATCGCCGTTAATATCCCTATCTCTGCTATTACCGTAACTCGGCAACGAGTTGGCAAATGATTGACCAAGAGACCAATTGGAGCCATCTTGGGCAGTGCAATCGCCATTATTGATCAATGTCATCAATTGATACCAGTTGTCGCTGAACCCTTTAGTATCATTAATCAGCCCGTTACCGGCAAAATCAATCGTCCCGTTATTGTCAAGGTCGATTGCCGAAACATGGTGATCGGTCATAAAATTGTTTGTGAGAGAGGATTGGTTATTACCAAAATTCCTTCCCAATCCAATAAATTGGCTACCTGTCAAATCTGATGAAATCATACCTCTATTTACAAAGATAGAACCGGAATCCGCTCCGGAATCACCCTGAATGACATCAAGATAGCCGTCACCATTCATGTCGAAAGTAGCAATGCCGCCGAGGTGGTTCCTGATTTTTTTGCCATTTACCATCTGCTCGTAGGCCACGCTGACATAGTTCCAACGATTGTCTCCAAGGCCAACATAGGCACCTGTCATATTGTCGTCATAGTTATTTTTCGTTGTCCATATATCAATAAACCCATCATGGTTATAATCAGCCATGGTAAATGAGCCAAAATAATATGTTCCGTCCCAGTTATTGTTAAGATCGTTACTAATAGAAGTCCAATCTAAATAAGTCGAAAAAGTAGAACCATCGTTACGGAACACCCAAACATGCGAGTTTGATATAACTTGCCATTCACCGTTATTGTTAAGAGCAACAGCTTGGGTCAGTGTGTTGTCTTTAATATTTGAGTTTGTCGGGTCTAACTTTCCATAAGATGGAACGTTTGCAGAACCGGTTGTATCAACGCGCACTTCAACATCATGTGCTTCGCCGACATAGCCGGATTTCGACACAATTGCCGTTGTGAAGATATAGCTGTGATGGTCGGTCAAGCTGTTATCCGGCAGCTTGAAACTGAATGTGCCATCAGCATTGATCTGGCTTTTTTCGACATAGCCCAGAAGAACGTGATCGCGATAAATGCCGATTTTCGCACCGTCTTCAAGGTCGGCAAGATTGCCGCTGATTTTACCCTTCAAAACAGGATTTGTTACATCGACATAATCACCACTCGGGAAGAGTTTCCCGCCTTTACCGGTAAAGCCGATAAATTCCGAATGTTGCGCCGAACCATCACTATCAATGACAACCGTTGTTGCGGAATTTTCAGTTATAGCATGGTCATAATTTCCTGTACGGGAAATAACGCGGGTTTTCACGTTATATATTCCGTCAGGGATAGGTTCCTTGCTATCGCGCCAATCAAGTTCCCAGTTACCGGTTTTGTCATTATAGGTAAGGTCGCGCCATTGATTATTGATGAAGGCTTGTACCTTATCGGTAGCCTTTACCGTTCCATCAACTTTGAAGCTGAAGAGCGGTGTATTGTCCTGCGTATTAAAGTCGCTGCTCTCAAAGCCTGTATCGTCAGTGATACTGATGAGTGTTACCGTTGCATTTGGTACATATGTATCAACTTCAAAGTCATGCGCTTCAGATGCCGGTCCTTCGTTGCCGGCAGCGTCCACCGGACGGGCTGTAAGAGAATGCCAGCCTTCGCCAAGCTTTGCGTCGGAGTTTCCGTTACCCGCTTCCCAGGACCATGTATGATCTGCATTGACATCCACTTCGGCAATAAACTTGTTATTGTCATAAATGCGCACTTTCTTGGCGTCACTTGGTGCCGTTCCGCTAAAGATCGGGCTATTGTCATTGGTGAGGTCATTTTGATTGACAGGAATAACCGGCTCGCCATCTTCACCATTGGTATTGTTCGGCAAAACATTATCCTGAACAGTCTCGTCGATTATCTGATTTGGCCTGGTAATATCAACATTGATCAAATACCCTTGTGAAGGGGTGCTGGTCTTTCCCTCGGCATTTTGCGAAACGGCCGTAAACGTGTGGTCCCCTTCGGTAAGCATTGCTCCGGTTGTATAAGACCAGTCGCCATTGCCATCGGCATAAACACGGCCAAGTTCCTTGCCATTATCGTAAATGATTACAAGGCTGTTCTTCGGTGCCTTGCCGATAATCGTCGGGTTGGTATCGTCGGTCGTGCCATGGTCGACACGGGAGCCACCATTTGCGACTTCACCCTGAATAAGGCCGACATCATCGATAACCTTGGTAATTGTCGGCTGATCGGGTTGACCATTATCAATATGAAGTTTGAAATCCTGGCCGGCAAGAACAGTGCCATCGGCGTCTGTCGCCTCGACATAATAATTATGTTCGCCGGCGGCCTGTTCCGTCAAACCGATAGACCATTTACCATCCGAACCGACAGTGAACGGGCCGCCAATGGGCGTTTGTTTTGTAGCATCGCTATAAACGGTGACAGTCGAGCCTGCCGGTGCCGTGCCGTGAAGTTCGGGCGTTGTATCATCGGTATGACCGCCATTGGCAATCGGGCCTTTAATCGGATCCTCATTGTCAACAGCATAATCAACCGTTACGGTATTTCCATTATCGGCTATTGTAATATCGGTTGCAAAACCACGATCGCTTTCATTACCGGCCGCATCTTTTACCGTGGTAGCAAAATGATGTTCGCCTTTATCAAGCGGTGTTGTCGGTGTGAACGACCACGAACCATCCGGATTAACTTTCGTCTCACCGATTGCTTTGTCACCATCATAAATGGTCACAACATCACCCGGTTGCGGATTATTTATCGTGCCCGAGAAAGTGGGCGTTGTGTCGTTTGTTGTTCCGTGATCGGTGTCGGCATTGGAGATCTCGCCCTTATCAGGGGCAATATCGCTTGTAATTGTCGGACGTCCCGGAGCATTCGGTGCAGTTGTATCCACCACAAACGGATAAGGTGCAGTTGCCGCACTCTTGTTGTTGTCGGCATCTGACGCCTGTACCCAGATATTATGGGTCCCGTCTGCAAGTGGCGGCAACTGCATTTCCCAATTGCCATTTTCATCAACTGGTACTCGTCCAAGATGAATGTCTTCGCCATTGACCCGGTCGTAAATATCGACAGAAGAGCTTGTTGTACCGGTTCCTTTGATAAAAGGGGTGTTGTCGCGCGTGATCCCGTTTTGCTGGATCTGGTTATCCGGAAAATCAACATTCGGATCATCATCATGGCCAAACTGGGTAATCGACGGAGTACCGGGCGCATGCCCGATAAGATCGAAGTCGAACTCATCCGATTTTGTCTCACTTGGCACACCGGCGTGGTTGACAGGAACCACCCAGAAATGGTGATGTCCCGGCATCAACGGACTACCCGGTTCAGCCTGCCACGAACCGTCACTATTGACAGTTCCTTTGCCGATCGGCTTGGCATTCGGGTCTGACGGATCACCATCATAAAGAAGCACATAATCAACGTTGGCTGGGTCGAGCGAACCGGTTTTACCTTTGACTGTTGGCCTGTTATCATCAGTGACGCCATTGTTCGCGATATTTCCTGTTTCGAGACCCTGATTGTCAATGACATCATAGTCCTTCGAGCCGGACCAGTCAGGTCCTTTCGTGGTCAGGAACAATCCCAACGGGTCGGATTTTGATCCCTGATTACCAGCTGTATCTTCAAGCACGGCAACAAAATAGTATTCCGAATTGTCGGGATAATGGGCTTCATCAAGGTCGGGGGTAAATGTCCAATTGGTACCGTCAGGATGGACAGAACCAACCTTGATCGGTTTGCCATTCTCGTCTTTTAAAATATTGCCGTTTTTATCCGAACGATAAATGACAACCCAATCACCGGGCTTGGCACCCGTAACTGTTCCACGCAATTCGGGTGTACGGTCATCGGTATAGTTTCTATCGGTATGACTGTCGAATTCGCCTGGAACACCGACATTATCAATGAATTTATCCAGTGTTAACGAGCCATCGGGAGCAACGTTATCAAGGGTCATCGTTTTTTCGTCAATATCCGATGTGCGACCATAATCATCAATAATGCGTGTCTTGATGATATAATCTGTTCCATCGGCACTCGCCGGCAAAGATGTTACCGGACGGAAGAAATAACGGCCGCTTTCCGCATCATATTCCGTGTCGTACCACTGTCCACCAATATTGATCTGGACTTTTTCACCAGTTGCCGCATCGAGCGGACGGTCGGTCGTAATGTAGATTGTCGGCCGCGTATCACTGGTAACCAAGTCGTCCGATTCATAACCGGTATCTTCTGTGATACCTGAAATTTTTGCATTGTTTGTAATAGTTCCGGTGAGAACTTCAAAATCCCAGTTATCGGTCGGAATACCGATATTACCAACAGCATCAACCGGCCTTGCCTGAAAATGATGTTCGCCATTTTCCAAAGGCGTATCGGGTGTGTAGCTCCATGTATATTGCCCGTCCTTTTCGACAACATCTGCTTCCCCGATTTTTTCACCCTTGTCATAGATAAAGACTTTCTTGGTGTCCGATGTGGCCAAACCACTATAGGTCGGCCTGTCGTCATTTGTCTTGCCACCTTCGGCAATGGTTGAGACAGTTTCCGGTACATCGTCAAAAAGATCCAATGAATCGGAGTCGATAGCCTTCGGCGCTTCCAAATCGATCGTATAATCGAAAACGGGTGATTTGGCACTTTCATTGCCGGCTGCATCAACAGATGAGGCCTGAAAATGATGTTCTCCTTCCGGTAACGGGCTTTGAACCGAATATTCCCAATTGCCGTTGGAATCGGCTTTCACGCTATCAACCAGATGCGTCTTGCCATTAACCGTATCATAAATATTGACTATGCCGTTCGGTTCGGCGCCATGGCCTTTCAAAGTCGGTGTTGTATCGTCGCTTGCCCCACCGGAGGCGAGATCATTCGACTGGATCGCACCGACATCATCGCCGGCACTGTCAATCACCGGAACATTGTTATTTTTCGTGTCGACAACAAGATTGAAGCTGTCAGACTTTGTCGAATTATTTGGAAGTAATGCCTCCGCGACAATCGTATAACTACCATCGGAAAGCGACTTGCCTTCCGGCCAGACAAATGTCCAGTCGCCTTTGGAATCGACATTGACCGTGCCGATTTCTGTTTTCACTCCGTCAATAACTTTATAGATAGTGACACTCGAATTGGGCGTTCCGCGTCCATGCAATTCCGGTGTTGTATCATTGGTGAGACCACCGTCGGAAATCCTTCCGGTGTAATCTCCGGTGGAAACATTTTTGTCATCAACAGCGTAAAGGATGCTGACATCGACATTTGTCGGATCAACAGTGACTGTTGTTGATTGGCTTTTTGCACTTTCATTTCCTGCCGCATCGGTAACCGATGTTGCAAATTCGTAAGAACCTTTATCAAGCGGATTTTCCGGTGTCCATGACCATTTGCCCGACGACGGGTCGACCGTTGTCTCGCCAATTTTGTCATATTGACCGTCGACTATCTTGTAAATGGTAACCTTGTCGCCCACTTGCGGGTTTTGAACAGTACCGCTGAATGTCGGGGTTTGGTCGGGTGTTGTGTCATTATCTGGAATCGAACCGATCTTGGGTTCCTGATCGGATTGAAGAGCAGGAACATCCGGCTGGTTTGGCGCTTGATTATCATAAACAATCGGATAATTACCGGTTTTTGAACTCAGCGCACCTAACCGGTCAACCGCTTGAGCGGCAAAGTTATATTCCGTTCCACGACCATCGGTCGAGGTATCTTTCAAGGCATAAGCAGCAGGAAGTTTGAAAGTCCATGTGCCATTCTCGTCGACTTCAGTCTCGCCGATTTTTTTGTCGTTCAGATAAATGTAAACGGTTGTGCCTTTGGTTCCCATACCATGAAGGGTCGGCGTTGAATCGTCGGTAGACTGGCCTTTTTGCAGGTAAACGGGTTTGTCATCCGGATTGTTATAATCATCAATAATATTGGTGATGGATGGGGTACCCGGAGCATGTCCGGCAAAATTGAAGTCCCATTTGACATCATCAAGCGGTGTGCGGTTACCTGCCGGATCAACAGCAACCAGATGGAAACTGTGTTCGCCGGGGGTAATGGCTTTGCTTGGAACAATCGTGAACGAGCCATCCGACTGGATGATACCCTCGCCGATTTTGGTTTTTCCATCATAAAGTTCTACAATGCCGCTCTCAGTCCCCGTAACAGTTCCGGGGCCCGCCTGAACTTCCGGATAATTGTCATCAGTGTAGCCACCCGAAGGCGGTATCGGGCCTATCTGGGGCCCTTGGTTGTCCCAGAGTTTGATGTCGTCTGTATTTTCCCAAACTGGCGGTGTCGTATCGACAGCAAGATAGAAATCGTTACTCTGTTTTCCTTCATTTCCGGCAGCATCCTTGACAATTGCAACATATTGGTAATCGCCTTCGGCAAGTTCGGGAAGCTGGTACTCCCAGCTATAACTGCCATCACCGTTTTGTGTGAGGTGAATATTGTCGGCAACACTATGAAGATTGCCTTGGGAATCACGATAATAAAGGTGAACAACATCGCCCTCATGTGCACCTCTCACCGTGCCTTTAAGAAGTGGCGTCTTGTCATTGGTCGTCGTTCCTGACGGATAATCGCCGACATTGTTTTCGACATCGTCATGGAATTTGTCAATCGTAACTTTACAACCATCGTCAGGCGGGGTGGTGTCAACCGTCATATCCCGTGCTGTATCATGACCGACATTGCCTGCCGCATCGACCACACGAGCCTTGACATGATAGACCTGATCGGTCAGTTCATGCCCCTTTTGGACAGAATAATAATACTGTTTGGTTTCCGGATTGTATTCGGCTCTTATCCATGTCAGCCCGTCATCGAGCGAAATCTCGACATGTTCGTTATCAGCAAGCGGCTTATCCACACTCACAAAAATCGTCGGATTTTTGTCCTGCGTGATAAAGTCGTTGTCTGATGTACCGGTATCGGTCAACAAGCCGTCGATTGTCGGTATTGCAGTTGGTGCAATTGTATCGACAATAAATTCCGACCCCTGGCAATCTGTGCCTTCATTGCCGGCTGCGTCCACCGGACGGGCAGTCAATGTATGTTGACCTTCAGAAAGCTTGTGATCTTCGTCAGGTGTAAACGACCATGTCCCGTCTTCCTTGACGTCGGTCGAACCGATCAGCTTGCCATTGTCGTAAATATTGACAGTTTTTGCGTCCGAAGGTGCTTTTCCGGAATATTCGGGTCGATTGTCATTGGTATACTGGTCTTTTTTAAGTTGACCGGTAAAATCATTGGCATCGTTTTTGACATCATCGGTCACCGAAACTGTGTCATCGGCGATCGGTTCGGGTGGCCTAATATCAACAATCACATCATAATTGGACGAATGCTGGCTTTCGTTGCCAACCTCGTCGACAGTGGTGGCTGTCAAATGATGTATTCCCCCTTGATGTGTTTCCCCTCCTCCAAGCGGAGAAGGTGGCGTGAAACTCCATTTTCCCTCGCCATCAGCTATGACCGAACCGATCAGCTGGCTTTTGCCATCTTCGCCCGCATCATAGATATTGACTTTCTGATATGGCTTTGCACCACTGCCGATAATTGTCGGGGTTGTATCATCGGTGCTGCCACCATTTACAACATCATTCTGAATAGCGCCGACATCATCGATTACTTTATCAATCGACGGCTTTTGATTGTTGGTTATATCAACATCGAAATTGAAATCGGCTGTCGATTTTACATTCGACGGGCTCGTGGTTTCAGCATGAATGATATAATGGCCTTCGCCGAATTTTTCACTATCCTTGACCTGATAGGACCAATTGCCTTCACCATCGGCCTTGACCTTTGCAAGCTCATGAACCTGATTATTGGCATCGGTATATGTCAGAACAACATCGGAGTTCGGTGTTGCTTTACCGACAATAAGCGGCGTTCTGTCATCGGTCTTACTATTGTTTGTGATGTGTGATTCAAGCGGTGCCTGATCATCAACAAGATAGTCAATGCTGACATTGACCGTACTTGTGTCAACCGTGATATTGGTCGCCGTCCCCTTGCCGCTTTCATTACCGGCCGCATCACTTAAAGACGTCTGGAACTGGTGATTGCCTTTCCCTAACGGATCCTTCGGTGTCCATGACCACTCTCCCTGGTCGTTAACCTTCGCCTCCCCGACTTTCACACCATCCTGATAGATATTGACCTTGTCACCGGGTTGATGCCCGTTGACCTTGCCGCTTAAAGTCGGTGTTGAATCGGCCGTTGTTCCGGTAATTGTATTGCCCTGATCATCTTTGGCCGTCGGTGCATCGGGTGCATCCGGCGCTTGTCTGTCAACAACAACCGGATACTCGCCCGTTTCATGGCTCCATGTTTTGCCTTCCTTATCCAATGCTTTGGCTGTAATGACATGGCGGGTACCATTCGGGTCTGTTGCCGGATTGGCAAGCGCCGGAAGCGTAGTTTCCCAGGTTCCATCCTCCTTCACAGCAACTTGGGCAACGTCCACCCCGTCAACGTAAATATGAACAATCGAACCGGTTGTGCCTGTGCCCTTGATAAGCGGTGTGGAATCGCTTGTAACCGCATCTTTCTGGATTGTTTCGCCATTGTCATCAAGAACATTGATGATAGAAGGTGTTGCCGGTGCATGGCCGACAAAGTTGAAATCCCATGCCGTTGTTCCCTGCGGTTGCTCGTTTCCGGCGTAATCAACCGGTTTGGCAACAAAACTATGATTACCCTGACGCAACGGTACAGTCGGCTCGACACTCCATGACCCGTCGCTATTGACTTTACCCGTTCCGATCAGTTTGCCATTGTCATAAAGATTGATTTTTTCCACTTTTGTCGGGTCAACCGAATTGGCAGCCCCTTTTAATGTCGGACGGCTGTCATCAGTGGTTGTACCCTTTTCAATTGTGCCGGTTGTCGGCAACTGGTCGTCAAAAAGATCAAGGCCGCTTTCGTTGATTACAGGTGGCGGTGTTGTCGTAACATCCAGGCCAAAGCCTGAAGAAGCTTGTCCGAGATTTCCCGCTTCATCGGTGATAACGCCTCTAAACTCGTGATAGCCGTCATCAAGATGGTCTTTTGCCGTGCCTCCGGGTATTCCCTTGACGTCGAACTTCCAATTGCCCGAGCCATCAACTTTTGCCGTGCCGATTGTTACCCAATCGTCACCGATTTTGACCTGCACAGTGACATAGTCACCAGGCTTCATACCCGATGTATGACCAATCAAAGTCGGCGTATTATCATTGGTTGCTTCACCATTGGAACGGCTCTTCGACCCGCCTTCCTCATTGACATCATCAATAAAGCTGTCAATCACAATCTGATAGTCGCCACCGATTGGCGCAGTCTTGTCGATAACAACGTCCTGCGCCGGACCGTCTTTGACATTGCCTGCATCGTCGACAACACGCCCGTAAATTTTGTGGACGCCTTCAGCAAGATGAATGTTCGAGTGGTCATAATACCAGTAACCGTCAGTCTCGTCATAGGTGGCATCATACCATTTGCCGTCAACATTGACCTGAACCTTGTAACCGGCCGGCAATTTTTCACTAACACCGAATTTGAAAACAAGACTGTCATCGCCGGTCTTGAAATCGCTGTCGCTCAAACCGCGATCTTCCGTAATCGAAACAAGTCTTGTCGTCTCGGTCGGTGCATCTGTCTTCACCGTCAGATCATATTCGGTATATTTTTCGCTATCGACACCAAGCTTGTTGGTTGTCTGGAGCTTGAAATGATGGGCACCCGGGGCAAGCTCGTCAACCGTGCATACCCATTGATGATCATTACCAACAGTGGCCGTGCCGATCTTGACCAGTTTGCCATCAATCTCGTCATAAATGGTTATTGTATCGCCGGGATTGCCCTCGCCATAAAATGTCGGCTTGGTATCATTGGTTTTGCCACCCGAAACAAGATCATCGGTGTTGAGCGGTACGTCATCCTGAACACGCGTAATGTTCGGTGATGCAGGCGGCGTATTATCAATATCAAGGGCAAAATCGGAATGGGCATTGTTGCCGTTTTGAGCTGTCACAACAGCGGTATAAACATGGTGCCCATTTGTTTGTTCAGGAAGCTCGAACGACCAATTGCCATGCCCGTCGGACGTAACCGTGCCAATAACCTTGTCACCTTCTTTAATAGTGACAACAGTGTTGGGACTGGTTGAACCAAAAAGCGTCGGTGTCGTGTCATCCGTCGTCTCACCATTTGCAAGGTCTTTGACAATATGGCCTGCATTATCTGCAGCATAATTGATCGAAACGAGAATTGACGAACTATCTATGATAAAGCCGAATGCCGGACTCTTGTCACTGATATTGCCAGCCTTATCGGTGTAAGTCGTGGTAATCGAATGGTTGCCCTGTCCGAGGTCGGTTGGCGTATAGCTCCAGTTTCCCTCGGCATCGGACATAACAGTCTGAACAAGTTTTGTCTTGCCATCAACTGTATCATAAATATTGACAACAACACTGCCCTCGGCAGCTTTTCCATGAATTGTCGGTGCTTTGTCATCAATTGTGCTGTTTTTCTCTACGTCTCCCTTTTTATCACCGACATGGTCGTCCAACTTCGGCAGATCCGGTGTGAGCGGCTTCAACGTATCGACATTGATCGGCCAGAACCCTGTCTTGTCGGATTCCTGTCCGGCACTGTCACTTGCAGAAGCGCGAATTTGCCAGCTCTCGCCATTTGGTAAAATACCGGCCAATGAAGGATCAATCGCGACAGCCCAATGGCCGTCACCCCCGACCTTAACACCCTTGGCAACAAGTTTGTCACCAATATAGATATTGATAAACGAACCGGCATCACCGGTTCCTTTGATGAGCGGTGTGGCATCATTGGTAAACTGGTTTTTATCAATGAACTTGCCATCCGGATGGGATGCATCAATCTCTTTTTCTTCATTGTTGTAAATGCCGGTAATGGCCGGCATTCCCGGGGCCGCCCCCGCAATGTCGAAATCCCAGGTCTTGGCCTCACCTTCATTACCCGCATCATCTGCCGGACGGGCTTCGATTTTATGTGTGCCCGAGCTCAAATGCGGCGTATAGGACCATGTGCCATCAGCTGCAACATCGACAATACTGGCAAGCGTACCATCAATATAGATATGGACTTTCGTGACATCGCTTCCTGCCGGAAGTTTGCCCTTGATCTCAGGTGTTTTGTCGTCGGTTACTTTATGCCCGGCATCGTTTATGTTCCATGCCGTGGTGCCATTGGCGCCATCAAATTCGCCAGTCTGTGGCCCCTCGTCATCCCACAAACCGATGTCACTGCCAAGTGTCCCTGTCGGTCCCTTGGTATCAACCTCGAATTTATAGGCCGGTGTTGGCTGACCTTCATTGCCGGCTTTATCAACCGGACGCGCTATCCATTCATGCACGCCATCGGCAAGACCGTGTTCTGTTGACGGCGTGAAACTCCAGTCGCCATTTTTGTCAACTTTGGCAGAACCGATCAATATCAACTTGCCGTCCGAATCCTTGTCATAAATATTGACCGATTGGGTGTCGCTTGAAATCGCACGCCCGCTCATTGTCGGCGTATCATCATTGGTAAGCTTGATTTTTCCACCCTTACCGTCATCCTTCTCGATCCAGTTCGGGAAGTCACCGACATTCGTTTCCTTGTCATCGACAAGCTTGATGGTCTTGTCATCAAGAACCGGTGGATCGCGGTCGATGAAAAGATTATAGTCGTCTGTCGGATTGCTTTCATTGCCGACATTATCCGTCTCTGTCACAATAAATGTATATTTTGTCGGACTATGCTTTGGATCATCGGTCAAAGCGACCGTCGGCGTAACAGACCATGTTCCATCCTCACGAACCACTGTCTGGCCGATAAGCGTGCGCTCACCCTTATCATCAACCGTATAAAGCTTGATAATGTCGCCCGCGACACCTTTACCATTAAAGGTCGGCGTGGTGTCGTCGGTAATATCATTGTTTTTCAGTGAACGGTTGCCATCCGGATAAG
>NZ_JACFOO010000002.1:0-183367 GCF_016102485.1 Bartonella sp. W8122
TAATTCATCCGTTCTTTCCAAGAGCGCAACTCACTGTCGCCAGCGGCGTACCGCCCTCGTTGTGGCGCTCATATAGACCTCACTTCCTTCCAGAGTCAACAGCCATTTCCAAAAAAATTCATTTTTTTTTCCTTTTTTTTGGCGATTCAATCTTCGCGTGTGTCAACTCACAATTGCACCGTAAAAATTCGCGCAAAGGAACCGAATTTTGGCTGCGGATTATAATGAAAATGAAGTTCGATTGTTCCAGAAGGGCATTTTCAAGAACGAAAATTCCCGAAAATTTTGTTTTTTTCATAAAAACAGAGAGTTTTTGGCAGAATCAGCGCGTGATTCCCAAGAATCACCTAGTGGCATCCACGAATCAGCCCGACCGGAATGAAATTTCTTCGGGTTTCTGGTGCGAAATGAGAAAGAGCTTTTATATAAGCTATAGACATTCCGGTATTGATTTCGAAAATCCTGCTGACGAAACATAACACCGATACGGTGTCATCGTTTTTATCCCGATTGATATATGTTAAAATTTCGAAACTGTCGTAAAATGTGCTGGCCAACTTATTGAAACCGCAGCCAGTGATGTCGGAGCAATTGATAGGCCTGATATGAATGCTAGGAGCTTATTTGTCTGCCCGTTAATACCGAATAAACCGGCTGGCAAAATCTGCCGCACTGATTAATCGTGGAAAACATCGATTCTCTGGTCAACCCACATCATTATTATTTGCGTGTGAGGCAATTGACCAGATTGTCGGCAAGATTTGCAATCAACTCGGGATAAAGCCCCGCTCCTTCAGGTAAAGATTGCCCCAAAGGATCAAGCATGCCGACTTTGGCGGGCGTACTTTCGATGACAATATCGACCAGCTTATTTGGATATTGTGGTTCGGCGAAAACACACACCGCTTTTTGTTGCAAAATGGTGTTCTTGATTGCGCTTATCCGTTGCGCACCTGGTTGGCGTTCCGGGTCAAGAGCGACCGAACCTATGGCATGAAGACCGAATCGATGTTCAAAATATTGATAGGCGTCATGAAAGACGATAAAGTTCTCGTCACTAACCGGTGCAACAGACTGTTTTATGTTCTGCTCGGTTTCGACAATCACTTTATCATAGGCATTTGCATTATTATGGTAGATCTCTGCGTGATCGGGATCTTTCTTTGCCAAAACGTCGGCCACATAAGCGACAACCTTTCGGGCATTTTCAGGATCAAGCCAGAAATGAAAATCCATGGCATGCGCCGTATCACCCCCATGATGATGCTCATCACCATGGTCTTCAAATAAGCCACCTTCCCTAATTGGAAGGAGTTCTACTCCGGGAGCTGACGAGAGCGCAATCATCCGGTCTTTGACACCGAGATTTTCTATCGGTTTTACAAGAAAAAGCTCCATATCCGGATTTGCTATGAAGATAATATCGGCTTTTGACAATATTTTTGCGTCTGACGGTTTAAGTGCATAGCCATGCTCGGAACCGGCCTGTTTGACAATCAAAGCCGGCGTGCCGAGTTTGCCCATAACCGCTGAAACCAAAGAATGAAGTGGTTTGATGGAAACCACCACTTGCGGCACCGACGACGCTTGCGCGCTTACTCCTGACAAAAAAATCAGCGAACACGCAAACAGCACATAAAAAAGAGACCGAAACAATTTCATCCTGCAAATGTTACTTTATTACATTTGTTACTTTATTACATTACAATTTTGTATTAAGCCTGATGTTGAAAAAATTCAAGGATTTTGCCCATCAAGCTTTGGTGTATGCCGGGTCAAATGACAGCCTTGAAGCGGGCAAATTTTGAATTGGAACGTGATCCGAACCTCGCGAGGTCGGAATTCAACGCGCCAAAACGGCACCGAAGGATGAAACAATGGATAAAGAATGGCTGCTGTCGCTCACCAAAGCAGGCATTGAACGCAATGGTCACTGGCTTGTCCATGATATAGATCTTGATATTTATCGTGGTGAAATTGTTACATTGATCGGTCCGAACGGTTCGGGAAAATCAACCACAGCAAAAATGGCACTGGGGATTTTAAAACCATCCGCGGGCACTGTGAGCAGAAAAGCCGGCTTGCGCATTGGCTATGTACCGCAAAGATTGGCGATCGACCCATCTCTACCTTTGACTGTGCGCCGTTTCATGACATTGACAGCCAAGCTTGATGCCAACGGGTTAAAATCGGTTTTATCCGAAACCGGTGTTGACGATTTGATAAATGCCAATGTAGCCGATCTGTCGGGAGGCGAATTGCAGCGCGTTCTGCTTGCCCGCTCGATTGCGAGAAAGCCTGATCTTCTCGTTCTCGACGAACCTTTGCAAGGGGTCGACTACAATGGAGAAACCGAACTTTACGGGTTGATTGCGAGCCTGCGTACCAAACTTGATTGCGGCATTCTCCTCATTTCCCATGATCTCCATATTGTCATGGCTGCGACCGATCGGGTGATTTGTTTGAACGGCCATATTTGCTGCAGCGGAGCACCGACCGAGGTTGCAAAAAGCGAAGCTTACGGGCGTCTGATCGGCGCTATACCGGAAAACGGTCTGGCACTTTATGAGCATCATCATAACCACCGGCACAATATTCATGGTGCTGTTATCAGCACTTCGGACAACAAGCCGACAAGAAATATCGGAGCCAACGACAATGGTTGACGACTATCTTGTAAGAGCATTTTTGGCAGGAATCGGCGTGGCATTGATGGCCGGGCCACTCGGCTGTTTTATTGTCTGGCAAAAATTGGCCTATTTTGGCGACACCATGGCCCATTCGGCTTTGCTCGGTGTGGCTTTTGCATTGCTTTTCAATATTGATACGGTGCTTGGTGTTTTTCTTGTTGCTGTCATTGTTTCGATTGCACTCTTTATTCTTCAGGCAAAGGAAAAACTTTCGGGCGATTCGCTTTTGGGGATTCTTGCCCATGCAACGCTCGCTATCGGACTTATCCTGATCGGATTTATGACCTGGACCAATATTGACATCAATAGCTACCTGTTCGGGGATATTCTGGCTGTATCCCGCACAGATGTATTGACGGTATGGGTCGGATGCGCGGTCATTCTTATTGTACTTTATCTTTTATGGCGGCCGCTTCTGGCACTGACGATCAATATCGACATGGCAAAGGCTGAAAATATGAAGCCGGAACGCGCCCGCTTCATCTTCATGCTGCTTATGGCCATTGTCATTGCGGTTGCCATCAACATTATCGGCATACTTTTGATAACCGCACTCCTCATTATTCCTGCAGCGACCGCCCGGCGTTTTTCATCAACCCCTGAACAAATGGCCATTCTTGCCTCTCTGATCGGTATTGTCGGAACGGTTCTCGGGCTTTACGCCTCGATCAGGTTTGACAGCCGTTCGGGTCCCAGCGTTGTTGTTGCACTATTTATCCTGTTCATTGGAAGTCGCCTCATTACCGCTTTAATCAGGGAATTTTCCCATGACCGTTAAGCTCACCCGCAACCAGATGCTGGTGCTTTCGGTTCTGGAAAAAGAGCGGGCTCCATTAAGTGCCTATAAGATACTCGATCGACTACGTAGCGAAGGCTTTCGTGCGCCTTTGCAAGTCTATCGGGCACTTCAAAAACTGATTTTGGAAAAACGGGTTCACAAACTTGAAAGTGTCAATGCCTTTATGGCCTGCTCGCACCCTGACCATCAAAAACACGGACTTACGGTTTTTATCATCTGTGAAAAATGTAAACGGGTAACCGAGATCGAAAATCCGGTTCTTGCGGGTGATATTCTAAAAATGACACAAAAAGAAGGCTTTTCTCCCCGTGCGACGACCATAGAAATTCAGGGAATATGCACCAAGTGCAACCTCGAACGGGGGTAATGCGTTTTCGCTTCATCCATTTGATTGACGGTTTTAACCGTTTTGGATAAACACCGCATTCTTTCATCAGATCTGGAAATTTGTACCATGCCAGAATTCTCGAACAGCACGCCTAAAACATTGCCGACAAAACAACGTCCGCACAAGAAGATTGCCATCGTCATAGCCATTATCGCTGCCATTGTAGTTTTGTGGCTGGGGTTTAAGTGGCTTACCGAATGGCGTTTCCTTGTCACAACAGATGACGCCTATGTACAAGGTGACATTGCCTCGATTGCCCCGAAAGTTAACGGCTATATCAATGACATTCCGGTTGAAACCAACCATTATGTCAAGAAAGGCGATGTGCTGTTTCGTCTTGATGATGGCGATTATAAAATTGCCTATGACGAAGCAGAAGCAAAACTTCAAACACAAAGCCGCACACTCGCGCGTATCGAAGCGCAGATTGCCGCTTCCAAAACCTCGCTTGACGAAGCCAATGCACAAAAAGACGCGGCCAATGCAGTCGCCGTCAATGCCGATATTACGTTAAAACGTGCAAAAGAATTGAATGTCGGAAGTTTCGTTGCAAAATCGGCTGTCGATAATGCCCAGTCGGCATATGATCAGGCCATTGCCAATGTTACGCGCGCCAATGCGCAAATTGCTGCGGCTGCTGCCAATATCACGGTTCTCGAAGCGCAACATGACGAGGCGGTAAGCGAAACGAGAAGCCTTGAACTCGCACGCGACAAAGCCCGTCGCGACCTTGATTTTACCGTGTTGCGCGCGCCTTTTGACGGTGTTTTGGGAAATCTTGCCGGTAAAAAAGGTGACTATGTTGTCAATGGACAGCGTTTGGCTGCACTGGTTCCTGTCAATGCGCTTTATATTGACGCCAATTATAAAGAAACCCAACTTCCTTCGATCTATGGCGGTGAAAAAGTGCGCATCTCTGTCGACGGGCTTGATGGCGAAAGCTTTGAAGGCACAGTCGTTTCATTGTCGCCTGCATCGGGCGCTGTTTTTTCACTTTTGCCACCACAAAATGCCACCGGCAATTTTACCAAAATTGTCCAGCGTGTTCCGGTCAGAATTTCGATACCTGAAAATATTCTGGCAACAGGGCGCATTCGTGCCGGCATGAGCGTGGTTGTCAGCGTCGACATGCGCACAAAACCGGAAGGTGCAAAATCATTGGCGACAAAGTGAGGTTTTGATGACCGCTGCCAGTCTCCCCCACATGGAAGAGCATATTGAACCGAAAAAAATCGTGGCCTTCGTGGCCATGGTTTTCGGTATGTTCATGGCAATTCTCGACATCCAGATTGTTTCTGCATCCTTGTCGGAAATACAGGCGGGACTTTCGGCAAGCTCGGATGAAATAGCCTGGGTGCAGACATCCTATCTCATTGCCGAGGTTATCATGATCCCGCTATCGGGATTTTTGGGTCGGTTGTTATCAACGCGTGTGCTTTTTACAATTTCGGCCGCCGGTTTCACCATTGCTTCTGCCCTTTGTGCAACAGCCGGCTCGATTGAACAGATGATTGCCTACCGTGCTCTTCAGGGCTTTATCGGTGGCGGCATGATTCCGAGCGTGTTCGCGGCAGCCTTTACCATTTTCCCGCCTTCAAAACAGCCGATTGTTTCTCCCATTATCGGGTTGGTGGCAACGCTTGCCCCCACAATTGGCCCGACAGTTGGCGGTTATCTGAGCCATGCTTTTTCATGGCATTGGCTGTTTCTTGTCAATGTGCCCTTCGGTATTCTTGTAACCATTGCCTCATGGAAACTCATTGATTTTGATAAAGGCGACAGCTCGCTTTTCCAATCCTTCGACTGGTTCGGTCTGATTACCATGGCGACCTTTCTCGGCTCCCTTGAATATGTGCTTGAAGAAGGTCCGCGCAATGACTGGATGGAAGACGAAATGATCTTCCGTTTTACAATTGTTATGGGTGTTTCTGCCGTTCTGTTTTTCTGGCGTGTCCTGACAGCGAAAAACCCGATCGTCGATCTCAAAGCCTTTGTAAATCTGAATTTTGCACTCGGCTCGATCTTTTCTTTCGTTATGGGTATCGGGCTTTACGGGCTTACCTATCTTTATCCGCTCTATCTTGGCGAAATTCGCGGCTATGACGCCTTGATGATCGGGGAAACGATGTTCGTTTCCGGTTTGATGATGTTTTTTTCCGCTCCCCTTGCCGGTTTTCTTTCGACCAAACTTGACCCGCGTTTAATGATGGGGCTGGGATTTGCCGGTTTTGGCTGGGGCACATGGCTTGTGACCGGAATGACAGCCGACTGGGATTTCTGGGAACTGTTCTGGCCGCAAATTTTGCGCGGAGGCTCGCTCATTTTGTGTATGGTACCAATCAATAATATCGCACTTGGTACACTTTCCGCCGAAAAACTTAAAAACGCATCCGGCCTTTTCAACCTCACCCGTAATCTCGGTGGAGCTGTGGGGCTTGCAATCATCAACACCATTATCATGCGGCGCACCGATTTTCACTATGAGCGACTATCCGAAAGTGTGCAATGGGGAAACCGGCAGGCAGTCAACCTGTTGAACTCTTTGGCGAGCCGACTTGATATGGCAGGCTTGAACCCCAAAGATTCGGCTTTGATGCAGCTTTATAATATTGTTCGCCAGCAAGCGACCGTTATGGCTTTTATTGACGCCTTCTTTATTCTGACCCTCCTCTTCGCAATTTTGACACTTCTGGTCTTTGCTGTGAAAAAGCCGAAGACATTAAGTGGCGCAGTCGGCGGCCACTAACGCGGTAAACATTGGAAAAAAGGCAAAACCCGATCTAGAGTTTTGCTTTTTTTATTCTTCTCGCGTAAATATAATTTATGACAATTACCGCTGAATGGACATTTCCAACCGATATTCTGCTAGCGCCCAAAAGCCTTGCGGCACTTGGCACTGTTTTCGAGAAAACCGGTGTTGAAGCCATAATGGTTTTGACAGATCGTGGCCTTAGCCAATCACCAGCTTTAAAAAAACTGCTCAAACGGATCGATAAACTGAAATTGCCATTCGGTGTTTTTTCTTCGCTTGATGGAACAGCAACGCGTGAAACATTGGAATTGACCGTGCGCCTTTATTTGAGTGGCGGTTTTAATGCAATCCTTGCCTTTGGCGGCGGCGCAACAATGGATCTTGCCAAAATGACCCGCCTGTTTTGTGCTCAAGGTGCCAATGTCAAAACACTTGAAGTTCCCTCCATTTACACAGCACTTCCACCGCTGATCGCACTGCCAACACTTGCCGGAAGCGGAGCCGAAATCAGTGATAATGCCTATTTGATAGATAATGCAAAGAATACCGGTTTTACGTTTTATGACAAACGCTTAACACCGACATTTGTTGTTGCCGATCCGGTTTTGACAGGAACTGCGCCTGCAAGCTTCATTTCCGGCGCCGGCATGAATGCGCTTACCAATGCGATTGATAACTGGTGCATCCCGACATTCAATCCTGTTTCGGATGCTCTGGCACTCGAAACAGTCCGTCTCATCTTTAATCATTTGCCGAAAGCAGTGAGCGACCCTTCAAATAATGAAGCGCAAATTGCCCTTTTGTCGGCCTCGCTCACAGGTGCGCTTGCAGCAAAAAAAGGCTTAAAAATTACCAGTGCTCTCGCGCGGTCGATAGGGAACCGTTATCAGACCCATTTCGGTATGACAGCAGGTGTGCTTTTGCCCTATGTCATGGCCTATAACCAGTCGGCCATCGGAAATAGAATTGCGACACTTGCCGAGCGCCTCAATATAAAAGGTGGTTTTAACGGCTTTATCCGCCATCTGTTGAATTTACGGAAAGCCGCCAATGTCCCGACAAAATTGGCAGGCCTGACAAAAGATCAGAAAATCAAGGCAAAAGACAAGGCCTTGATTGAAAGTGTTGCGGTCGAAGACCAAGGTTCCGACGAAACTTCTGTTCGACTCACCAAAAAAACCGCGCTTGCCATTTTGAATGCGGCAATTGCCGGAAAAATGAATCGCAAAAAATAGATAATCCGCTTTTCCCCGCAATCGGAACCTGAATCAAAAAATTCTTTTTTGATTTTTGACTTTTTCACTTGGCCCACATGTGCGCACAAGAAAATCCGTCATTAAAAAATTAGCGCAATATGGTGCACTCGGCTTTGATTGCCTGCCCCTCAAAAACTATCATCCTCTAGCACGACTATTATCGCTTTTCGACCAGTCAGTCTGAAGCCCTGCTCCGGAAACTTATTCAACGTTAAAAACCGGATGAACAAGAAAATAGCAGGGCATTTTTCGATTTTTTAAAAAAGGTTGGAAAAGTTTGTCGTCCGTTGCTTGATGATAATCATCAAGATCTTTTCTCCATAAACGACATCCTTATTTCAAATATCTGAGATAAGCACGAATAAAGCCGAATGATAAAAAAACGCCCGCAGAAAACTACGGGCGCAAATTGCTGCTTACATCGGGTTTTGACCTATCAGATGACATAAGACCGGATCGGCTCGAAACCGTTAAAAGCTACAGAAGCATAAGTTGTCGTATAAGCACCAGTTCCTTCAATCAGGATTTCATCACCGACAGTGAGTGAAATCGGCAAAGGATAAGGTGTTTTTTCATACATGACATCGGCGGAATCACAGGTTGGGCCGGCAAGCACACAAGGTACCTTTTCGTCACTATCCTTGGCTGTTTCAATCGGATAGCGGATGGCTTCATCCATTGTCTCTGCAAGGCCGTTGAATTTACCGACATCAAGATAAACCCAACGCAACTTGTCGTTTTCCGATTTTTTGGAAACCAGCACAACTTCCGAGCGGATAACACCGGCATTGCCGACCATACCGCGACCCGGTTCGATGATTGTTTCAGGAATACGATTGCCAAAATGTTTCGAAAGGCTATCAAAAATTGCCAAGCCATAAGCCTGTGCCGAAGGTACGTCTTTCAAATAGCGTGTCGGGAAACCACCGCCCATATTGACAAGTTTCAATACAATGCCTTCCTTGGCCAGTGTTCTGAAAACTTTGGAAGCATCTGACAAAGCACGATCCCAAGCTTTCAGATTTGTCTGCTGTGAGCCGACATGGAAAGAAACGCCATAAGCTTGCAATCCCAATTCGTGGGCACGGCGCAAAACCGAAACAGCCATTTCCGGAACACAACCGAATTTGCGTGAAAGCGGCCATTCGGCACCTTCACCATCTGTCAAAACGCGACAGAAAACACGCGCACCGGGAGCAGCACGGGCAACTTTTTCAACTTCTTCGACACAGTCGACTGCATAAAGTGAAACACCCAATTCATAAGCGCGGGCAATATCGCGCTCTTTCTTGATGGTGTTGCCGAAAGAAATACGATCCGGTGTTGCACCGGCATCAAGCACCATTTCGATTTCGGCGACAGTGGCTGTATCGAAAGACGAACCAAGCGACACCAACAAACGTAGTATTTCCGGTGCCGGATTGGCTTTTACTGCATAAAAAATGCGTGATTGGGGAAGTGCTTTGACAAAGCCTTCATAGTTTTCACGCACCACATCAAGATCCAGAATCATGCACGGGCCTTCAGGGCGTCGTGTTGCGAGGAAATCACGAATACGTTGAGTTGCCATTTCGGTTCTCCTTAGGAAACCTTTCGGGTTCCCCAAATCTTGCTTCTCGTGGCATCAGTCACGATCAGCCCATGGACAAAGTGCAAGGCCTATATTCGTTTCAACCGGTTATTGGAGGTACCGGAAAAAACTCCATAAAACTTGCGGCGATGGAACAGCGCGCTAACGCATTGCTCCGCTTTGTCTGCCTTTTGATTGGAATAACGAAAACCGCATCCGCACGGAAGGCAATGAGGTGTGCCTCTTCAGTAATTTCGACTTTTGGACAGCCGAAAGACACCAGAAAGGCCCGCACCGTCGTTGCTTCAAGATGTCCCCATTCTTCCGGTTGGCCGTAAGAATGACTGGAGCGGTTAGGTCCAGGTACCGTACCGGTTTTTCTCACCATTCGAGGACCGGCGGACACCCACAGGCACGTGCGACTTTGGGCAAAGATGCATATAAGCGCAATGGGCTCACCTTTCAATATTTTTTTTGGACTTCAGACAATTTTATTTAGGCTCGTTCCAATATTGGACATTCTGTTGTTTGCAATAAAAAAACCGGTAGCGCCAATGACGAAAAACAGAAGTTTTTCTTCCGGAAAACCAGCCATTTTCAAAAGACAAATGTTTCTGCTATTGAAAGTGAGCCTCCAAGTTTTTTTAAAAAGAAAACAGCTTTCGGGCACATCGTTTCGGGAAGGGGTAAAACTCTTGGGACTATTAACGAGAATACGGGGTTTTATAGAAGTGGTCGAAGCCGGCGGTTTTTCAACCGCTGCGCGCAAGACACACAAATCGAAAGCGCTCCTTTCAAAACATGTTCATGAACTTGAAGACGAATTGGGCGTGGTCCTTTTGAACCGGACAACCCGCCAATTATCTTTAACAGAAGCGGGCCATGCTTATTATGTTCGTGCTTTGGAGATTATCAAGGAACTTGACGATCTCAATGACACAATTACCGATTCCAGCAAGACCCGACGCGGGCGCATAAAAATCGGTACATCGCGCACCTTTGCCGATGCGCCGATCGGTCAATCACTCATCGATTTTCTATCAGCTTATCCGGATATTTACCTTGATATCAGCCTTGATGACCGGTTCGTCGATTTGGTCAATGAAGGTTTTGATCTCGCAATCCGCATTACCGACATGCAGGACTCCTCCCTCATTCAACGAAAACTCATGGATATCCGTTCGGTTGTCGTTGCCTCTCCCAAACTTCTGGAAAACACTTTTGTTCCTGAAACACCGCGCGATTTGAAATCGCTTCCCTGCCTTGTCGACAGAAACAACCTCAATTCAGACCATTGGTTATTCAAAGATCGTGACGGAAGCCCTTTTTCTGTTGCCGTTTCCGGACGCATGGCGGCAAACGGTCCTGTCATTACAAAGCGGGCCGCCATTGCCGGTATAGGCTTTGCCAAAATTCCGCGTTTTATAGCCGAAGAAGAATTGCGGAACGGCCTTATCAAAACTGTTCTTGATGATTTTATGACAGACGGTGCAGGCCTTTATATTGTCTATCCGCAAAAGCGCTATTTACCGGCAAAAGTGCGCATGTTCATCGACTATCTGGTCGAATGGTTCAAAACCTATGAACAAAAAGGAAAAACAAAAACCGGCGCTTCCAACTTGTAAAACACGCCCTTCCTTGAAAGTTTTCTGCTCGCGGCAACCGACAATAAAAAGGACAAAAAAACTAGCGTAAAAAGCTTACAATCGCCTGTTCGATATGCTGTTCAAGATCTTTTGGAAGTCCGAGTTTAGCCATAAGATTATCAAGATATTGACGATTATCCGGCTTATCCGGATCAAGTGTCATACGGGAGGCCACATAAAGTTCGGTCTTTTGTTCGTCTGTATTCACATTGCTGACGAGATTGTCGAGATCAACCGGCTTGTTCAATTCATCCATCAAAAACCCCGCCGTTTTCTGGTCAATTCCCGAACTCGCAATCTTGTTTTGTATCAGATCGCGCTCTTTATCATCGACATGGCCGTCGGCTTTGGCTGCCGTTATCATTGCCCGAACCAATGTCAGGGCAAAATCGCCATTATGGTCGGCACCGGTTTGACCGATTTCTGTCATATCCACTTTGGAATTGGCATTTTCGTCGTGTTTTTCGAAGTTTTTCAATGCATCGAAGGCAACACTGGCAATTGCTGCCAAGCCGCCACCTTTTATCAAACCTTCAAGAATATTGCCTTTTTCGTTGCCACCAAAGAGCCCGCCTATGAGATCGACGACCGAGAAGGTCGAAGATGGTACGGAAGAAGCCGGTTTGTTTGTACTGTTTTTGGAAGCGGTATTATCGGGGGTCAGCAAATCTTTAAAAATCTGTTTGGTGTCAATCATCGTCGTCTCCGTTTTGTGAAACTCCCGCTTCTTTGATGAAAAGAGATAGCGCCCGCTAGCACTATTACAAGCTTTTCCAAAAGCGAAAATGATGCGAAAATACCAAAGAATATTCCCCCTGACCGTCGCGATAAAACGGCAATATTTTTCCGTTATGTCATGACCGGCTTTCTGAACATTATTTCAAAAAATCGGATAAGCCCCGATATTTCATTTTTCAAAACGACCTCGTTGCCTGTCTTGTTAAATGCGCCGGTTTTCGAGCCCCGGCTTGAACTATTGAACTTTTCCCGCCCCGTCCTTTTCGCGATAGTTTTTTAAAGCAGCCTCTTAAACTTTAAAAAAACGGATATTGTTTTTTGAATTTTTAATGATGGATCGTTTCAATCTTCTCTTTTCATTGTGGTTCCGATACCTTTTTGAGAACATTCCCGCTTTTTGACAAAGCCGACAGGAAACTTGTCCGAACACTCTTTTCTAAAGCTTGGCTTACGTTTATAAGAATTGAAAAAGCTTTTTGGAGAACGATAATGTCTCAGAAGACCGAACGTCTTTTACCTATTCTGCTTGGACAAAGTGTTATTCCGGTTCTTGTTATTGAACGATTGGGAGATGCAGTGCCGGTTGCACGCGCCCTTGTCGAAGGGGGACTGAAGGCTATCGAGATCACATTGCGCACCCCCGCAGCGCTTGATGCCATTCATGCAGTTTCGGAAGATGTGCCTGATGCCATTGTCGGAGCCGGTACGATTTTGAATAGCGATCAATATGTATCGGCTGAAAGTGCGGGAGCAAAATTTATTGTGAGCCCCGGATTAACCGGCGAACTTATCGACGCTGCCGAGGATAGCGATATTCCGCTTCTTCCCGGAGCAGTGACACCAAGCGAATTGATGGGCGCACTCGAAGAAGGCTACCAATGTTTGAAATTTTTCCCTGCAACGGCAGCCGGCGGCATTGATTTTGTCAAATCACTTGCTTCCCCCTTTGCCGAGGTCAAATTTTGCCCGACAGGCGGTATTTCGCAAAATAACGCCGCCGATTGGCTGAAACTGCCCAATGTTGTGTGCATTGGCGGCTCGTGGGTTGCACCGAAAAAACTGATTGATGCCGGTGATTTTAAAGCCATTACCGAACTTGCAAAGAACGCATCAAAGCTGGCTGCCTGAAAAACCGGTAGGAAAACAACCGGCCAAGCTCATTAAAATATAAGAGCTTGGCAAAGAAATATAAAAACTAACTCGCCAAAGCGGGCGGAATTGCTAACAAACAGGCAGCCCTTCGTTGAGCCCCCCCCTTGAGCCCTTGAGCCCTTGAGCCCTTGAGCCATTGAGCCATTGAGCCATTGAGCCATTGAGCCATTGAGCCATTGAGCCATTGAGCGCGTCCAAAAGCAGTTTTACTCTTTTGTCAATCGACAAAAGCCCGTTCAACCACATAGGTAGCGGGGGCGTTATTTGCACCTTCAACAAGGCCGAATTCACGACACATAGCAGCACAATCTTTCAGCATTGCCATTGAGCCGCAAATCATCGCGCGATCGGTTTCCGGATCGAGCTTTTTCAAACCGGTACGCTTGAAAAACTCGCCACTGCGCATTGTGTCGGTAATTCGCCCCATATGCTCGGATTGCTCGCGTGTGGTCATGGGGTAGAATTTCAACTGGCTGGAAAATTCGCCAATGAGAGGATCATTTCTTAAGTCCGCAACAAGTTCGCGCGCATAGTCGAGCTCTGCAACAAGCCGTGTTGTCTGGATAAGAATAACTTCTTCGAATTTTTCATAAGTTTCGGGATCACGAATAAGGCTTGCAAAAGGTGCAACACCTGTTCCTGTAGAGAAGAGATAAAGCCGTTTACCCGGTAAAAGCGCATCAAGCACCAGAGTGCCGGTGGCTTTTTTGCGCATCAGCACAGTGTCGCCCACTTTGATTTTTTGCAAATGCTCGGTCAAAGGGCCATTCGGTACCTTGATGGAGAAAAACTCCAATTGTTCGCTCCAGAACGGACTTGCAATGGAATAGGCACGGAAAACCGGCTTTTCGGCATTGGGTAGGCCGATCATCACAAACTCGCCCGACCGGAAACGGAAACTATCCGGCCGGTTCAGGCGGAAACGGAAAAGCCTATCGGTATAATGTTTGACATCCTGCACGGTTAGAGCAAAAACATTTGCCGGTATCGGAAATGAAGACGGCGTGGCAGTCGCGTTCGAGGCTGCATTGTCGACAGGCGTAGTCATCGGAATTCTTCCTTAATAAACTTTAGCAGATAAACTTGACAAATTCAGGCATGATATAATGCCAAACGGTTGATCTGCCAACATCATAAAGCGAAGTTTCTTTATAATAACAAATTTGTTTTCGTCAAATGACAGTTGTAGACAGTCTGTTGTTTATGCAAAATAATTGCTTCAAAGCCGATAGACAAAACGGCTATTGTGACCACATATAGAAAATCGGAAGGCCGTTCGGGAACAAAACCATATTATGACAGAACAACTCAAATTCGGAACAAGCGGCTTGCGCGGTCTGGTGAGCGATTTAACCGATGATATTATCATGCGCTACACACGCGCGTTTTTGCGACATTTGGAAAAAATCGGCAAGATCAACAAAGATACAAGTGTGATCGTCGGCTATGATCTGCGCTCGTCAAGCCCGCATATCAAAAACGTTGTCATAAAAACAATCGAAGATCAGGGCTATTCTGTTATCAATGCCGGTGAAGTGCCAACCCCTGCCCTTGCGCTTTATTCACTCAACTTTCGCTATCCGGCAATTATGGTTACAGGAAGCCACATTCCCGATGACCGCAACGGGTTAAAATTCTATCGTCCCGATGGCGAAATAACCAAGCAAGACGAGCGTGCTATTGTCGGCGAACTTGATAAAACTGCAAAAGAGGACAAAGGCGGACTTTCAGGAAATGACACGCCCTATCACCTTGCCGAAAACTATCAATCCCCTCCTGTCGTTCCGGATGTTCTCGAACTTTACCGGAAACGCTGCCTTTCCATTTTGCCGAAATCGGCACTTCAGGATATGAAAATCGGCGTCTATCAACACAGTTCCATTGTGCGCGATTTTCTCGTTGAAGTTTTATCAGCTCTTGGCGCCAAGACTGTTGCAATCGGTCGGGCTGACCATTTTGTTCCTGTCGATACCGAAGCATTACGCGATTTCGACCGCAAGCTTGCTCTTGATGCGGTGCGCCAATACGGGCTTGACGCACTGGTGTCGACTGATGGTGATGCAGACCGGCCATTAATTGCCGGTTCTGACGGGATATTTCTAAAAGGTGATGTGGTCGGAATGCTCACCGCGAAATATCTTTTTGCCGATGCTGTGGTCACCCCTGTCACCTCCACCTCGGCAGTCGAGACAAGCCATTTTTTCGAACATGTCTACCGCACGTCTGTCGGCTCGCCCTATGTCATTGCAGGCATGAAACAGGCGTTAAGCGATGGCTATCATACGATTGTCGGTTTTGAAGCCAATGGCGGCGTTCTACTGGGAAGCGATATTTCAAGCGAAACCTGCGAATTGAAGAAATTGGCAACACGCGATGCAATGCTGCCTATTCTCGCTTTGTTGGGATTTGCACAATTGCGTGGTTCTTCCGTTCAGGCACTTTCGAGCGGACTTCCCATGCGTTTTACTGCCAGCAACCGTCTTTCCAATATCGACACGGAGAAAGCCAAAGAAATTCTGCATGATCTTGAAGATGCGGCAACACGCATACATTTTTTCCATCCGCTCGGTAACATCAAACATTGGGATATGATTGACGGTTTACGTGTCATTATGGACAATGGTGATATTGTGCATTTCCGCCTTTCCGGCAACGCGCCGGAATTGCGGTGTTACAGCGAAGCGGCCTCGCAAAAACAGGCCGACAAGCTTCTCGAATGGGGGCTTGAAAACATTGCTCGAACCTTGGAGAAAGCATCATGATAAAGGTTATTGCACATTTCTATATCAAGCCCGAATTTGTTGAAAAGACGGAAAGTCTGTTCAAAGAACTTGTTGAAAAATCCCGTAAGGACAAGGGCTGTATTTCCTACGAACTGTTTGAAGTTCAAGGCGATACCGGTCACATGGTTTTCATCGAAACATGGAAAGACAAAAACGCCCTCGACGCACATAGCAAAACCGAACATTTTGTCCGCATTATCGATGAATTGACAATGATGAGCTATAAGGAAGCGCTCGTTACCGTCATGACACAGAAGCTGTGACGATCAAACTAACTTTTTCAAAGACAAAAGCAGCATTTGCAAATCTCATGCTTATGCTGCTTTTTCTTTGTTCCCGAGCTTTGATTTTTACCTCACCTCGACGCGCATCAGGAATGATTATTTCATGAGTTTACGCAGATATTGAGCGGCGGAAATTATTGTCGCTTCAAAACTATTCTCGTTTTCAAATCATCTTTTCATGTGCCGGTTTATTGAAAGAAAAGTCTATTCATCGTCGACCTGTTGCTGTTCGGGCAAAAGCAGATTGAGGATAATTGCCGTAATACCACCGGCAGCAAGGCCGGATTTCATAATATCGGCCATAAATGCCGGAAGATGGCTCACAAAAGCCGGTACTTGCGGCACACCGACACCAACGCTCAAGGCAATTGCAATGATGAGAAGTGCCCGCCGATCAAGCTTGATTGACGAAAGGATATTGATTCCGGAGGCAGCAACTGAGCCGAACATGATCATGGCAGCACCGCCAAGAACCGGTTCCGGCATTGCTTGTATGAGGGCGGCAATTTTCGGAAAAAGGCCGAGAACAACAAGAATAGCAGCAATCCACAAGCCGACATAGCGGCTTGCAACGCCGGTCAACTGGATAATACCGTTATTTTGCGCAAAGACCGAACTTGGAAATGTATTAAAGAAACCGGCAAGAAGCGAATTGGCGCCATTGACAAGTACACCGCCCTTTATCCTCTTCATCCATAACGGCCCCGAAACAGGTTCGCTTGAAATTTTGCTTGTTGCTGTAATGTCGCCAACCGCTTCAAGAGAGGTGACAAGATAGATCATGATGAGCGGAATAAAGAGCGACCACGAAAAAGACAGTCCGAAATGGAGCGGCCTTGGCAAAGCAAAAAGTGCGGAATGTTCAAAACCGGAAAAATCGAGCCTGCCCATAAAGCCCGCCATGGCATAGCCGACAGCAAGGGCAAGAATAATGGCACTGGAGCGCACCCACGTAATCGTCACACGGTTTAAAAGAATGATCAGCGCAAAGACGGTGCATGACAAAGCGAGATTTTGTAAACTGGCAAAACTTCCCTTCTCGCCCAATGACGCATAACCGCCCCCCATACTGATAAGCCCCTCTTTAATAAGGGTAAGGCCAATCAATAAAACCACAATACCGGTGACAAGCGGCGTAATCATACGACTGATAAAGGGAAGAATGCGCGAAACCGACATTTCGATAAAAGAACCGGCAATCACCACACCGAAGACGGCCGACATGACCTCGTTTGCCGGAATACCGCTTGCAACCATGGCCGCAGAACCGGCCGAAAGCGGCCCGACAAAATTGAAACTGGTTCCTTGCACAATCAGCAATCCGGCACCGAAGGGGCCAATTTTTTTGCACTGTACAAAGGTCGCAACGCCCGAAATGATCAGCGACATGGATAAAACCATGGCTGTATCTTCCGGTGATACACCGGCAGCACTACAAATGATAAATCCCGGCGTAATGATCGGCACAATAATTGCCAATAAATGTTGGAGAGCAGCCAAAAACGCGACAGGTGCATGCGGGTGGTCATTCATCTCGAAAACGAGATCACCCGATTTTTTATGCGTTTTATAATTCTCCATCGGCTTTCTCCATCAGCACAATATGATGCGTGAAAATTGAAAGGTAATTTTCAGGTTAACGTTCTAGTTGAGGATTGATAAAGAAAGGTCAAGTCTATTTGACTATGAGCGGCATTTATCCACCAGCAAGCAAGGCCATTTCAATATATAATTCTTAGAACAATCCCGCGATGAGACGATTCTCTCTCAAGATTTAAGCGGGCGCTTCTTGCAAGAAAACATCTTGTTGGCCTTAAAACAACAATTATATGCAATAACGGCATTAAATGAAAAACGGGAATGCTATTTGGACAAAATCCGGATTGGACGAGAAAAATGAATATTGGTGAAGCAGCAAAACAATCGGGTCTTAGTGCAAAAATGATCCGCCATTATGAGGAAACCGGACTTATTTCACCAGCCCATCGGAGTGAAAACGGCTATCGCGTTTATACCGATGAAGATATTCAAACCTTGCGCTTCATCCGCCGCTCGAGATTGCTCGGTTTTTCTTCCGAAGATATCCGCGTTCTCCTCGGCTTATGGAAAGATCATAGCCGTGCTTCAAGCGAAGTTAAAAAACTCGCACTTTCCCATATCAAAACTCTACAGGAAAAAATGGATTCTTTACAGGTGATGATTAATACACTCGACCACCTTGTCCATCACTGCCATGGTGATGACAGGCCGGACTGCCCGATTCTGGAAGATCTTGCAGGGTGCAGTCATTGCCACTGATGAAACTTACCGTTATATTTTTAAAAAAGCTCACTTTTGGCAAATCTGTTCATGCTATTTTCAGCGCGGCAAATCTTGCGAAGCTTAAAAAAATACCATGCTTGTTTGTCACAATTTAGCGATTTTAAAGAAAACACTTTTTATTGTGGCAGAAGAATACTACACATAACATAATAAGAATAAACGGAATTTGAAATGCGCAAAATACTTGAGATCAACGATCTTAAAAAACTCGCCAAACGTCGCGTACCCAAGATGTTTTTTGACTATGCCGATTCCGGAGCATGGACAGAAAGCACTTATCGCGCCAATGAAGAAGACTTCAAAAAAATAAAGCTGCGCCAGCGTGTTCTGGTCGATATGACCAATCGTTCGGTTGAAAGCGAAATGATTGGCCAGAAAGTATCTATGCCGGTTGCTTTGTCACCCACCGGTTTGACAGGCATGCAACATGCCAATGGAGAAATGTTGGCAGCGCAGGCTGCCGAAGAATTCGGCGTGCCTTTCACATTGTCGACAATGAGCATTTGCTCGATTGAAGATGTCGCATCGGTGACAAAAAAACCGTTCTGGTTCCAGCTTTATGTGATGAAAGATCGCGACTTTATCGCCGACCTTATCAATCGTGCAAAAGCAGCCAAATGCGGGGCATTGGTTCTGACACTGGATTTGCAGATTTTAGGACAGCGCCATAAGGATTTGCGCAACAACCTGTCTGCCCCGCCAAAATTCACTTTGAAAAATCTCTGGCAAATGATGACATGCCCGAAATGGTGCATGGAGATGTTGCAGACCAATAGAAGAACATTCCGCAATATTGCGGGACATGCCAAAAACGTAACGGATTTGTCTTCGTTGAGTTTGTGGACAGCCTCGCAATTCGACCCGAAGCTCAACTGGAACGATGTCGAATGGATCAAGAAAATTTGGGGTGGCAAGCTTATCCTGAAAGGCATTCTTGATGTAGAAGATGCCAAAATGGCGGTCAAAACCGGTGCCGATGCCATTCTGGTTTCAAACCATGGTGGCCGCCAGCTTGACGGTGCTCCTTCAACCATTTCGGTTTTGCCTGAAATTGTTGATGCTGTCGGAGATATGATAGAAATCCATGTTGATGGTGGTATCCGTTCCGGTCAGGATGTTTTGAAGGCTTTGGCGCTTGGTGCCAAAGGCACATTTATCGGCCGTCCGTTCCTCTACGGGCTTGGTGCTTTGGGCAAACCCGGTGTCACCAAAGCCTTGGAAATTATCCGTAACGAGCTTGATATTTCCATGGCACTTTGCGGCAAGAAGAAAATTGCCGACCTCACCCATGAGGTCCTTTATGATTTCAGGCCGTCGAAACCGAAACTTTAAGAAAAGCAATATAATGGACTATTCGATAAGCCGGGCAAAATGCCCGGCTTTTTCAATGCTTTTGCTTTGTTAAAAACGGATGATCTACCGGTGTCGATAACAAGCCGATTTCAAAAGATATAAAACATCGCGCCCATATTGCAGAGCTTCTTTTATGATATTTTGCGCCGGTTTTTTGAACAGGATGATAAATTAAAGAAGCAATTCGAGGCTTTTATGCCTTCATAAGCAAACCTTGATAGCCGGATGTTTGGCCTAAGTTCCACAAGGTCAATTCGCGACAAACAGGCCGGTTTTTGACGTATTTAAAAAAGGTGCGACAACCAATACTGATCTTCAACGAACCAAGGCCGATAGTTGTCAAAGGCCGTTGAACATAAATAAATGTCAGAGCCCCCCTCACCGCTGCATCAAAACAGAGCGGATGGAAAAGCTTGAGTGGATGCGCGCAACACCAGGAAGACGTGATAATATTTCCTTGTGAATGGTTTCATAAGCGGCGGCATTTTCTGCTTCCGCGCGCAGCCAATAATCTGCATCCCCCGTCATCAAATAGCATTCCTTGATTTCCGGATGGCGGCGCACAGCCGCCTCGAAACGGTTCAAATATTCTTCCGTTTGTTTTTCAAGTGTAATCTGGATAATGGCAATGAGGCGGTCTTCTCCCTCAACACTTCCCAATATGGCGGTAAACCCGCGAATAACGCCGCTTTCTTCCAATAATTTTACACGCCTCAAACATGCCGAGGGCGAAAGCCCGACTTCGGCAGCAAGATTAGCATTGCTCATGCGCCCGTCACGGCGCAACAGGCGGATGATATTACGATCTATTGCATCAAGGTTTTGCATAATATTTCAATTTGTTGGATTTATGCTCAATATTCAACGATAAATATCTATAATATTTCAAAAATAGATACAACATTCGAATGCCCTTCACATATGATAGGCACAATAAAATGGCAAAAAGCCACGGGAACAATGACGGGGAACAATGCGGGCATCCGGATTTGTAACCGGATTTATCTGGGAAATAATGAAATGGGTGAAATTCAAAACGACAATAAAATTCCGGCATTAGCCTATGGGGCAATTCTCACAATCAATCTTGATGCCATTGTCGAAAATTACAACACCATTAAAAAAATGGTTGCTCCGGCACAAAGTTCTGCCGTTGTCAAAGCTGACTCCTATGGCCTTGGTGCAAAAAAAATAGCGCCTCTACTTTATGAAGCAGGATGCCGGTTTTTCTTTGTAACAGAACTTATCGAGGCACTCCGGCTTAAAGATCAATTGCCGACAGATGCTTCCATTGCTGTTTTGAATGGTATTTTGCCGGGAACGGAAAAAATAACGGCGGAAGCCGGAATCATTCCGGTTCTGAATTCCTGGGAAGCTATTCTTGACTGGCAAAAACTTTGCTTGAATGAAGCAAAGCGTTTTCCCGCAATCATCCAAATAGACACCGGCATGTGTCGGTTGGGGCTTGATCATAGCGAGCTTTACCGCCTTGTCGCCGATCCGTCGATTTTTAACGACGCGGATATAAAACTGGTCATCAGCCATTTGGCCAAAAGTGACGAGGAAAATAGCCCTGCCAATCCTGCCCAGCTTGAAGCCATGAAGAAGGCACTTGAGAAACTTCCCGCTTCAAAAGTTGCGCTTGCTGCTTCGGGCGGAATTTTCTTGAAGGCCGAGTATCATTTCGACATGGTGCGCCCGGGCATTGCCCTTTACGGGGTAGACCCTTTCGGCAAAAGCCCGACTGCAATCAAACCGGTTGTGAGCCTTGACGCCCATGTTATCCAGACACGCCATGTTCCCGCTGGTTCGGCTATCGGCTATGGCGGAACATTTATAACCGAACGACCAAGCACAATCACAACAATATCGGTGGGCTATGCGGATGGTTGGCTAAGGTCACTCGGCAATAAAGGTTCGGTTTTTTTCAAAGGAGAGCGTGTGCCGATTGTTGGCCGCGTTTCGATGGATTCAATCACACTTGATACAACGCATCTTGGTGAAAATGCACCAAAAGCCGGCGATCTTGTCGAACTCATTGGCAAACACCAATCGCTTGACGATGTTGCGCGCGATGCCGGCACAATTCCTTATGAAATTCTAACGTCGCTTAGTCATCGTTATGAGCGCATCTATGTGAAAAACCGCGAGGGAAACAAAAAATGAAAGTGCTTGTTCTGGGAAGTGGTGTCGTTGGCGTAACTTCAGCCTGGTATCTCAATAAAGCAGGCCATGAAGTTACGGTCATTGATCGTGAAGAAGGTCCTGCATTGGAAACAAGCTTTGCCAATGCCGGTCAGGTTTCGTTCGGATATACAACCCCATGGGCACAACCGGGGCTCACCCTCAAAGCATTGAAGATGATGCGGCAGGCCAATCCGCCACTTATTATTCATCCGACTTTCAGCCTCGACCAGATGAAGTGGCTCTTTGCAATGTTTATCAATTGCAATGAAAACCGGTACAAGAAAAACAAAGCCCTGATGGTGCGCGTCTCCGACTATGCCGCCAAATGCCTTCAGGCCTTGCGCGAAGAAACATCTATCCATTACGACGAACGCATGCAGGGCACAATCCAGCTTTTTCGGGACCCTCACCAGCTTGAAGCGGCAAACAAGGATGTCGAAGTTCTCAAAGCCGATGGCATTGCCTTTAAGATGCTTGATAGTGCCGGCTGCGTTGCCGCCGAACCCGGATTGGCACCGTTGAAAGATAAAATCGTTGGTGGATTGCAAACCCCTGAAGATGAAACCGGCGATTGCCAGATGTTTACAACCAAACTTGCAAAGCTCGCGGCCGATAAAGGGGTTGAATTTTCCTATAATACAGTAATCAACAAACTTGATGTCGAAGGCGGTAAAATTACCGGCGTTGAAACGTCACGCGGCTTGATGCAAGCTGATGCCTATCTTGTTTCGATGGGGTCTTTTACGCCTTTTCTTATTCGCGATCTCGGACTTCATGCGCCAATCTATCCGGTAAAAGGCTATTCCATCACTGTGCCGATTACCAATGAGGCGAAAGCGCCGGTTTCCACGGTTATTGACGATATTTACAAAGTTGCTGTTACAAGATTGGGTAACCGTATCCGCGTCGGCGGCATGGCAGAAGTTTCAGGCTATGAAATTAAGCTCAGCGAACCGCGTTTGAAAACCTTGGAAGAAGCTTTGGAAATGATGTTTCCCGGCTCCTATGATAGAGACTTCAAGCCTCAGCTCTGGTCAGGATTACGGCCGGTGACGCCCGATAGTGTGCCCATTATCGGCAAAACAAAATATGAAAACCTGTTTATCAATTCCGGACATGGTACTTTGGGTTGGACAATGTCAACCGGAAGCGGTCATTTGATTGCCGATATTATCAGCGGCAACAAGCCGGAAATTGACCCGACAGGACTGGACATCAGCCGGTATCAATAATTTTTCGAGCAATTGAGCATTAGAAGCGCTGCAACAGCCTTCTTTCAAAAAAAGAGACTGTTGCGGCCTTTTATGTGCGCTCTATCCGGTTTGCCTCTTCTAGTCTCTGAATTGCAGTGCGGGGTTTAAAAGTTTCGTCTTTAGGAGGCTTTTCGTTCTTCCGTTTTTCTGTTCCGGACGGTTGTTTAGGAGAGTATTCCGCCTCGGCTTTTTTAGTGCGTGACCTGTCAATTGCCTTTTAATGGCTTACCCTTCACAGTCTTCCAGAAATTTTATGAAAAATAAACACAGATAGACAGAGCGAAAAGCCCGCTGTTTTCTTCTTTCCGATTTGGCCATTTCACCAATAGTTCTACATCATTACGGCCGACCGAAGATGGTGCGCCAAAACCAAAAAGAATAAAAATCCGAATAGAAAAGCGAATAAAAAACCGGCCGAAGCCGGTTTTTTTTAACGATAATTGGAAAGTGGCGGACAGGAACAAATAAGGTGTCTGTCACCGGCCACATTATCAATGCGTGAAACCGGTGGCCAATATTTATCTGCCGGATCCTGAGCAGGATCAGGAAGTGCCGCAATTTTGCGCGAATAAGCATGTGACCAATTGTCATCAATGGTATCGGCCAGAACATGCGGCGCGTTGACGAGCGGATTATCATCCTTCGGCCAGACGCCCTCACCTACTTTTTTGGCTTCTTCGGAAATGGCAAGAAGGGCGTTGCACAGCCTGTCAATTTCCGATTTCGGCTCGGATTCGGTCGGTTCGATCATCAATGTTCCGGGAACCGGAAACGACATGGTCGGCGCATGAAAACCATAATCGATCAGACGTTTGGCCACATCGTCGACGGTGATGCCGTAATTATCCTTGAGAACACGCGTATCGACAATGCATTCATGCGCAACACGCCCTCTTTTTCCTTTATAAAGAATCGGATAGGCCGCAGAAAGTTGCTCTGCAATGTAGTTGGCATTCAAAATTGCGTTTTCGGTCGCAAGTTTCAGCCCTTCGGCACCCATCATACGGATATACATCCATGTGATTGTGAGAATTGAAGCGCTGCCGAAAGGTGCTGCCGAAACGGCATGACTTGTTGAAAACAGCGCATGACCGGGAACAAATGGTTGAAGATGTTTTGAAACGCCGATCGGCCCGACACCCGGGCCACCGCCGCCATGGGGAATGGCAAAAGTTTTATGCAAATTCATGTGGCAGACATCCGCGCCGACATCAGCCGGACGAGCGAGAGCGACCAGCGCATTGAGATTTGCACCGTCAAAATAGACTTGCCCGCCATTCTCATGGATAATCTTGCAAATCTCTTTGATACTTTCTTCATAAACCCCGTGGGTTGACGGATAGGTAATCATCAAAGCGGCAAGATTGTCTTTGTGTTCGACGGCTTTTTTGCGCAAGTCTTCGACATCGACATCTCCGTCACCAAGACAATCGACCACAACTACTTCCATACCGGCCATATGCGCCGAAGCCGGATTTGTACCATGGGCAGAAGCCGGAATGAGACAGATATTGCGGTTATGTTCGCCGTTTTTGTCATGGTAGCGGCGAATAGCAAGAAGACCGGTATATTCACCTTGTGCGCCGGAATTGGGCTGGAATGAAATGGCGCTAAAACCGGTAATTTCACACAGCCATTTTTCAAGTTCGGAAATAAGCTGCTGATAGCCGCGACTATCGGTCTTCGGTGCAAAGGGGTGAAGATTTGCAACCTTCGGCCAGCTTAAAGGCATCATCTCGGCGGCAGCATTCAGTTTCATGGTGCAGGAGCCGAGCGGAATCATAGCGCGGTCAAGTGCCAGATCTTTATCGGCAAGGCGGCGCAAAAAGCGCATCATTTCGGTTTCCGATTGCACAGCATGGAAAAACGGCTGGCTTAAAAAAGAACCATCGCGTTTTTTGCCCAAGAGTTTCGACGGGGCTTTATCACTAAGCGTTGCACCGAAAAGCTTGGCAAGTGCTTTTGCGTCTTCTTCATTCGAAAGTTCATCAAAATTGATGGAAACGGTATCCTTGTCGATAACGCGTATGAGACGGCCATCACTTTCCGCTTTTTGTTGCAGTTCATCTGCTTTGCCGGCAACATTGACGGTTACGCAATCGAAATAATGGTCACCTGCAAGAGAAAAGCCCGCATCTTTGACACTGTCACCGAACCGGCTTGCTAGATCATGAACGCGATTGGCAATTGCCTGCAAACCTTCCGGACCATGCCAGACTGCAAAAGCTGTTGCCATATTGGCAAGGAGTGCCTGAGCAGTACAAATATTCGATGTTGCTTTGTCGCGGCGGATATGTTGTTCACGCGTTTGCAAAGCAAGACGGTAGGCAACCCGCCCTTTGGTATCAATCGACTGTCCGACAATGCGTCCAGGAATCATACGTGTCAGGGCTTCGGATACCGCCAGATAACCGGCATGCGGTCCACCAAATCCCATTGGCACGCCGAAACGCTGCATCGAGCCCACAACCATATCGGCTCCCCAAAGGGCTGGCGCTTCCATGATTGTCAAAGCCAGAGGGTCAGCCACAACAATAACCAGTGCACCTTTTGCTTTAGCCTTCTTGATGACATCGCTATGATCGATAAAACGTCCCTTTGTGTCAGGCCATGGCAAAACGATTGCCGCTGTCTTGTCAGTAATCTCGCTCTCTAACCCGATCTCGTAACCTTGTGTTTCAGCCCTTGTTTGAGCCACAGCCAAAGTTTGCGGGTGAAGTTCGCCAAATACAGAAATCGCGGTTTTTTTATTGCGCGAAAAGCGCACCGCAACGGCGTTCGCTTCGGCAAGTGATGTCGCCTCATCAAGAAGCGAGGCGGCCGCAATCGGCAAGCCCGTCAATTCACAGACAAGAGTCTGGAAATTGAACAACATTTCAAGCCGCCCCTGACTGATTTCTGCCTGATAGGGCGTATAGGCAGTGTACCAGGCCGAATTTTCAAAAAGATTGCGTAAAATAACCGAGGGAACAAAAGTGCCATAATAGCCCTGTCCGATAAAGCTTTTATGGAGACGGTTCTGTTCCATCATGGCGTGAAGCTCGTGAAGAGCTGCCCCTTCACTTACAGCTTTTGGCAATTGAAGCGGGTGTTGAAGCCTGATTGCGTTCGGCACTGCCTGCTCGACCAGTTCTTCAAGAGAACCAAGCCCCAACTTATGCAGCATTGCCTTTGCCTCTTCGGGCCGCGGCCCGATATGGCGTGATGAAAACGGAAGTTCCTGCATTTTATTATCCAATCATTGCGATATAACCGGCTTCATCCATCAAGCCGTCAAGCTGGCTCGCATCGGAAATTTTCATCTTCCACAACCAGCCTTCTTTTTCTGCCTTCTGGTTAACGAGTGCCGGGTCGTCGCTCAAAGCTTCATTGACTTCGCTAATTGTGCCATCAACCGGTGAAAAAACGTCGGATGCAGCCTTGACCGATTCGACAACAGCAACAGAGTCGCCCTTTTTGACCGTGCTGCCGACTTCCGGCAATTCGACGAAAACAAGGTCGCCAAGCTGCTCCTGAGCATGGTTTGTGATGCCGACCGTTGCAAGATCACCATCAAGACTGATCCATTCATGATCTTCGGTGAAATACAGTTTAACCATGTGTTTTATCCTTTAAAATAACGATGTTCGACAAAGGGAAGTGTGTGGACAACAAGCGGTATTTTCTTACCGCGAACTTCAGTTTCAAGCTCGGTTCCGGCTTTTGCAAGGTCGATTGCAACATAACCCATTGCAACAGGACCATTGAATGACGGGCCGAAACCGCCTGATGTAACGTGACCGACAAGCTTGCCCGACTTGTCAAAAATTTCTGCACCGGCGCGCACCGGCTGGCGTGTTTCAGGCATCAAACCGACACGGCGGCGTGTTGCACCCTTTTTCAATGCTTCAAGAAAAGCCTTGGCACCGAAAAATTCTCCCTTCTCACGCACCGGTTTGGTGACAGCCCAGGTAATTGCCGCTTCAACCGGATTGATTTTTGCGGTGATGTCGTTGCCATGGAGGCACAAGCCCGCTTCAAGTCGCAGACTGTCACGTGCGGCAAGACCTATCCATGTTACGCGCGGGTCGCTCAACAGTTTTTCGGCAAGTGCTTCCGCTTCATTGACGGGAAGGCCGATTTCAAATCCATCCTCGCCAGTATAGCCCGAACGTGTCATAAACCAGTTTTTCTTCGGCTCGAAACCATGCATGAAATGAAGTTCATTTCCCGGTAAACCTGCTTTTTTGATAACATCGAAAGCCTCAGGCCCTTGAAGCGCCAAAAACACGCGTTCAAGCGGTTCGATTGTGCAGTCAAGCCTAAGCGCGCGTTTTTGAAGTTCGGCAATATCGGCGGTCGCATTACCGGCATTGGCAACGACCATAAAACGTTTCTCGCCAAGGCGGGTAACAATGAGATCGTCAAGAATACCCGCCTCTTCATTCAAAAGGTAGTTATAACGCGACTGGCCGATTTGCAGTGCTTCGGCATCAAGTGGCAGGGCTTTTGACAAAAAGTCGGCTGCACCATTACCTTCAACCAGTATCAGTTTCATATGCGAAATATCGAACAAACCCGCATGGGCACGTGTATGCAAATGCTCTTTCATAACGCCGAGCGGGTAAGTGAGCGGCATGTTCCATCCGGCAAAATTGCCGAATTTGGCTCCGGCTTTTTCATGCATGTGAAAAAGCGGCAAAGTTTTAAGGTCTTCTTGAGAGTTGCCCATAAATTGCTCCGAGGTTGCGCCAATAGATACACAATGTATCTATTTCACACCCCTCTGTCTTGAGCCTGAGAGACTTGTGGAAAGCTCTCCCCTCCACTTACACCTTCGGCGCGGGACAAACCCGACTTTCCAGAGCTGTCTTGATCTTTTTACGGTTCCTTGTGCCTGAGAGATTACGGGCTGTTTTCCCCTTCGGCGGCCAAAACACGGTTGACTGTATTTTTACACTCTCCCGCAAAAAGATGGGAAAGGGCTCTATTGACCCCTCCCTGACATGGCACCGGTTCTAGCCGATCTTCAAAGTGAAGTCATCCTCAAAAAATCATTTCCCCCGACTAAGTCAGGATATTTAACCCATATGTTCATAACAATTCCCCATATGGTCATGACAATTTATTGTGATAATAAAGCTAAAACAATTTTGTTTTCTATAAACTCTTAATGATTGATCTTGCTGCCAAGATAAAATCCCAAAGCGGCCGCGAAAAGACAAAAGACGACAGAAATAATAATATTGAAAAAAGCCTCACCGACTGCACCTTTTTTCAAAAGTTCGAAGCTCTGCAAGCTGAAGGAAGAAAAGGTCGTAAAGCCACCGCAAATCCCCACCATGACAAAAAGCCGGATATTCTCGCTCACTGGCCATTTTGCCTCTGCCATTGTGATAACGCCAAAAAATGCGATCACAAAAGACCCGACAATATTGATAAGAATTGTTCCCCATGGCAGATTTTTACTGACCGGAACCATGAGGAGCGATAACCAGTAACGTAAAACTGTGCCCAGTGCGCCGCCAAAAGCCACCCATAACGTTGCAGTCATCAGACAAGCTCCTTAAAGGAAGGAAAACTATTTCAACTCGAGCATCAAAAAACCGACATAAAAATTAAATGCCATAAAATAACATGACGATTTAAAACAGAATGACAACAAAATCAAAATAAGGGACTAAAAATGCCGGCAGGAAAACAGGAATTATTGGATTTTCTAAAAACACTTGGCATTCATGTCAAAACAACAACCCATCCGGCTGTTTTTACCGTCAAAGAAGGCGAGGATATTAAACAAAATATTCCCGGCGCCCATACCAAGAATCTGTTTCTGAAGGACAAGAAGGGGCATTATTTTCTGGTTACACTGGGAGCTTATTCGGTTGTCGATCTTAAACATCTTCATGACAAAATCGGTGCATCGGGGCGCCTTTCCTTTGGTAGCCCTGAAAAACTTTCCGAATATCTCGGCCTTTATCCGGGTGCCGTCAGCGTTTTCGGTTTGATAAATGATAAAGACAATCATGTAACATTCATTCTTGATAAGGCTCTTTACAATCACCCTATTATCAATTGCCACCCGATGACCAACGAGGCAACTACGTCGATTGCGCGAGAAGATCTTGTGAAATTTGTTCGCGCCACAAATCATGAACCGCTTATTATTCAGGTTTCAGAGGAAGAGGGTTGAAATTCATATCCAAAGGCACGATTTTGAGAATAGAAACGAATAGACATTTCGTAAGAAACAGGACTTGATAATGAGTGACAATCCTTTTGCGCCACAAGGCGGGCAAATGAATGCAAATGTAAATCTGGCCAATCAAACAGGCGGGGCAGATAATTCAGTCATCAAGGATACAACTACGGCCGATTTTTCAAAGGATGTCCTTGTCGAATCAAAAAAACAACCTGTTATCGTCGATTTTTGGGCAACATGGTGTAACCCGTGCAAGCAATTGGGGCCTGTCCTTGAAAAAGTAGTCAAGGCAGCAAAAGGCGCTGTCAAACTCGTCAAACTCGATATTGATAAACATCCGGCCATTCCCGGCCAGATGGGAATACGTTCCGTACCTGCCGTCATTGCGTTTGTTGATGGCCACCCTGTTGACGGTTTTATGGGGGCGGTGCCGGAAAGCGAAGTCAAGAAATTTGTTGCAAAACTAACGGGTAACGAAAAAGAAGCAGCAATTGACGAAGCTTTGGAGACAGCCAATGAATTGCGCAAAAGTGGCGATGTGACAGGTGCTGCAACTTTTTATGCGCAAATTCTGAAACAGGCACCTGACAATGTCACCGTTATTGCCGCTTTTGCCGATATGCTTGTCGAACACGGTGAACTCGATCAGGCAAAAGGCATTCTCAAAGCTGTTCCGGATGCCAAAAAGTCCGACCCGGCTATTCGTGCTGTCGAAGCAAAAATTGCTCTTAAAGAGGAAACCGCCAAATTGGGCGACCCGACAGCATTGAAAAAACGCATTGCCGAAAATCCGAAAGATTATCAGGCAGCCTATGACCTTGCTCTTGTTTATAATGCCGAAAACAAGCGCAACGATGCGGCCGATTTGCTGCTCGGTATCATGAAAGCAGATAGAACGTGGAATGATGACGGCGCAAGAAAACAATTATTACAGTTTTTCGAAGCTTGGGGCGCAATGGATCCGGCAACATTGACCGCGCGCAGAAAACTGTCATCATTATTGTTTTCTTGATGGCTTGTCTGCCTGTGACCTTGAAGACTTTATCATTATCGGGATGTTAAAAAATATCTCGTTCAAATTTTTAAAAACCTTTATGGCTCTGGACGATAAAAAACAATGAAAGCTGGAAATGCCCACTATATTCAGGTGAAAGACCTGCCCGACGAAATCGGCCTGTTTCCACTCGAAGGGGTTCTGCTTTTACCGAATGGCTATTTGCCGCTTAATGTTTTCGAGCCGCGTTATCTTGAACTTGTTGAAGATGCAATAAAAGGAAACCGGTTGATCGGCATTATCCAGCCGGAGCCGGAATCAAACAATGCCGAAAAGCCGGAGCTTTATAAAACCGGCTGTATCGGGCGCATCACAAGTTTTGCCGAAACCGGAGATGGCCGGCTGATGATCGGCTTACAAGGTGTTTGTCGTTTCAAACTTCAAAAAGAAATTGCAAGTGACAAACCTTACCGGATTGCAAAAATTACGATTGATGAAAGCGACCTTGTCGAGCAACCGGATGCAGGCGATAAAATCAATCGCGAAGAGCTTCTTGATACTTTTGAAAAATTTCTCGACGCCCATGAAATGGAAGCCGATTGGGATTCGATCATGCAGGCACCGACAGAATCGCTTGTCAATGCGCTTGCTATCATGGCGCCTTTCGGAACTGCCGAAAAACAGGCGCTTCTTGAAGCACCAGATATTGTTGCCCGAGCTGCGACCCTCGTTGCTTTGACAGAACGCTCGCTCATGGAACATAGTGGTGATGATAAACCGCTCAATTGAACGCGGCTCTCGGTTCGAAGGATTGGATATGATCTGATGGTCAAATATACTACCGACCCGAAAATGCTTGAACTTCTGGTCTGTCCGGTAACAGGCGGAGAACTTCATTACGACAAAGAACGGCAGGAACTTATTTCCAAAAAAGCGAAGCTCGCTTTTCCTATTCGTGACGGCATACCGATTATGCTCGCCTCGGAAGCGCGCCCATTGGAAGAAAACGAAATATAATTTTTCTAAAACCTTGTTTCGCTTTCGAAAGACCATGCTATAACGTAGATTGTGGTCACACTATTCCAATCAAGGCGGTTGATCCTTTCTATTATTATAGAGAACGATATTGTTAGAGATTGCTTGGGATTTTGTTGTCCAATCGTTTTGATTATTTGAGAGGGCGCAATCGTTATGGCTTCCAGAAAACTCTTTCTTCTTCCCGGAGATGGTATCGGCGTTGAGTCGATGGCCGAAGTTAAAAAAATCATTACTTATATGGATAAAGAACTCGGGCTTGATTTCGAGTGTGAAGAAGGGCTTGTCGGGGGTGCCGCATATGATGCTTATGGCACAGCAATTTCGGAAGACGATATGAAACGGGCTTTGGCAGCCGATGCCGTGCTTTTTGGTGCTGTTGGTGGCCCGAAATGGGCAAAGGTTCCTTATGAGGTAAGGCCCGAAGCGGGGTTGTTGCGGCTTCGCAAAGATCTCGGTCTGTTTGCCAATTTGCGACCGGCCATTTGCTACCCCTCGCTTGCTTCTGCCTCGTCGCTTAAACGCGAACTTGTTGACGGGCTTGATATATTGATTGTACGCGAGCTCACAGGCGGCGTTTATTTTGGAGAGCCGAAAGAAATTATCGACCTCGGCCATGGGGAAAAACGCGCAATTGATACCCAGATTTACGACACCTATGAGATCGACCGCATTGCAAGAGTTGCTTTTGACCTTGCACGCACCCGCAAAAACAAAGTGACTTCTCTTGAAAAACACAATGTCATGAAAACGGGCATTCTCTGGAACGAAGTCGTTACAGAGGTCCATGACAAGGATTACAAGGATGTAACGCTTGAACATATGTTGGCCGATTCCGGCGGCATGCAATTGGTACGCGCCCCCAAGCAGTTCGATGTTATTGTGACGGACAATCTTTTCGGCGATATTTTCTCCGACATTGCAGCCATGCTTACAGGCTCGCTCGGTATGTTGCCTTCTGCCTCTCTCGGCGAGGAAGACAAGAAGACCGGCAAGCGCCATGCGCTTTATGAACCGGTTCATGGCTCTGCTCCCGACATTGCCGGAAAAGGCATTGCCAATCCTATCGCAATGATCGCGTCACTTGCTATGTGCCTGCGCTATTCTTTCCTCATGGGGGCGGAAGCCGACCGGCTGGAAAAGGCTATTTCTGCCGTTCTTGATGATGGTGTGCGTACAGCCGACATTTATTCGGAAGGCATGAAAAAAGTTTCAACCAGTGAAATGGGGGATGCCATTTTGCAAAAATTCAAAATGATGGCTGCTTGAAACCGGCTTTTCCAAGCGGATTAATGAATAGATTTTCATGAAGAAAACTTGGCCGGATTAACGCCGGTCAAGTTGAAATACTGCTCGAAAACATTCATCAATTTTGTTCTTTGAATAAAGATAAGCCCCGAAAAGCGGTGGGAAAACGCCGCTTTTTGTTCATTTTTAAACGGCTTTATTGCTCTTTAATATTTAAGCCTGAAAAATTTTAAAAACTGATTTTATCGGCATTCAAAACTTCAAAAATTTTTGCCGCTCGATACTTCCTCTTTCAATTGCTTGAAATTCAAGCTTTGTTAGCGGGAAAAATTTTGTCTTTAAAGTCTGATAAAATGACCGATTTGTCTTATGTAACCTGCTAAACCAAAAAGAATTCAACATGAAAAATAACCGATTATTATTGTGTTTCTTGACAGAGGTTGAAAATAAGCTAAAACCAATGCGATCAAGGAGTTTAAAAATGGACTTTTCTCGGTTCCATATCGATCGGTTTTCGAGCTGCAATCGCGGCCTCGATCACTGCTGCGCATCCTTGACAATTATTGGCCACAAAAAAACGACAAAGAAAATTATCTGACGTCCCTTGGCCAACCTGCTCTCTCCCGGGTGCGGCCCGGGGGGTAAGCCTGACGGCCGCCGGGCTTCTTCACAAAACACGGAGAGAGACAGGAGTTCTGATTAAATGGGTTTTAAGGTTGCTGTTGTAGGTGCCACGGGAAACGTTGGACGAGAAATGCTCAACATTCTCGAAGAGCGTGGTTTTCCGGCTGATGAAGTTGTACCACTCGCTTCGCATCGGTCATTGGGAACAGAAGTTTCCTTCGGTGACAAAACATTGAAGACCAAAGTTCTTGATAATTACGATTTTTCTGACACCGATATTTGCCTGATGTCTGCCGGTGGCAATGTTTCCAAAGAATGGGCACCAAAAATTGGTGCGGCCGGCGCTGTCGTTATCGATAATTCTTCGGCCTGGCGTTATGATATTGATGTTCCGCTCATTGTTCCGGAAGTCAATCCGGATGCAATCGAAGGGTTCAAAACACATAATATCATTGCCAATCCGAACTGTTCGACAGCCCAGCTTCTGGTTGCTCTAAAACCTCTGCATGATGCCGCAACTATCAAGCGTGTTGTAGTTTCAACCTATCAATCGGTTTCGGGTGCGGGAAAAGCCGGAATGGACGAACTTTTCGAGCAATCGCGCGCAGTTTTTGTGGCAGACCCTATTACGGTGCGCAAATTCACCAAGCGTATTGCTTTTAACGTTATTCCCCATATCGACGTATTCATGGAAGACGGCTACACCAAAGAAGAATGGAAAATGGTTGCCGAAACCAAGAAAATGCTCGACCCGAAAATCAAGCTTACGGCTACCGCCGTTCGTGTTCCGGTTTTCATCGGCCATGGCGAGGCCGTCAATGTCGAGTTTGAAAAACCCATCAGTGCCGATGAAGCACGCGAAATCCTGCGTAATGCTCCAGGTTGTCAGGTTGTCGACAAGCATGAGGATGGCGGCTATATGACACCTTATGAATCAGCCGGCGAAGATGACACCTTTGTCAGCCGTATCCGCGAGGATATCACGGTTGAAAACGGCCTGTCTTTCTGGGTTGTTGCCGATAATTTGCGCAAAGGTGCAGCGCTTAATGCGGTGCAGATTGCCGAACTTCTGATCGCCCGCAATCTGATTACACCCAAAAAAGCTCAAGCGTAAAAGCTCAGTCAAAGCATATTTGACTTTACGAGCTTAAAAGCCGTTATAAAAAGATAAAAATGCCCCTGTCGGGATTTTCTCGCAGGGGTTTTTTTAACTCAAAAATATCATTCGACAATGAGAGCTACTTTACTTCGGTTTTAAAACATAAAACAGAAATAAGCTGCATCATGAAGCCATGCGTGGGCTTAACGCCTAAAAAACAATAAAGCACTTGGCAGCAATTTTTTTCCGACATTTATGAAAGCGTTTTTCAAGCACACATACGCTCTCATGATTGAATGACTGATTTCGGCAAAAGCGCATATCGCAAAATTCCAGCGACTCATGAAGATGGAGAAAAAATTACAGGAAAACGCAATTTTCAAGCACCGTTTACACCGCAAAAATAATTTTAAAACCATTTTAAATAACAAAATTGCGGCGAATCGGCCTTTTTTACCAAAAGATAGTTTTTTATCTTTGCAACATTCATGATTGTATATAAAACTAAGTAAAGAAAACCATACAGAAATACCGGTCTATCTTCCGGTAATATGTGGAGGCAAAAATGTTACGTGCTGTTGCACAGGCTATACTAGATTGTGCCGGTTATATCACTGCACTTTTTATTCCTGAAGACGCAACGAATTTTGACTTCATCCGCATGGGCGTCGCATTAGTGATGTTGATTTTCTTCTCGATCCTGTGCTGGCTGCTGCCCCAACTTTTCCATCATGGCAAGCGCTCTCACTGATATACGAAAAAATTATTTTCATTTATTTGGTTTTTATAAAAAAATCATCCTGCCACATAACCGATAACTATTGAAAATGTTGCTTGGTTTTTATACCACTTCCGGTAAAACTGATCGGCATATTGGTTAAAAAATCTTGGGCCCTGTTAGAACCGGCATTCAGAATTTTTAAAACCAATGAATGAACGGAAATTTTTCAGCCTATGTTTTGAGATGAAACATTCTGAAAAGAACATGAAGGGTTTCAATAATGTTTCTTGATAAAATCAAAAGACGTACAGTTCTCGGACTTGCTTTTTCTTTTGCCACTTTTGCAAGTGTTTCAACTTTTGCACCGGTTCTCGCTCATGCCGAAGATAAAACAAGTATCAAGCTTGGAACAATGGAAGGTGAAGAATCGGAAGTTTGGAAGGTTGCCGCTCAGGAAGCCAAAAAACAGGGCCTCAACATTGATCTCGTTTTTTTCTCCGATTATGCCTTGCCGAATGAAGCGGTCAATGCCGGTGATATTGACGCAAATTCATTCCAGCATAAACCCTATCTCGACGCACAAATCGAACAGCGCGGTTACAAGCTTTCGGTCGTAGGCTATACAGTGCTTTTCCCGATGGGCGTCTATTCCCATAAAATCAAAGACTTGAAACATCTTCGTGACGGTGCTGTCGTCGGCGTTCCCAACGACCCGTCAAATGGCGGTCGCGCCTTGCGGCTTTTGAACGATATGGGTTTTATCAAGCTCAAAGACCCGAACAATGTTCTTGCCTCCAAACTCGATATTGTCGAAAACCCCAAAAAACTCGAAATTCGCGAGCTTGATGCCGGTATGCTCGGTCGTGCCATTGACGATTTCGACATTGCCATTGTCAATACCAACTGGGCTTTGACCACTGGCCTCAAACCCGATAAAGATGCGATTGCTTGGGAAAAGTCCGAAAACAATCCCTATAACAATATTATTGTCGTACGCACCGCCGATAAAGACGAGCCATGGGTGAAAAAACTCGTTGCTGCCTATAATTCGGAACCGGTTCGCGCAAAAATCAAGGAAGTGTTTGGCGTAACTGCCCAGCCATTATGGTAAATTCGAAAATGGGTTCAGCATCCGAACCAATCATATCACTTAAAAATATCAGCCGCCGTTTTTCCCAAACGGCGGCCGTTGACCATTTGTCACTCGATATTGAAAAAGGCGAAATTCTTGGAATTATCGGGCGCAGCGGCGCCGGTAAATCCACGCTTATTCGCTGTCTCAATGGTCTTGAACGCATTGATGAAGGACAAATCTTCTTTGAAGGTCATGACGTTTCGCATTTGAGCGAAAGCGAATGGGCACCCTATCGTCAACGCATCAGCATGATTTTCCAGCATTTCAACCTGTTGTCATCGAAACGTGTGATCGACAATATCGCATTGCCGCTAAAGCTTGCCGGTGTGCCGAAAGAAAAACGCCGCGAACGGGCGATGGAACTTATCGAACTTGTGAGCCTCAAAGGGAAAGAACAACATTTTCCGGCCGAGCTTTCCGGTGGGCAAAAACAGCGCGTCGGCATTGCCAGAGCCTTGGCTGCAAATCCGAAAGTGCTCCTATCCGACGAGGCAACCTCGGCACTCGATCCTGAAACAACCCAATCCATCCTCGAATTGATTGCCGATATCAATAAAAGGCTCAATCTCACAGTTGTTCTGATTACCCATGAAATGGAAGTTGTAAGCTCCATTGCCAACCGCGTTGTTGTGCTGAACAAGGGTAAAATTGTCGAAGAAGGTCGGGTAAGAGATATTTTTGCCTCTCCGCAAGATGACACCACTATTGCGATGCTGCGCATTGTTACACCGCAATTACCTGCCGAATTTGCCAAAAGGTTGAAGCCCGAAGGAGATGAAGCCGTAATTGAGCTCAATATTGCAGGTGACGTGGCAAGAGAGCCGTTCCTGCACCTCATCGAATATGAAAGCGGGCTGATTCCGCGTATTCTTCACGGCGGCATTGATACCATTCAGGGTGAACCGGTCGGACGTTTCTTTCTAGGCCTTCCGGCAAAAGACAAAGACAAACTTGACAAGGCGGTTTCCTGGCTTATCAAGCATGGACGCTATTGCGAGGTTCTCGGTTATGTATGATGTACTTTCAAAAGAATTGCCGAAAGCAATTATAGACACCATCATCATGACGGTGAGTTCCTCGCTTATGGCGCTCATTCTGGGGCTGCCGATCGGCCTTATCCTTTATATGACCGCCAAAGGGAGCCTGTTTCCCAAAGAAAATCTCAACCGGTTACTGAGCTTCCTCGTCAATTGTGTGCGCGCCATTCCGTTTATCATTTTCGCTTTTTACCTTCTTCCCGTGACGCGCATTGTTGTCGGCACCGGTGTCGGCATCAAATCTGTTATCTTTGTGCTGATATTATCGGCGACACCACTTTATGCGCGTTTGGCAGAACTGTCATTTCGCGGGGTTGACAAGGGACTTGTCGAAGCTATCCGCTCGATGGGCGCTTCACGCATGCAAATTGTTACCAATGTCATTGTACCGGAATCATTTTCAAGCCTTGTTACCGGCTTTACTGTGATGGTTATTTCAATTATCAGTGCAACGTCGCTTGCCGGTTTTCTGGGGGGTGGCGGTCTTGGTGACATGGCGATCCGCTATGGTTACCAGCGCTATAATCCGGAGATTATGAACATCGTTATCGGTGTTCTGATTGTCATGAATCTGGTCGTGCAATCCTGTGGTGACCGGTTGGCCCGCAAGCTTGACCACTCGAAACGTTAGCCATTTCACTTGAAACAGGGGAAACAATGATGAAAAATAATAAAAGCCGGATAACAAATTTTGTGTCTGTGGCTCCAATTGCCACTTTAATTGCCACTTCCATGCTGCTTTCTGGCTGTGGCGGACGCGACGCCCATCCGGTTGCTTTAACCAATCCGAACGACAGTGTCATGGATTGTGCAGGTATTTCACGAGAATTCTACGCCAATGAACGCCAGATTAAAGCTGTCATCCATGAGCGCACAAATGCACAAGGAAAGAATGTTGCATTAGGGGCAGCCGGTATTTTCTTCTTTCCTGCATGGTTTTTCATGGATCCGAAATCGCCGGAAAGAGTGGAAATCGATGCATTGCGCAATCGTAACGGCGTGTTACAGGACATTGCCCACACCAAAAACTGTGCTCCCATGCAATCGGAATTGACGGAAGCCTATAAGCAACTGGACAGCCAAAAAGCGGCCAAATCCCAAAAGAAATAAACGGAAAACAATTTGGTTAAAAATAAAAGGCCGGTTAAACCGGCTTTTTGTTTTTAGTGCGCTCATATTTGTTCACGATTGCCCTTGATGGTTTGCTATCGGAATGCAACAAAATGGGCAAAAGAACAACCACCGGCTTTATAAATAGAAATTCGGTTTTCCCGAAACGATATCCGTTTTCATCGTGGCTTGAAAAATTTCGCGAGCGCGCACAAGCGCCGGAGACACGCTTAAGCGCACCTATCCGCCTTTCCGGTTTCTTTAGTATTTATCCCGATTGTCGCTTTCAAGTCTTTTGACATGAAAACGCTTTCATTAACCTATCCCCTCGCAAGCTCTGATAAAGAAGACAAATGCCTTTGGGCACAAAAGCCGGAAGGCACAGCCCTTGCCCATGATGATTCAGGCCTCGCCCGATCATAAAAAGCCTTGTCCGATATCGTTTTATTGCTGTATTCAAAACGGGTAATTTCTGTCAAACCACGTTTATTCAACGTTCGGCAAAGAGTGCATCTTCGCAAATTTTCGCATCTGCTCATCAACATTTGATAGCATTTGCTTAAATTTAATGGCGTTTGCGCAATGCTTCTGCAAGAGCCGAACCGAAACTACCCTCTTCCGAAACCGGCTTTTTATTTTTCACCTGATGCGGATGATTGCGTTGCGAATTTTCCGAAGAAGCAGTTTTTGCACGACTATCCGGATTATCGGGATGTTTTTTCATACTTAGCGAGATGCGTTTGCGTACGCTATCGACATCAAGCACTGTCACAGAAACAATATCTCCGGCTTTCACAACTTTATGCGGATCACTCACATAAGTGTCGGCAAGTTGTGAAATATGGACAAGCCCGTCCTGATGCACGCCAATATCAACAAATGCACCAAAATTGGCGACATTGGTGACTGTCCCTTCAAGCTTCATGCCCGGTTTGAGGTCCGAAATCTCGTCAACACCTTCGGCAAAAGTTGCGGTTTTGAATTCCGGCCGCGGATCACGTCCGGGTTTTTCCAATTCGCTCAAAATATCTTTAATGGTCGGCAAGCCGAACCGCTCGTCAATAAATGTTTTCGGGTCAAGTTTTTTCAAAGCAGCGCTATCGCCCATCAATGACCGCAAGTCACGGCCACACGCGGCGACAATTTTTCGTGCAACACTATAGGCCTCCGGATGAACTGCCGAAGCGTCAAGCGGTTCATCGCCATTTCTAATACGCAAGAAACCCGCACATTGCTCGAATGTTTTTGCACCGAGGCGCGGTACCGACTTCAACCCGTTACGATTTTTGAACGGACCATTTTCATCACGATAAGCAACAATTGCATCGGCCAATGATGCCCCCACCCCTGAAACACGGGCAAGCAGAGATGGCGAAGCGGTGTTAAGGTCAACGCCCACGGCATTCACCGCATCTTCAACAACACCGTCTAAAGCCCGCATCAACTCGAACTGGTCGACATCATGCTGATATTGCCCGACACCGATAGATTTCGGTTCGATTTTAACCAATTCGGCAAGCGGATCCTGCAAACGCCGGGCGATTGAAACTGCCCCGCGCAGTGACACATCAAGATCGGGAAATTCGTTTGCGGCAAGTTCGGAAGCCGAATAGACAGAAGCACCGGCTTCCGAAACAATGACTTTTGTCGGACGGGGCGCTGGCATATGTTTCAACAAATCGCCAACAAGTTTTTCTGTCTCGCGGCTTGCTGTCCCGTTGCCGATAGAAATGAGATCAACCTGATGTTTTTTAATGAGAGCGGCAAGCACCGCCTCTGCACCGCGAACATCATTTTTCGGCGGGAATGGATAGATGGTTGCGGTTTCCTTGAGTTTTCCGGTTTTATCGACCACTGCAACCTTGACACCGGTGCGGATACCCGGATCAAGCCCCATTGTTGCCCGCTCACCCGCCGGTGCAGCCAATAAAAGTGCTTTGAGATTAAGGGCAAAAACAGAAATTGCTTCTTCATCGGCGCGCTCATGCAAATCGCGCATCAAATCAAGCGAAAGATGTAAAGATAGCTTTACCCGCCATGCCCATAAAGCGACACTCACAAGAAAAATATCTCCGGGGAGCTGATTGCCGATTTTGTAGGCCTGTTTAATCAGCTTTATGACCGGTTTTTCGCCATTTGGAATATCCTCGTCGACTTCAATATCGACATTCAGGATTTCTTCGTTACGCCCGCGAAACATTGCCAGTGCGCGATGGCTTGGCACAGTCGACCATTTTTCGCTATGGTCAAAATAATCGGAAAATTTCGCGCCTTCCTGCTCTTTACCGGCAACAACCTTGGCATGGATAAAGGCATGTGATTGCATATAGTGACGTAAATTTCCGATGAGTTCGGCATTTTCCGCCATGGTTTCCGAAATAATATCGCGAGCACCGTCAAGAGCAGCTTTGACATCGGAAATTTTGTCATTGATATAATCTTTGGCAAGAAGCTCCGGTTCTTCGTTCCGATTTTTCAGAATTTCCTCCGCAAGCGGCAATAAGCCGTTTTCTTTGGCAATTTCGGCACGGGTACGCCGCTTTGGTTTGAACGGGAGATAAAGGTCTTCCAATTCGGCCTTCGAGCTTGCTTTTCTTAAAGATTCTTCCAGTTCCGGACTAAGCTTGTTCTGTTCGCGAATTGCTTGAATAATCGCTTCGCGACGTGCTTCCATTTCACGAAGATAAATGAGCCGTTCCGATAACAGGCGCAATTGGCCATCATCAAGGCCACCGGTTACTTCCTTGCGATAGCGGGCAATGAAGGGAATGGTTGCCCCCTCGTCAATGAGGGCGATTGCGGCAGCAACCTGAGATTGACTTGCCTTGATGTCGCCAGCAATTGTTTGGCAGATTGATTGCGCAATTGTCGTCATTCTATTTACCAGATTCTTTCAATTTCAAGGAGAGATTACGGATTGCAAACCAGAACGCAACCGTAATTCCTCCCCTCATAAAAATTAATCAAGCCCTTTTTAATCGGGCCGGTTCACCTTATGTTTAAATTTGCAGCCATTATGAAAGGGGCTTTTCATGACATCACTTTTTGACCCGATCAAGGCAGGAGACCTTGTTCTAAAAAACCGCATTGCCATGGCGCCGTTGACACGCGCTCGCTCGCCCAATGCAACACCCAATGATTTGAACGTTGTCTATTATCGCCAACGTTCGACCGCCGGCCTTATTGTATCTGAAGGTACGGCCATTTCACAACAGGGACAAGGCAATATCGACGTTCCGGGCCTTTACGAAAAAGCCCAGCTTGTCGGCTGGAAAAAAGTAACCGATGCCGTTCATGAAGAAGGCGGCAAAATTGTTGCCCAGCTTTGGCACACGGGACGTATTTCCCACAGTTCATTGCAACCTTCAGGCAAACCGCCTGTTGCCCCTTCTGCCCTGCAGGCAAAAGCCCGAACCTATATTAAAGACAAGAATGGTCAGGGTGAATTTGTACAAACATCGACACCACGTGCATTGGACGCATCCGAGATTCCCGGCATTATCGACGATTATCGTAAAGCCGCCCGCAATGCTGTCGATATTGCCGGTTTTGACGGCGTGGAAATTCACTCGGCCAATGGCTATTTGCTTGACCAGTTCCTGCGCTCCGACTCCAATCACCGCACCGACGAATTTGGCGGGTCGATTGAAAATCGTTGCCGTTTTCCGCTCCTTGTTGCCGAAGCCGTTGCAAAAGAAATCGGCGGTGGCAGAACAGGTATCCGCATTTCTCCGGTAACCCCCGCCAATGATGCCCATGATCCGGACCCGCAGCCGCTTTTTGATTTTTATGTTGATGCTTTGGCTGCCTATGAGCTTTCCTTCATCCACCTGATTGAAGGCGCAACGGGAGGCGACCGCAATTATACGGAAGCCGATTATGCCTTCGACTATAAGCGTTTGAAACACGTCTATCGCGATGCCGGTGGCAATGGCGCGTGGATGGTCAATAATGGCTATACCGCCGAAATGGCTGAAAAAGCTGTCGGGTCGGGCTATGCCGATATTGTGTCTTTCGGCCGTCCGTTTATCGCCAATCCCGATCTTGTTCGCCGTATCAAAGAGCATGCTCCATGGAACGAGGTCGACCAGACAACACTCTATGGCGGCAATGAAAAAGGCTATACCGATTACCCGACTTTGGGTTGACCGGTTCGAGCTGTTCATTAAAAAACCACCTGCGCGCAGCAGGTGGTTTTATTTTTATTAAAAACTTATTCTCCGGCTCTTAGGCAGAAATATCGATAATACCAGCTTCCCCGCTTTCTGAGCCGAATGCCAGCCGATAGCCCTTATCGTCCCAGGCCATGGTTGAAATGGCACCTTTTCCGGGACGGCGCAAAAGTACTTCTTTCGCATCGGCAAAGCGGATGAACAAAATCATGCCGTCATTAAAACCGGCAGCAACAATGTCTTCTTCCGGATGGCAGCACACGCATGTGACCATGGCATCGGCACGGGTGCCAAGTTCAAGGGGTGCTTTTCCCATCGGGCCATCTTTCGCCTGAAACGGCCAGACAATGGCAGCCGGAGCGCCGGAAGTCGCAAGCCATTTGCCTTTCGCACTCCATGACCAGCTCTTGACCTTTGCCGGATAGCCGCTCATGCGCAAATGCTGTTCGTCACTCAACCGCCATCCATGCAAGGCATTTTCCTGCATCGACGAAATGACATAACGGCCATCGGGCGAAAATGTAACGGCAAAATGTGCGCCCTTCCATGTAAGGTCGGTGGGCTTTGTGTCGGCACCTAGCCAATGCAATGTCACACCATTATATCGTGCCACAGCAAATCTTAGACCTTTTGGTGCGAAAGCAAGATCTTCAACACTACGCTCGTGATCAAACTCCTGAAGCCCCTTGCCTCCATCGGCTCCCTTGCCTCCATCAGCCCATGCCGTGCGTGAAAAAGCAAAGGCGTAAGAATTGTCGGGACCGGCTGCAACCGAGGTGATCCACTTTTTTTCATGGCGGGCAAGCTCGCTACACTGAAGAGCACTGGTTGTCCGGCAAATCCGGCCATCTTCACCGCCGGTAATAATCGATTTCTTGTCTCTTGATAAAGCAACAGAGGCAATCCCTTCATGTGCCTCGACCACTTTTTGTTTTTCGCCAAGCAGGGTAATTTCACCATTTGCTGTCACAAAGACCGGCTGGTCATCCAAAAACCCCGCCAACAGGCAATAGCTGTCGAGGTCACAATGTGCAATTGTCGGCATAGGTTCCTCTCAAAACTCAGGCACACTTCTCGAAACCGGCTTTGAGCTTTTCGGCATCAAGTTTACGGCCGATAAAGACCAGACGGCTTTCATGCTTTTCGCCTTCTTTCCATGGTCTCTGGCTGTCGCCTTCCAAAATCATATGGACACCTTGCACAACATAACGGTCTTTATCGCCTTTGAATGCGATAATGCCTTTAAGTCTCAAAATATCCGGCCCCTGTGTTTGGGTAATCTGCTGGATCCACGGGAAAAACTTGCCCGGATCAAGTTCGCCTGCACGTAAAGAAACCGATTTCACCGTTACATCATGAAGGGCTGCTCCATGGACATGCTCGTCCCCGTCATGGTGGTGATGTTCGTGGTCATGATGATGATGGTGGTGATGGTCATGATCGTGATCATGATCGCATTCAGGCCCGCATACATGCTCTTCCTCTTCCTCGTCATGATCGAGAAAATGCGGGTCATTTTCAAGCGCACGGCTTAAATCGAATGCACCGCGATCAAGCACTTCGTTCAAATCGACATTGGAACGTTGGGTGCGAAAGATCACAGCAGAAGGATTGATTGCGCGTATTGTTGCTTCGACATCGGCAAGTTCCTGCGGGGTCACAAGATCGGTCTTGTTCAAAAGGACAACATCGGCAAAAGCAATCTGGTCTTCCGCTTCACGACTGTCTTTCAACTCTAACGGCAAATGTTTTGCGTCGACGAGTGCCACAACAGCATCAAGTTGCGATTTTGCCCTGACATCATCATCCATGAAAAATGTCTGTGCAACAGGAACCGGATCGGCAAGACCGGTGGTTTCGATAATGATACCGTCAAACCGGCCGGGACGTCGCATCAAACCGTCGACAACACGGACAAGGTCGCCGCGCACTGTGCAGCAGATACAACCATTATTCATCTCGTAAATTTCTTCGTCGGATTCGACAATCAGATCATTGTCGATGCCGATCTCGCCGAATTCATTGACAATAACAGCGTAATGTTTGCCGTGATTTTCTGTCAGAATCCGGTTGAGAAGCGTTGTCTTTCCTGCCCCCAGATAACCGGTCAGAACAGTTACCGGAATTTTGCGGGGAGTGTTTTCAGTCTCGCTCATAGCATGACCTTTCAAATGACGGGAATTTTTACTGTTGTCGATATAAGCAATGTCGCTAACAATTTCTAGCTTTGGAAAAGAGGCTTTCTAGGAGAGTTCGTCAATATCAAAAGCGAACATATCCTCAACAAGGCCGCTAAAACCTTCAATTGCATGATCGAATATCGCTTTTCCTGCCTCTTTATTCGCGGCAAGTGCATTTCCGGCCGCACCCAATCTATTGATATCCGCCATTTTCCAGCCGAAAGGAAATGGCCCATAAGCCCGGAGATATTTGAATTTTTCTTGTAATTTTTTTTGCCAGTTGGAAAATTTTTGTGCTTTTTCCATATTGACGGTGTCGGGCGCAAGATAAAGCATGAGTGACGTTTCAATAAAGCCGGCATGAATATCAAGGGCTTTTTCCTCGACCGTCATCAAACCTTCCGGCAGGCCGAAGCGTCCCCAACTGGTCGCTACAGCAAGCATTTTGAAGCGACAACGCAATTCGGTGATAACAATATTCATCAATGGCGAATTGCCACCATGAGCGTTGAGAACGAGAATTTTTTTTATTCCCTTTTTATAACAATCGGCACCAATCGAAATCCAACGGTCAATAGCTTGTGAATATTCCAATGTTTTTGTAAACGGCCGACCTTTATGTTCGATTGAATAGCCGACAGATTCAACCTCCAGTGGAGTCAAACGTTTCGGGGCGGTTGGAAACAAAGATGCAAGACGTTCAGCAAAAGCCCCGGCAATGACAGCATCCGTCGTCGGTGACAAATGAGGACCATGATATTCATGGGCACCCAAAGGCAAAATTGCTATTATTTGATCTTCTTTTTTCACTATTTTAATCCTTATCGAATTATTTTTATTTGGCTATACACAGATTTTGTTGCCCTTACATGTTATAGATAAATTCACCATTTTGTGAAAATTAACGAATCAGGTTGATATACTAGACAAGTGAATCGTTATTTCTTCCAAAAACGTCTTCGGGGAGACAAAGATATAATGCCAGACAAAACTCGGATACCAGCGTTAGAGATCGTCCAATCAACAGCAAGAATGATGAAGACCTTATTGGCTCGTCGTCTTTATGAATTTGGTTTATATGCCGGTCAAGATAGAATAATTTTGTTGTTGGCGATGAAAGACGGGCAATCGCCCGGAAGCCTGGCCAAACGCTTGGGCGTAAAACTTCCTACAGTCACAAAAACGATAGCGCGTCTTCAGGAACAAGGTTTTGTTACCAAACGTGGATCACACAAAGACCAGCGCAAATTTCATATTTTTCTTACGAAAGACGGCCATAACATTGTCGACCTCATCGAAAGGGCACTTGAAGAGACCGAGCGGGAAGTGACCGGTGGTCTTGATGAACAAGAGCAATTTACTTTGCTGACCCTCATGGACAGAATCCATAAAAATCTTGAGCAGCAGCAATCACTTTTAACCGATACATATCGATGAACATGTCGGCCGATGAACATGCCGGCCGATGAACATGCCGACATTATTTTAAAACCGGCTGGCACAAAAACTAATAGTCGAATTTCACTTGATTATCGGGAGGTGGAAAAACAAAATTTTCCACCTCTTTCAAATGATCGACTTTTAAATAATCAATAAAATGGCGAAGCGAATTTTAAAAAATACACTGTTTTCCCTTATTCCAATGAATTGTTCATTGAACAAAACAGTTTAAAATGACTATAGTTTCCTTTAAAATAAACGTTTATCAATCACTCCTGAAGCTTGGCGACTTTTCTCGAACCAATCGGGGAAATTCCCGTTCTTCCGATTTGACGGTTTAAACGCTAAAATTTAATTCATTTTCGAGGAATAAAGAGCATTGGCGCAAAAAATTAAACTTTCCACGATTGCTGATGCGTTAAATGTTTCGACAGCCACAGTTTCGTTGGCACTGCGTGACAGCCCGCTGGTAGCAGATGATACACGTGAAAAAATCAAGGATTACGCCCGTAATATCGGCTATATCTATAACCGCCGTGCAGCAAGTTTGCGCACATCGCGCTCCGGCATTGTGGGGGTTGTTGTCCACGACATTATGAATCCGTTTTTTGCCGAAATATTGCGCTCGATCGAGACGGAACTCGACCGTTCACGGCAAACTTTCATCCTTTCCAACCATTATGACCAGTTGGACAAGCAACGCAATTTTCTGGAAACGCTTCTTCAGCTCGGAGCTGATGGCGTTATCATGTCACCGGCAATCGGAACCCCTGCAAAAGACATTGAAATGGCACAAAATAACGGTTTGCCTGTTGTCTTTGTTGCGCGCCATGTTGAAGGAGTGGACGTACCGGTGTTTCGCGGCGACGATACTTACGGCATTTCTCTTGCCACCAACCATCTCATTTCTCTCGGGCATAAATGCATTGCTATGGTTGGCGGTACAGATTACACCTCGACCGGACATGACCGTTATGAAGGCTATCGCCATGCCATGCAACTTGCCGGACTCGAGGTCAAACCGGAATGGCGCCTTGAAGGACCTCGGACAAAACAGGCAGGTTTCGAGATAGCACCGCAATTTCTGGCTCTCAAAGATAAACCGACTGCTGCCGTCTGTTTCAATGACCTTGCCGCAATCGGCTTGATGAACGGAATTGCCCGTGCTGGCCTTGTTGCAGGGCGGGATATTTCTGTGACCGGCTATGATGATCTTGAGGAAGCCGAAATTGCCACACCCTCGCTCACCACAGTCTGGAACGGTCAGAGGGAAGTGGGAAGGCGTGCAGCGCGTGCTCTCCTTGACCTTTTAAACGGCATCGAAGTCAAAAATGGTCATGATCTCATTAAACCGGAATTGCGCATTCGCCAATCAACCGGTCGCATGGTACCGAGAAAAATCTGAAAACTTTAAATTTTGATATCCTGTCATTCCGGCATCATAAGACGGGTTTCGTTTTTTAACTGTTTTCTCTTTTTCCGAAATGCTTTTTTCAAGACACCTGTTTTTTGAGGGTAGCTGTTTTTTCACAGCTCCGTTTTTTCAAGACGCTGATCTTTATGTTGATGCACTGCCTCGCCGAATGCTTTGAATATTTTGTTTGATGGTATATCGCTTGTTGCCCAATATTCGGGATGCCATTGGACACCAAGTGCAAAGCCTTTTGCATCCTTCACACTGACAGCTTCTATTGTGCCATCGGGAGCTGTCGCTTCGGCAACAAGATGTGGTGCCAGCTTGTTGATTCCCTGTTGGTGAACAGAATTCACCATGATTTCGCCAGTTCCTACAATTTTTGCAAGCACCGTATTTTCGTTCACTCGAACCGGTTGCCTGATGGCAAATTTTTTGTCACTGTCATTTTTATCATTGGCTCTATGATCGAGCTTTCCGGGTATTTTTTGTAGCGCCGGTGAAAGTGTTCCTCCAAGAGCGACATTGAGTTCCTGTATTCCGCGACAAATGGCAAGAAGCGGCAAACCTTGCCTGATTGCTGCATCAATGAGGAAAAAAGATGTTTCGTCTCGGGCAAAATCGAACGGTTCGTGGTCGGCGGTTGCTTTTTCACCATAACGTGCCGGATTTACATTGGATTTTGCGCCGGTGATGAGAACACCATCAACCACCGAAAGGATAGACTGGACATCGGCTCCGGCCCCAAGCGATGGCACGATAAGGGGGGCAACATCGGCCACTTTCGACGCGGCTTCAAGATATTGCTGAGGTGCACCATGCCAGACATAACCGTCAAAAGCGGGGCAATCGGCAGGTACCGCAATAAGCGGTTTTAAATGTTCAGCCATTTGTGTTCCCTTTTATATTATCGGATCAATATTTAAGGAAAACAAGCTTTTGTCAAATGACCGGTTTTCGTTAAGACAGGCACATTTGAAAAAGTTTTTTCCTGAACTATCCACGATAAGACGTGTGAAAAACGAAATTTTAGCAAAAGCACTGGAAATAATGTGCTTTTACCGTTACTACTAAATCGTTTCGATTTTTCTGAAATAATCCGGCATTGTGAATAGGTGGGGAGAAGAGACTGTCGATAGGCAGCCTGTCTTCCCTGAAACTCAAGGAGATAACATTTGGGTCAAACAGTTTTTGTTGCCAAAGAAACAGCCGAAGGGGAAACGCGCGTTGCCGCATCTCCGGAAACTGTCAAAAAGCTTATCAATCTCGGCTATGATGTGTCGGTCGAGAAAGGTGCCGGTCTCCAGTCCTTGATAAGTGACGAGGACTACAAGGAAGCCGGTGCAAAAATCGTTGGTGCGAACGAGGCAAATAAAGCCGACATCATTTTGAAATTGCGCCGTCCGGATGCCAAGGAAATATCCCTCTATAAAAAGGGTGCCAATCTCATCGGCATTCTCGATCCATTCGGCCACGAGGATGATGTCAAGGCCATGGCCAAAGCCGGATTGAATGCTTTTTCGATGGAATTCATGCCGCGCATTACGCGTGCGCAAGTCATGGATGTTCTGTCATCACAGGCAAATCTTGCCGGTTATCAGGCAGTGATTGATGCTGCCGAATATTATGACCGCGCCCTCCCCATGATGATGACTGCCGCCGGTACCGTTCCGGCTGCCAAGGTTTTCGTTATGGGTGCCGGTGTTGCCGGTCTTCAGGCAATTGCCACTGCGCGGCGTCTTGGTGCATCTGTTACGGCAAATGACGTACGTCCTGCGGCAAAAGAGCAGGTCGCTTCACTCGGTGCAAAATTTATCGCCGTCGAGGATGATGAATTCAAAGCTGCTGAAACTGCTGGTGGCTATGCCAAGGAAATGTCGAAGGAATACCAGCAAAAACAGGCGGCTTTGACTGCCGAGCATATTGCCAAACAGGATATCGTCATTACAACCGCGTTGATTCCCGGTCGTCCGGCACCGCGCCTTATCACAAAAGCAATGCTCAAAACCATGCGCCAGGGTTCGGTCGTGGTTGATCTTGCTGTTGAAAGAGGTGGCAATGTCGAAGGCGCCGTTGCCAACAAGGTTGTTGAAGTGGAAGGCGTTAAAATTATCGGCTTTACCAATGTTCCGGGCCGCATTGCCGCTACTGCTTCAAAGCTTTATGCGCGCAATCTTTATGCCTTTGTCGATATCATGACAAACAAGGAGGCGAAGGCATTTACCATCGACCGGAATGACGAACTCGTGAAAGCCACATTGCTTACTTTCGACGGTCATGTTGTTCATCCCCGCTTTGCAGAAGAAGGGGTAAAAAAAGACGCCGATAAAAAACCCGCTCCGGCAAAAAAAGCCGATGAAAAGGGCGAAAAACCGGCAAAGCGTACATCCTCAAAATCTAAAGAACCAGCCGCAAAAGCAGATAAGAAAACAGATGAAAAAGGAGCCAAATAATGTCTAACGAGGCTCTCGACAAAGCCCTTCAAGGTCTCGATCAGGCCATTGCCGCTGTGCGCGAAGCTGGCGGCCAAATTTCCAATAATGCCGTTGATGCCGTTCACAATGCGACAGGCGGTGTTATTGACCCGTTCATTTTCCAGTTTGCGATCTTCGTACTGGCAATTTTTGTCGGCTATTATGTTGTCTGGGCCGTCACACCGGCTCTCCACACACCGCTCATGGCTGTTACCAATGCAATTTCTTCGGTTATCGTCGTTGGTGCGCTGCTTGCTGTCGGCCTTTCGGCTTCAGGTTTCGCAAGCACTTTCGGTTTCATCGCTTTGGTACTTGCAAGCGTCAATATTTTCGGCGGCTTTCTCGTTACCCAGCGCATGCTTGCCATGTACAAGAAAAAAGATAAGTGAGGCTTGAACCTATGAGTGTTAATTTTGCAGCCTTCCTTTATCTCGTCTCCGGTGTTCTGTTCATCATGGCACTGCGCGGACTTTCCCATCCGACAACCAGCCGGAAAGGCAATGCCTATGGCATGGTCGGCATGGCCGTTGCCATCATCACAACATTGCTGCTTGCCCGTCCAAGCTTCGGTGGCCTTGTCCTTATTATTATAGGTCTTGCCATTGGTGGTGCTATCGGTGCAGTCATTGCCCGCCGCATTGCCATGACAGCAATGCCGCAACTTGTTGCCTCTTTCCATTCACTCGTCGGTCTTGCTGCCGTTATGGTGGCCGCCGGTGCACTTTATTCGCCGCATTCATTCGGTATCGGTGAAATCGGCTCCATTCATGGGCGGGCACTTGTTGAAATGGCAATCGGTGTTGCAATCGGTGCGATAACCTTTACCGGTTCCATCATTGCGTTTTTAAAACTTGACGGGCGTATGTCCGGTAAACCGATTATTTTGCCGAACCGTCACTTGATCAATATTGTTCTTGCAGTGGCAATCGTTGTTCTCATCGCCGCACTTGTCGGAACCGAAAGCCATCTGGTTTTCTGGCTTATTGTGCTTTTATCGCTCGTTATCGGGGTCACACTGATTGTGCCGATCGGTGGCGCGGATATGCCGGTTGTTGTTTCCATGCTCAATTCCTATTCGGGATGGGCTGCCGCAGGTATCGGCTTCACGCTCGGAAATATGGCTTTGATCATCACCGGCGCGCTGGTTGGTTCATCGGGGGCTATTCTTTCCTACATTATGTGTAAAGGCATGAACCGCTCGTTCATTTCGGTGATCCTCGGCGGATTTGGTGGTGAAACTGCCGGCCCTGCCGGACATAATGAAGTTGAACGCCGTCCTGTCAAACAGGGTTCGGCAGACGACGCCGCATTCATTATGAAAAACGCCAACAAGGTCATTATCGTACCGGGATATGGTATGGCCGTTGCACAGGCCCAGCATGCACTTCGTGAAATGGCCGACAAGCTCAAAGAAAACGGCGTTGAAGTCAAATATGCCATTCATCCGGTTGCCGGTCGTATGCCCGGTCACATGAATGTGCTGCTTGCCGAAGCCAATGTGCCTTATGACGAAGTTTTCGAGCTTGACGATATCAATTCCGAATTTGCCGAAGCAGATGTTGCTTTTGTCATTGGTGCCAATGACGTGACCAACCCTGCCGCCAAATCGGATCCATCTTCGCCGATTTATGGCATGCCGATTCTCGACGTGTCGAAAGCGGGAACAGTTCTGTTCCTGAAACGTGGTATGGGAACAGGCTATTCGGGCGTTGAAAACGAGCTGTTTTTCCGTGACAACACCATGATGCTTTTTGGCGATGCCAAAAAAATGGTCGAAAGCATTGTCAAAGCCATGGAATAAACCTTAAGATGCCGCCATCAAGGCGGCATCTTTTTAGAGGAACAATCATGGCAAGTTCAGCCAAACAGATGAGAGCGTGGCAAGGTCCGGCACTTTTGAGTTATGGTTATCGTCCGTTTTTTCTGTTTGCAAGTATCTGGGCTGTATTCAGCCTGTTTATCTGGATTTTCCTTTTCTCCGGAAAAGATGTTCTGGCAATCGGGATTGATCCGTTTTCCTGGCATGCCCACAGCTTTCTTTTCGGTTATTTATGGGCTGTCATTGCCGGTTTTTTAATGACTGCCGTTCCCAATTGGACCGGTCGTTTGCCCATTGTCGGCTGGCCGCTTTTGGGCCTCGTATCCGTATGGCTTATCGGACGCATTGCCATGGTGCTTTCATCCGATCTGCCTGCAACAGTAACAGTCGGCCTTGATTTGCTGTTCCCGCTTCTTTTCACCATCGCAATCGGGCGCGAAATTATATATGGAAAAAATTGGCGCAATCTCAAAGTGCTTATTCTGCTTGTACTGCTTTTTTGCGCCAATCTGATTTTTGATTGTGAAGCTTTCAATGGCGTTTATGCTGCCGACGGCTATGGGGCACGTCTTGCTCTTGCCATTGCGGTTTTCCTTATTGCCATTATTGGCGGCCGGATTGTGCCAAGCTTCACACGAAATTGGCTTGCCAAACGCGGGGAAACAAAACTACCGGCTCCACACGGGCGCGTTGACCAAACCATCATGGTTTTTACGGCTATTTGCCTTGTTTTGTGGGTAGTTGTTCCCGATACGAAATTGACCGCCCTATTATGCGGGCTTTGTGGCATTGCCAATCTTTACCGGCTTCAACGTTGGCGGGGTTTGGCAACTTTGAAAGAACCGCTGGTTTTTGTGCTTCATGTCGGCTTTCTGTTTATTCCGTTAGGGTTTATCGCTTTGGCGCTCGGCACATTCGGAATTATTCCGGGAGGGCGCGCACCCGTGCAACATTTATGGATGGCCGGTGGTATCGGCATGATGACAATGGCCGTTATGACACGCGCAAGCCTTGGTCACGCAGGCCGCCCGCTTACAGTTTCCTGGCCTGTTGTTCTGGTTTACCTTGCACTTTTTCTATCGGTCTGGCTGCGGCTTTTTGCCGGCATTGCCAATAACAATCTGCCGACACTTCACCTTGCCGGAACTTTATGGATTCTGGCTTTTTTAGGTTTCGTTGTGCTCTATTGGAATGTGCTTACCAAACCGCGCAAACCCCGCGTTCCGAATTGAAGGTCTTTATCGGGACAAGCAAAACGCAATTTCCCTTTAAAGGGTTTGCCTGATTGAATTTCAAAAGCTTTCACAGCCAAAATAACGGTCTGTCTCTATTTTTGGCTCCGCAATGCGAAGAGACGGGTTCCTATAGATATTTCATAAAACGATCATGCAGGGCTTCTTCTCGCCGTGATTTTCGTGATTGCGCTTGTTGAAGAATGCCTTTTCGTTTGAGTCATGTTGACGGAATTTCTGTTTATCCGGTTCTTAAACCGCCGCGTAATTCCACTTTAAAAACCGCAGTAGCAGCTATAACCTCTCAGCGTGATAAACTTGTGGCGTGAAGAACAAATTACACTTATTCTCGAACGCCCCGCTTCGTTCGCCTTTTCTTCCTTCTTGGCCTTTTTCATTCCAACGAGAATTTGAAACTATGGGAATCTCGGCCGCATGAATCATCGAAGGTAAAGCGGACAAACGGAAAATTGCCGGTCTTTGATGTTGCGTGTCGTTGATAAAGAGAAGTCCGTCTTGTTGGCCAAGGCACATGAGAACTTCAGAAAGTAGATGACGGGTTATGCCTTTCCGTTTCCCCTTTTCGACGGTTGCTATCCGGCAACGTCACGCATCAAGGGCTTTAAAAATTACAATAGCATAGGCCCCTTTTGACGAGAGACGTTGTCTGACGCAAAAAACAAACTCTTGGCTTCACATTTTGCAAAAAATCAGCTTTCCTGTTTGCCAAATACAAAGCCTTATCCAATGGTGGCTATAATCGTATTTTTATCATTTATCAGCCGCGATGTTTTAAAACTCCCGATCAGCCGTAAATGAGTTTATCCTGTTTTTTACGCAAGCGTGCAATCCACTGGTCTTCATTGATTGCAGCATTGTTTGCAGTGATGAGTTCGTTTTTCTTGATCGGTGCGGTGACTGTTGCCCCTTCAAGCAGACCACAGGGAATTGCCTCGTGCTTCCTTGCATCCTCGACTGTCATATTCCATGCGCGATAGGTATAAAGTCCGATAAAATCGAGCTTGTCACCGGGTTTCAAATCTTTTTTGGCAACGGCACACACTTCTGCAACCGGCCGGTCAAGCGGCACCATATCGGCCTTTCCGTAAAGCATGACCCGTGCGCAAGTAAGCGGCACTTCCATAGCTGTGAGATGATAAGGACGATGGAACGTGAAATAAGGCCCTTCACCAATTTTCAAATCTTCCATACGTTCCCAAACACGGGGATGGCGCATTTCTGCAACTACAAAAACTCCCGGTGAAACGCCCCGCCCGATCGAATAATCGACAACGCCGGCTTTTGATAAAACGCCACCATCTTTTTCAGGAATGAGCACCTTGTTCAGGCGATCTATGTCGGCTTTCGGGCCATGCATTCCGGGGCAATCGGGAACAAGGCCGGTTGCATTGGCAATGGCCGTCATTTCGACCATGGTTTTTGAACCATCAATGAATTCGACAAGCATACGCACATTCATATTGCGTTTTTGTGCCTCTTCTTCATAATGATCGGGAATTGCATCAAAATCGAGCGGGTTGTTTTTGCCCTTTCCGGCTGCAACAACATTATGCCCGAGTGCCGAAACAAATTCGATAAGCTCCATGCAGGAAGACGGCTCGTCACCAGCTCCAAGTGTGTAGATAAGGCCGCGTTTTTCGGCTTCATGCTTAAGATAGGGACCAATTGTGACATCTGCCTCGACATTCATCATAACAACGTGTTTGTTGTTTTGTAGCGTTTTATAACCGATTTCCGCGCCTGCCTCGGGATAGCCTGTCGCGTCGACGATAACATCGACAAGCTCGTTTTTTAGCAACATATCAAGATCGTCGGTGGCGGCAATTTTTCCCTCTTCGATTGCTGCTGTCATTTCCGACGCGTTGGAAACTTCCTTTGCATGCCCCGTTTCATCATAGGCAATTTTTGCCGCATCAAGCACCCGTTCGGGTGTGCGTGTTGAAACCGCTGCAACCTCTATACCATTCATATGGGCGACGCCTGTTAAAAGGTCGGTACCCATTTCCCCGCAACCGACAAGCCCTATGCGGATAGGCTTGCCACTGTCTTCGCGTTTTTTGAGGTCGCGGGCCAAACCGATAAGGGCTACATTGCTTGTCATTTCAAAAAATTCTCCGGTAAAAAACGATCATTCATCAACCCGACAAAATATTTCTATCATCGGGTTTTGCCAGTCGTTCAGCGCATAATCCTTTCTTCAAAGGTCTAATAACAACGCTAAAGAATTGCAAGGCTCGTCATTGATTGACGACAAAGAACGGAGGGTTGGGAGCAGAAAGCCAAGAGCAGAATAACAAAGCTCCACATTTTCCAAACAAAAATTTGCGCGAAAATTATTTGACCTGTATAAGCAGCTTGAATTCATGACATAAGCGGTCTTTCACCAATAAGAGGCAACCGCAAAAATATTGATAAGGAAAAACACTCATGCCCGGCAAAGTGACTGTTGACGATATTCCCGCTTCAATCGGCAAAGAAGTAGGCGTTTCGAATTGGCGTACTGTCACACAGGAAATGATTAACCAGTTTGCCGATGCAACCGATGACCATCAATGGATTCATGTTGACGAAAAACGCGCCAAAGAAACGCCCTTTGGCGGCACAATTGCCCATGGTTTTCTAACCCTTTCGCTGCTATCGACATTGGCTTATGAGGCGCTCCCCGAGCTTGAGGGGACAACAATGGGTATCAATTACGGTTTTGACAAAGTGCGTTTGATGAGCCCCGTCAAAAGCGGTGCAAAAGTTCGCGCCCATTTTGTTTTAAGCGATGCCGAAATTCGCCCGTCGGGCAGAATTGTTTTTCATTACGGTGTCACTCTTGAAATCGAAAATGTGAAAAAACCGGCTTTGACTGCCGACTGGATTACAATTGCCATGGTTCCGCCAAAGGCTTCGTAATTTTTAAGTGGCATAAATTTATATCTACCTATTTATAGCTTTAAGCAGCGCCTATGTGCGGACCTGTTTTTATTTGAACGGCGCCCCCTTGTTCGCCGAAAACAATAGCCGGATCCGTTTGAACAATAGGTCTTTTCCGGCCTTGCAAAGGTGAAGCACTGCGGTCTCGAAACGACAATCAGGTTTGCCGTCTTGCAACACCACTCTCCAAAAAGGTTTTTGATCAATCCGGTGACAGCGGGCATTTGCCAATATTTTCTTCCATTTTGCGGTTTTTCTTGCTGATTTATCCCTTTTCCGCTTCAACTCTATTGGACCGGATATAGTGTGGGCGGATCTATTGCTGCCGGATAAATTTTTAACAAAGGCGATTATTTTTCAACGATTCATTCCTCGAACCAAAACTGTAGAAGCGAGTCGGTTTTCATTCTATTCATTCTAGATCTGGTCAGCCCCGTCACAATTTTTATTTAAATATCTGTTATGGGGAGAATTATTAGAGCAATGACGACAATTTTAACGTCATTTTCGCGTTGTTTTGCCGGTTTTTATCGAAAAACGTGAATAGAAAAATAAAAAGACAGCTATTTTTTTAAAAAACACAGCTTTTGGAAAACCAATATAGACAAGCGAACTGTTTTTATGGTATTGGCACCACAATCATTTAAAACCTTACCTGAAAAGGCTTGGTCGTTTTGGGGTATTCCCACTTAACAGAGATAGTAAAAACAAAGCAGGATTAAACGTGCAAGTACTCGTTCGCGATAATAATGTTGACCAGGCGCTCCGTGCGCTCAAAAAGAAAATGCAACGTGAAGGCATCTTCCGTGAAATGAAGATGCGCGGCCATTATGAAAAGCCGTCGGAAAAGCGTGCCCGTGAAAAGGCCGAGGCTGTTCGGCGTGCTCGTAAGTTGGCACGTAAGCGTGCACAACGTGAAGGTTTGGTGAGCGGGCGCGGTTCTGCTCATTGATATTCGGAATTTTGCTGAAATTTTTTGCCAGATTTGTAGAGTTTTCTCTCGTATGGTTTAATTTGTTTCAGGAAAGACCAATTTATGCGAAACTGAATTTCGCCTGACTTCAAGTGGAGATGCGCCGTGCATTTCCACTTTTTTGTTATATCCAAGTCGTCAGACATGACGCATTTGACCCCGTGGAATTGTCTGTATCAGGATCGTGCCCGATGAAAAAATTGAAACTATCAGCAGTCTTTCTTTTTGCGGCTATCGCCTTGGCCGGTTGTACGTCTTCCAGCGGTGTTCTTGATCCTGAAGATGTTGCCCAGGGCTCGCATGAGAATATCTCTTCTCTGACAGCCGTTATTAAAGCCAATCCACGCGACCCTGACGGTTACAATGTGCGCGGCTCGGCTTATGGGCGCGCAGGTCGAAACAAAGAAGCCATTGCCGATTTTACGTCCGCTATAGCGCTCGACTCCAATTTCTATAAAGCCTATGCCAATCGTGCTTTGATTTATCGCAATACAGGAAATATGTCGGCTGCTATTGCCGATTATAACCGTGCTTTGGCAATCAACCCGAATTATGATGTTGCGTTGATCGGGCGCGGCAATGTCTATCGTTTGAGTGGCAAGCTTGATCTTGCCTATAATGATTTCAACAGTGCCATTCAGGCTGGCACAACCGACGGACGTGCATGGCATAACCGCGCACTGATCGAACAGGCACGCGGTGACCAGCAACAGGCCATTGCCGATTTCGGTGCAGCCATGTCGCGCCAACCCAATGCGCCTGCCCCTTATAATGGACGTGGCCTCTCCTATGCAGCGCTTGGCGACTGGGATAATGCTTTTGATGATTTCAACGCTGCCATACGATTGGATGGTAGTAATGCTGAAAGCTGGTCAAATCAGGCAATGGTTTATGAACATCGTGGCGACAAGAAAAAAGCTTATGCTTCCTATACAAAAGCCGTCAGTCTTGACCCGAGTTTCAAACCGGCAAGAGAAGGCCAAAGCCGTACCCGCGGCTAATCATCGCCCGCGTCTTATATCGAATAGGCCTGTGGTTACATAAAATTCGAATAGGACTGTGGTTACATAAAATTCGCAAGTTTTAAAAAACCAAAAAGCCCGAACAGGATTTGTTGCGGGCTTTCGTTTCTGCTTATTGCCAAAATCTTCGCTTTTTAAACGATGCCGCCCGTTTTTGTGAGTGGCATCAACAAAACGAAATTTTCCTACATTCTGAAACGGAAAATTGCTGCAAGCGATTGGTGATTGGGAATGTCGCTCTTGCGAACGGCTAGCACATGTCCACCATTGGCAAGTACGCGGCTTGCAATCTCGTCGACCACATTATAGGTATCCGGTCCCTCTTTGCCGAAACTGACAGCTCCGGTTGTTTCATCAACAGTCCCGTGAACCATTTCATCCATATCGGCAAGCAATGTATCGATCTGACCGATCGTAGCTGCACGAGCTGCAAGCGCAATATCTGTTGTGGTACGCCCTTCGGCTGTCAAATGTTCGAACCGCGAGCGGATATCGGCCACTTGCCGTTCATAATAACGGTCAAGAACGGGACGAGCGAGATCCCCGATTTCTGTCGGGTTTGCCCGATCAAGTCCGGCATTGACAATTTCTCCGATAAGGTTGTTGCCGCCATAAACCGAACGGAACGCATTGATCATTGCTTCATTTCCGCCAATAATCAAAGGAATATCCGGTCTCGTCAGATAACGACGCAAAGCTGAATCAATCAGACGGCAATATTGGGTCAACCGCACTGCACTATTGGAACTGATTCTCTCGTTACTGGTGCCGACAGCGCTATTGATGTCCTTGGGCATGTCCGGCACTTTGACTTCGAATGGCTCGATATCACTTGCAATTTCGATAAGTCTTACTTTCGATTCTGAAATAGCCACCACATGAGCCGTATGGGCAAAGGTAATCGAACGAAGAAGCGGGCTCAACATGAACCGGTCTGCAATTTCAACAAATGATTTCAAACGGTTGGCAAGACGGAATGTCCAGATACGATCTGGTGTGGCAAGAACGGCGAGACTACGCGCCTGTTTCAACCAGAACTCTTCATAATCGGAAAGTCCTGTCAGAAGCGTTTCCAGATTTGCCAGACGCCGTTTATCTGTAAGGGATTGGGATTGTGCCAATGCCTCCTTCACTTGATTGGCATACTCAATTTTACTGGCACCAATTTCGGATGTAATCGGTGTCGTCGGCAAGTATATTGATACACATGCGTCGGCGCGCACCTCTCGTAATTTGTTAAAATCCGACATTGATGGAATATCGACATGCTGCATTGAGAAATCCCTTTCCTCTTTTGTTTACTCATTACTGATATGGGAACTCGACATGTCCAAAAACAAGACAATCAGGATTTTAATTTTACTTTTATTGAAAATTACACAACTTTTCCGGAGCCAAAGTCTATTTGACATGGAATTGGACAATAGAATTCGTTTTATGAAGCTTTTTTAAAGCAGCCTCGTATTTTGAAAAGCTCTATTTTTAAACGGCAAAAACGGTTCCGGATTTTCAAAATGAAAACGGAACTTTTTAAACCGCGCTATTTTTTAAGCAGGTCTTGCCTGCCCTGCGCGCGTTTTTATCAAGAGGCGGTCTAATCCGACCTTTTGACTGCGCACCAGTTTACCTTGCCTCTCATAGCGTTGCGCAAAGGCCAAGTGTTGAGGAAAAGGTTAATAGGCGTATTCCAAGAAAACCGGATCGACAGAACCACCCCAAACCGAATGGAATTTCGATAATAACCGTTCCGAATCGCATTTGCCTGTCATTGCAACTTCGAAAAGCGGATCCAGAAAACGCGTTTCATCATCGCCATCGACGTTGAGTTTTTTGCGGTTTGCAAGGCCTTTGCGCGAAATTTCCAGAGCCTGACGGGCAATTTCAAGAATGGTCGTATTCCGGAAAGGCGTCTTCAATCCTTTGACCGGAACAAGATTGCGCATAGCAAGAACTTCTTCATAGCCCCAATCTTTTGTCATCTCATAGGCACTATCGAGCGCTTCCTTATCATAGAGGAGCCCGACCCAGAAAGCCGGCAATGCACAAATACGCCGCCATGGACCACCATCGGCACCGCGCATTTCCAGAAAACGTTTGAGCCGCACTTCGGGAAATAATGTTGAAAGGTGGTTGATCCAATCGCCCATATTGGCGCGGTAATCGTCAACTTTTCCCTTTAAAGCACCTTCCATGAATTGGCGGAATGTTATGTCGGTGCAATCATGGTAATGCCCGTCGCGTACAATGAAATACATCGGAACATCGAGTGCCCATCTTGCGTAATCGGCAAAACCGAAATTTTCATTGAATACAAAGGGAAGAACACCCGAACGCCGGTTATCGGTGTCGCGCCATATTTCGGAACGCCATGACATAAAACCGTTGGGTTTTTCTTCCGTGAAGGGGGAAGTTGCAAAAAGCGCGGTGGCAATGGACTGCAATTTCATCGAAACCTGCATTTTGCGGCGCATATCGGTTTCCGACGAAAAGTCGAGATTGACCTGAATTGTGCAGGTACGATACATCATATCAAGACCGTGCTTGCCCACTTTGGGCATATAGTTGGTCATAATATGGTAGCGCGATTTCGGCATTTGCGGCGTTTCATCAAGACGCCATTTGGGGCTGCCACCAAGGCCTAAAAAACCGATACCGAGGGGCGCGGCAATTTCCTTGACCTGCGCAAGATGGGCATTCACCTCACGGCAAGTCTGATGAATTGTTTTGAGTGGTGCACCTGAAAGTTCAAATTGTCCGCCGGGTTCGAGTGAAATGGCACCGGCACCTGTCGGCTCTAACAAACCGATAATTTTTCCTTCATCCAATATCGGTTCCCACCCGAGCATGGCTTGCATTCCCTCAAGCAGGGCACGGATACTTCTTTTCCCTTCATAAGGGACAGGGCGGTTACCCTCGACAAAAAACGGAAATTTTTCGTGTTCGGTGCCGATTCGCCATTTGTCAGGTTCTTTCGAGCCCGCAGCAAGATAATTTACCAGATCTTCAAAACCGTTGATTGTTGTTTCATCTTCAATATCGCGCGCCATAACTCACAATTTCCAATTTGTCTTGATTTCACTCATCATTGAACTGTTTTCATTGCTCTTTCAAGTACCGCCTGCCTCACATTCGGTTTTGCCCGTCGTCACGCCAATCTCCCAATGTCGCATTGATAACCGCAAGGGCAGCAACCGCCGCAGTATCCGCACGCAAAATTCTGGGCCCCAATGGAATAGCGTGAACAAAAGAACAATGTTTGAGTTGCGAGCGCTCCTCGTCGCTAAAACCACCCTCCGGTCCAATAAGAACAGCAGCGGGAGCCGGTGGTAAGCTTCTCAAAATTTCAAGTGGATTTTGTGTTTCCGCTGCCTCATCACAAAAGATGAGATAGCGCTCCTTTTGCCAGTTATCCAAAAGTGCCGGTAACGTAATTGGTGAGCGGCAGGAACTTATTGACAAAATGCCGCATTGCTCGCACGCTTCGATAATATTGGCATGTATGCGCTCTTCATTGAGGCGGGTCACTTGTGTGAAATGGGTCATAACCGGCTGTAGGACAGAAGCCCCCATTTCTACCGCCTTTTGTATCATATAGTCGAGGCGGGCATGTTTGAGCGGAGCAAAACAATAGACGAGATCGGCAGGTTCGGTCTGCTCGCGTTCTTTGGCGACAAGTTCGAGCACCACAATTTTCTTTTTGATTTCGTGAATTTTGGCGCGCCATTCGCCATCTTTTCCGTTGAATAGCAGAACTTCGCTTCCCTCCCTCATCCGCAAGACGTTTTTGAGATAATGCGACTGGGTTTCATTCAAATCCAATTTTTCGTGGAGTGACAAAGGTTCTTTGACAAAAAGCCTTTGTAATTTGTAATTGGCACGCATCACTTCTAACTTTCCTGACATTTCTTTTTTAAATTCGGTTTAAATTCGGGAATGGCCTGACGATGTCCTGTTTATCCACGCTTTATAAGCTTTATGAAATATCCGCCCGATTTGAACATTCAAGCCGGTTTTCCGGCTATTTTGAAAAATCAAGATCAACAATATCGCGTGCGTATCAAAATTCGTAGTCACTTTTTACAGAAAGGTGACTAGAAACTTTCTAAAAATAAAACTAAATATGAGAAGAAACTACCTTCTCTCAACGCTGTCAAATTGGTGATCTCGTAGGAAAGCAGCTTTATAGTGTTATTCCGGACAAAGGAGAATTGTCTTTTTGCCCGCTTATTGTGTTTGTTTGAAAATATATGACTGTTAGCGTAAAACAACCGACTGTATGGGATGTCGTATTCTCGTTAAAAACTATCGCAGCGGCGGGTTTGGCTCTCTATATCGCCTTTTTGTGTGATCTTCCCAACCCCTATTGGACAATTACAGCCGTCTATATTGTTGCCCATCCTTTGTCGGGCGCTTTGACATCAAAAGCCTTTTATCGACTTCTCGGTACCGCAATCGGCGGTATGGCGACAGTCATTATTATACCGCATCTTATCCCCTCGCCGGAACTCACAACTTTGGGGCTCGCTCTCTGGCTTGGCGGTTGTTTGTTTGTCAGTGTATTGGATCGCAGCCCGCGCGCTTATGTTTCCATGCTTGCCGGCTATAGCGTCGGCATTATCGGATTTATGGTTGTTGACGCGCCGGAAACCGTTTTTGATTATTCGGCAAGTCGTGTTGAAGAAATCGGCGTCGGCATCATTTCTGCCGCGCTTGTCGGCCGCCTTGTTTTTCCCCGTCATGCAGGGCCGGTTCTTGCCGAGCGTATCGACAAATGGCTGAAAAACAGCGCCGACCTTGCCATTATGTATATTAAAGGACAAGGCAAAAGCGAAGACGCATTGCAAAGGCGCCAAAAACTCGCAATTGATGCTGTCGATTTGCGCGCTTTTACCACCCATGTCACTTATGACTCCTCCACATTGCCATCGACAGTGAACGCAATGCGTGTGCTACAAAGCCGCATGGTCTCGTTGCTGCCAATGGTGGCAAGCTGTAACGATCTCATCAACCAGCGCAACAAATTGCTCGACGAGCAATGTGGCGGCAAGAGCAACAACACCAAACTTGACGAACTTATCGGGGAAACATCTGCATGGTTACAAACCCATGAACCGATGAAGCCGGAAGGCATTGCCCGTATCAAAGCTTTGAAGCAATCCGTATTGGATGATATTGGCCGCTCGAAAGTGTGGCTTGATCTCGTTTCACGCAATCTGACATTGCGCCTTGTCGATATTATGGAAATCTATTCCGACTGTCTGCATTTGCGCAATGACATCGTCAACGGCACCCAACATAAATTGCGTTGGCACCGTTTCGATTTTTTAGGCGAAGTAAGATCGATTCACTACGATTTCGGCATTGCGTTTCTTTCAGCTTTTTCTGCAATCCTTGCCATTTTTATTACTGTTACTTTGTGGCGTATGACAGAATGGACACAAGGCGCAACCGCTGCCATGATGACCGGTATTTTCAGCAGCCTTTTTGCAACGAAAGATGATCCTGTTCCTGCAATTCGCGGAATGCTCAAGCAAATTCTTCTTGTTCTTGTCATTGCCTTTGTTCTTCAATTCGGTCTTTTACCGCTTGTCGACGGCTATTTGCCGCTCATGCTTAGTCTGGCACTTGTGCTGATACCTGCTGGTGTCATGATGGCTATTCCGTCAAAATTTGCCATGGGCATGACAATGGCGGTGAACCTGCCCAATCTGTTATTGCTGCAATCCCGCTTGAGCGGCGATTTTTATAATTTTATCAATATCAACACGGCAATGATTCTGGGAATTATTGTTGCAGCCGCAACAGCTTCCATTGTCCGTTCTGTTGGAGCCGAATGGAGTGCATTTCGTCTCATTCGTGCAAGCTGGAACGACATTATCGAAGTGGCGGAAAGACCTACAGACACCAAAGCCTATAACGAACTTTTGCACCGCATGCTTTACCGCTATGGACTGATTGCACCCCGTTATGCCCTGATACCGATTCATTCACCGGTTCGCCAGACCGACATTCTCAAAGATGTGCGTGTCGGGCTTGATACAATCGAACTGCAACACTTAAAAGAATCGCAAGGACCGACCAATCGCCAAAATCTTGCCAATGTTCTGGAGGAACTAGCATTCTATTACCGTGTAAAAATCAACAGTACCGATGTACCAGATGGCAAAGAATTGCTGGAAGCAATAGACACAACACTTGATTGGACGCTTGCTCTGCCTGATTCTGAAGATCACCAGAAAATCTCGTTTGCATTAACCGGTTTGCGGCAAAATTTGTTTGGTGATGCCGAACCTTACAAAGCAGTCTTGCCTCCAATTTTCAAAGGACATGACTCATGAACCCTGAGGTCGATATTTATGGTGTCTATATTCCGACAATCGGAATTCTGGCACTTGTCAGCTACTTCTTGAATGTTGCCCTCCAACGTTTCATCTTACGAAAAGGGCTGGAACGCTTTATCTGGCACCATGCGCTGTTTGCCGCAGCAAGTTATTTCATCATTTTGAGTATTCTTTCTTTCATTGTAACGCGGATTTAACGGATATGAACAAGCTTATAGCCAATTCCGGTCGTATATTTTTCACCCTTGTCATGGCTCTGGTGGCCGGCCTCCTCCTCTGGCAGTTATGGAACTACTACATGAACGACCCATGGACGAGAGACGGTAAAATCAGTGCCGATGTTGTTCGTGTCGCACCTGATGTTTCCGGTTTTGTAACTGAGGTCCATGTGGTTGATAACCAACAGGTCAAAAAGGGCGATGTTCTTTTCACGATTGATCAGGCACGTTTTTCTTTGGCTCTGGAAGATGCTCAAGCGATGGTTGACAATGCAAAAGCTGCTCACGATCAGGCAAAACGCGACCTTGAACGCGACCAGAAACTTGATGACAAAACCATCACCCGCCAACAATTGGAAACGGCCGCTATGCAGGAATTACAAACTGCCGCCACTTTGCGTAAGGCAATCGTCCAGCTCGATACAGCAAAGCTTGACCTTGAACGCTCGACAGTTCGTGCTGCTGTCAATGGCAAACTGACCAATTTCTCGCTTCGACCTGGAGAATATGTCACGCAAGGTAAACCGGTCACCGCGCTTGTCGATTCCGATTCGTTTTATGCTTCCGGATATTTTGAAGAAAATAAACTCGACCGCATTCGCATCGGCAGTCGTGCAACGATCCACATTATGGGCTCAAGCACTGTTTTGACCGGTGTTGTTGAAGGGTTTGCAGCCGGCATTGAAGACCGTGAACGCACACAGACGACAAGCCTTCTTGCCAATGTTGCACCAACTTTCAACTGGGTTCGCCTTGCCCAACGTATACCGGTCCGTATCAAGCTTGATCCGGTCCCTGACAGTGTCCATTTGGTATCGGGGCGTACGATCAGTGTCGCTATTGAAGAAAAGAAGCAATAACCGGTTTATTTTCGTCAAGATTTTTCGTCACTTAACTGCAACAGATTTAACTTTTTTTTACTTTAATCATGAAAAAGGTTTGTCAAAGTGCTGTTCTTTCATTGTCGAAAAATAAACTTCGCTATATGACAACACACAATTTGATATTTACTAATCACATTTGATCGGAGAGATAAAATGTCAGCCAAGAGAGCCACTCTGGTGACTGTTGCAGCTCTTTTCACATTTATTGTTGTCGCTGCAGGTATTGGTTCGGTAGGTGCCGGAAATAACGAATTTATGACCAAAGACGGCTATGGTGTTCACAACACCATGCACCAATGACGAAATGAATTTCCGGAATGAACTCTATCCGGATGAAGAGAGTTTGAAAAAGGGGCCTTCTGGCCCCTTCTTTTTCATATATCGCGCTTGATCTTCGTATTTGTCTTTTCGTTTTGAGAAAATCCTGATGAAAACGATCGTCACTCCCCATCCGGAATAATAAATTCCCCTCGATAAGAAGATCTAAGCCACGACCGCTCAAGCTTGGACCTACAGGCAAGCAAGATTGAATGAACGGGTATAACAAATTCGGATTGTGTGGCTGAACGTTCAGATAGCGCTGTCTATATTTATGAGACGATTTTTTCAAAACCGCAGATAGAAAGCTCCCGCTTCCCACATTTCCGGTTACATTTTTTCATCACAACACTATGCTGTCTCGTTAGAACCCCTATTACGGTTTTGAAATAGCCTTTTGAATTTATGCCCTTTTTCCAAAGCCGTTTCAGGCTCGTCCGTGCTTGCTTCAGGTTAATCTCCGTATCACCGGAGCCAATCGGTAACAGTACAGCCCCCCACAAAAGAGATAACGCTTATGGATATTCAGCACGAATAGCAACATAGTGCTTAAAAATTCCGACTTTTCTGTTCCTTCCTTCCCCTAAGCGGAAAAAACGAAATACGAAAGAGCATTCGTAAGCAGGAAGAATCTATTCAGACAATTTTTTGGTAAAAAACACTACGAATACGGATAACGGCAAAACAGCAGAAACAACGATATTTAAGCCCGTTAAACCCCGTTTAATAAAGCGGCGCCACAAAAGGCGCCACTTTTATCATGTCAATACAGTGGAAATTTCAACCTTGAAATTCGGCCGGATTTGGTCCCAATCGGCCATCGACTTTATCAAGGGCTGCAATCGCGTCATGATTGGCAGCGGTAAGCGCAAAGTCGAATATATTGAAATTCTCGGCCATACGTTCCGGTGATTGCGATTTCGGAATAGCGATTGTGCCCATTTCGATATGCCAACGCAAAATAATTTGTGCGACAGTCTTATGATGTTCATCGGCAATCTTTTTCAACACCGGATCATCAAAAAATTGCCCCCGACCGAGTGGTGCCCATGCTTCTGTCAATATATTATTCTTGTCGTGAAATATGCGTAATTGCTTTTGTTGAAAATGCGGGTGCAATTCCACCTGATTGACCGCGGGAGCAACACCGGTTTCCTTGATGAGGCGCTCAAGATCGACAATACGGAAATTGCAAACGCCGATTGAACGAACGCGGTTTTCCTGTTTGAGCCTGATCAAAGCTTTCCACGTTTCTACAAAAAGATCACGCGCTGGCAACGGCCAATGAATAAGATAGAGATCAATTGCATTCATATTGAGCCGTTTGGCACTTTCTTCAAAAGCGCGCATCGTATTGTCATAGCCTTGGTCGCTATTCCACACTTTGGTGGTAATAAAAATATTTTTGCGTTCGATACCTGAATCAGCAACACCAAGCCCGACACCTTTTTCATTGTCATAAGCTTTGGCTGTATCAATGTGCCGGTAGCCTGTCTTTATTGCCTGTTTAACAGCATCTCTGGTATCTTGTTCGGGAATTTTAAAAACCCCGAAGCCCAATTGTGGAATGGACAAGCCATCATTCATCTTAAGCAAGGGAACCGATATTTTTTGTGATAATTCTGGCATCTATTGTCCTTGAATCTCCTGTTAAAATGAACTTCGCTCCACATGCGTTAGCAACGCATATGGATTATTCTTCAATGGTCATCATAATGCATAATCCCTTGAATTGACAGCAAGGGAAAAAAGCTTTTTCATAACAAATAAAATTGATAGCCATATTTTATTTTTAAAAAACAAGAATTTTCTTAATTATTCGTCAAAAATGATTAAAAAATAAAATAAAAACAATCTATTTATAAAATTATTTTTACACCTTTTCCATCATCATTGGCAATCTATATTTAAAGAAAATTGTTTCAATAAAATATTATTTTATAATTTCATAAAATGAAATTTTCAGGCTTACGCACCGGTCCATGATATGAAGCAGATTTGCGAGCCTGTGCCCCTCCTATTTCTTTTACTGTAGCTCAAAAAAGTCGAACCGGTTTCACAAAAACTTTCGAAAAACGATTTGTTCAGATTTTTTAATATCGAAATAGGAAATCTTTATCGCATAAGCTCACTCGATCAGGGTCTCTCCATGATGAAATTCAATAACGGCAACTATCGGGATGATAGCCATATGCAAAATTTGACAATTTTTCTATTTTACAGAGCGTAAAATCGGACAATTTTGCTATTCTTTCTCCCTTCTTTAACCGGAGCTGACAGATACGGGAAAGCTCCACCCGAAAATGTGAAAGGGAAAATAGGCCTCTCGGATATTTTTAATTGGCTCATCGCTTGACTGTTATTCAAGCTATTCCGGTCAATCTTTTTGTCCAGTCTTCAATCTGGTGACTGTCCAGTCTTTTTTGCGCAAGAGATCGCCAGCTCGGTGATAATTCTTCAAGGGACGCAATTTGTGATAATTCATCATAATCATTGCGTGTCACGTAAAAAGCCTTCCATATCCGATAAATAGTCCAATCTTCGTGACGTCGTTCGAGGAGTTCAAGCTCGTCTTGCAGAGTTATTTCACCCTCCTCTAAAACACGATAATACCAGCCTGTTCGCCCGCTCTTTTGTGTGCGCAGTGACATATCGGCTATACCGAACCTCACATTGAGCCGAAAACACGGTTGTCTTCCTTGAGAAACCTCAATGATTGCCTTGCCTAACCGGAATATATCGCCAACCGCGATATTTTTTTCACTCACGCCTGACGTTGAAAGGTTTTCTCCAAACGCTGTCGGCGTGTCAAACACCGCTTTATGCCCCAATTCTTTCTTCCAATATGCATAATGGTCGAAATCATAATGATGAACTGCCTTTTCTAGACCTCCATGATGTTTCTTGTCTGCCTGCTCATCACCGATAAAGCCGGTTTTGGTGAGTAAAAGCGGCCTATCGACCGGTTTTTTGTCGATTCCGCTTTGTAAGTTGTCAGGCCCGATAGACTTGATCGGTCCGACAGAGAGTGCCAAAAGTTTTACCATTTTTTGTCCCGCCAATTCAGTAAAAAAGCCTTCAAAAGGCCCAATAGTGCGGTTTATCGATCTTCATCGATTTCGTCATCTTTTATAAGATCAATCCCGTCATCAGGAAAACCATTTCCTGATAACAAGAAATTCAAAGGTTTAACCAAGCTATTTGCAACGCAGGTGACATCCTGACACGAGGCATCGGAACGAGGAACTTTTTCAAGTACCGAATGAAGCTTGATCTGATAGCCCTTTTTCTTAACCCCATCATTTTGCAGATCGGCTTTTCCTTTTGCCAAAAGTCGCCAATTGCCGATAAACATAGAAGATTTGTCGATAAGCAGATTTTCATCGGTAATGGTTGATTCGATATCCCAGCGGTCGAAACCGGTGGAAACATTATCGGATTTTTCTATGTGGGTTTTATCGTCAGAGCTTATGGCTCTCCGGATCGAATGAATGTCATAACCTTTAAGAGTGCCCGATGACATATTCAACGTCAAATGCCCCTGCATTTTGGAAAGTACGTCCGGCCAACGGGTGAAGGGCGCATGCATTGTCAATATGAAACCGGTTTTGGCAATAACCGGAAAGGGACGCTCAAAAGCTTGTGCTATTGACTGGAGATCAAGCGAGTTTCCCGATATGCGCCCTTCAATACCGGCTTTGTTATTATCGCGACTGATCTGGATATTTGATTGTATGGCCCCGCCAAAAGCATTGGCATTGCCAAGATCGAATATGCCTTTTCCGTTTCTGATCTGGATAGCGGCGGCAAGATTATTGAGAGTGACATTGCCGAGTTTTGCTTCCGGTGCCGACATCCGTATATCAAGGCCGATGCGGTCAAGAACAGAAAGATCAAGAAATTCGTTTTTCTCTTCATCAGGAAAAAACGTCGCAATCAATGTATCAAGATTGAGCCTATCAAAAGCAAGAGATCCACTGACAAGCGGTAAGTCGTCCTGATAGCCGGTAGCCAAAGCGCCACGTGCATTGTCCTTGTCAAAACTGAAAATAACATTATTGAATTGCATATGTCCGGGTTGGGCTGAAAAATCCGATTCCCAAACCAGCGGGGCCTTCAAGCCCTGTCCCAACAACTGGTGATAGCCCAACCAATCCAGAGTTTTGTTCCAGCCTGGCGAGCGGGCGGAAAGCCTGCCGTCGAAAATATAATTGTCCGAAAGCCGCCCTTTTCCTTCAAACGTAATACCGCCACTTAAAGAATTGAGACTGGCTCTGAGATCACTCGTACCGCCGGACAACAATATCAGCGCCTGCATAGCATCGATACGTAAATCGGTCGCCTGCCCGTGCCATAACGCGTTGGCGCGAAAACTTGCTGCCCTCGTTGATTCGGGCCATTCGACAACGGCATTAAGAGCAGTGATTTTTTCAGCCATCCCGCCAAGACTTTTGCGATAAAGGAGTTCGCCATTTTCAATAACAATCCTGCCGAAAGGCTGGTTGAGAAGGCGTGTCGTATCCGGATGATCGGGATTTTTTTCCACAATTTCGCGCGCTTCACGAACCGCTGATCCTAGACTTCCCTGCGAACGGGAAAGAGTGTCGAAAAAATCCGCAACTGTTTTGACCGGTTCTTCCATAACAAAATGCGGATTGATGATGCGGGTCTGCGAAAACGAAATATGCCCGAGTAAAGCATCAAAGAGTGATAAATCGACCTCGATACGCTCCGCCTCCATAAGTGGAGCGGCTTCATCATTCATCGGCGTGAGCGTAACGCCGGAAAGTGACGCTTTGGGATAGGGAAAAAGATCAAGGTGCGGAGCTTCACGCAATTGCACATTATAGCCGGTCCAGGCACTGAGATCCTGCGCCAGACGAATCCGGATAGCATCGGTCGAGACGACAAGCGGCAATAACAGGAAAATTGCCACGCCGACAATAACCAGCAAAAAAATCAGAGCGCCGACATATTTTACGATTTTTTTGTGCACCTCGTCCCTTTACTCTCTATTAACCATAAAAGAATAAAACCGAATTACATTTCGGCTTCCAGTGAAAAGCTTGTTTCTGAAATGCCCTTGTTTAAATTTTTGCCGGGTCTTTTTGCCCGGCATTTTTTTAGATGAATTTTGACCGCACGACAACAACAATGGTTAAAAACCCGCCTTTATGCCCCGCTTAGCTTAATAAACATTTGGTTAGCGCAATAGACATTTGGCTAAAAAATGCAAAATTGTGTCATTGCGGCGAATACTGTGTCTTGGCAGTTCGTAATCCCCTTCATTTCCACGTGCCCGTGATTTGATGGTTGTTACAGCAAAATGATAACCGGCATCGTGCACTATTTTGCGTATTGCTTCATTTTCATCGCCAAATGGATAGGCAAAAGAGACAAGCGGCGCCCCGAGCTCCTCCTCGAGCTTTTGCTTGTTTTCGACGATCTGACGTTTTGCTTCTTGAAGTGGAATATCTTTCAAATGCAGGTGGTCATTCGTGTGGCCTCCCACTTCATGTCCATGGGCGGCCCAGTCTCTCATTTCATCAAATGTCATGATTTTATTGCGTTCCGAACGCTCGTTATCCCACGAATTATCAAGCCCCATATGCGACGAGACAAAAAAATTCGTGGCACTGAACCCCAATTCGTCGAGGATAGGCATAGCATCCTGATAGACAGATAAAAAACCGTCGTCGAATGTAATGGCTGCAACTCTGTCTTTTTTCTCACCCCGAATATAGGGCATTGCCTCTTTGAGAGACAAACCTTTAAAGCCAAGCCATTTCAGAACACGCATCTGTTTGGCAAAATTTTTAACAGTTACATAATTCGAGCGCCCCGGAATTCCCGCTTTGGGTGGCATTCCAATGTGATGATAAAGAAGAATGGGGACAGCCATCTCAACCTTCCTGACGTTTTGATAAAGCCCTGATACGATGCCGATAAAGCGGACGTGCGATTTCACGATAAAGGCGGGCAAAAAATGAATGTTTACTTTTTATTGTCGAGCCGCCTAGTTTTGCAGAAATTTCACGAACCACCGGAGGTAAAATAACCTCCGGATGAACACCGGTTTTCCAATAAAGTTGCTCGCTTGTGTCGACCGGCCGATCGAATATTCCGGTTGCATCAAGAAGTTTCTTGGCGGCATTGCGCCCGACAAGCTGGGCAACCTGCCCCAAACCGGTTTCTGTTGGCCTGATCAGTTTAATGTCATCTTTTTCGGCAATTATTTTACCGGTCTCGCGCAACCGGAAAGGAAAACGGATGAAACTGTCGCAATTACTGTTCTCAACTGCGAAACGGAAAACTTCATAAAATCGCTCGTCGAGGGCAACATCGTCTTCAACCACAAAACCGGCATCTAACCTCTCATCAATTATTTTTTGCCAGGCGAGCCTGTGGGATAAAAAACACGCAATTTCATTTTTTGATAATGTGAAAGGATAATAAGGACGATAGAGCTTTTTTTGATAAAAGCGATGAATTGTTTGATCATCCAGAGAAAGACTATCTATCGCATTTAAAACAATTGTCGGACATGGGAGATATTTCTTCAAAAGCGCTACCTGACTTTCCCGTTCATTTGCCCGTTCAAGATGAATAACAAGTGCTTTAATGGTTTTTAATGAACCGTTCATAGTTATCCTGAAAATCCGACAGCGGAACCGACAAGTTTTTTGTCATAATACGGATTGCATGAAAAGAAAACAACGGCGATCAATCACGCTTGTTACAAGAAATGGCAAGTTCCATCGTCTATACGCTCACGCACCCATTTTTCTTCTGTTGACCAGGCATGGTGCTTCCACCCCTGCCAGGTAAAACCGCAGATAAAAATTTCCCATTCCGACAAATCGAACTGTTTCAAACAATCCCAAATGCCGAGATAGCCGGTCGATGGAAACCATTCCTTTAGTTTATTGCCTTCAATGCCGATTTCAGCACAAGCTTCAAGATAGAACTGCGCGGATTTTATCACCACATCCTTGCTCGCCCCGCCAAAAACTTTGATAGCCTTATCGGTCCAGTCGAGCCTTCGGTGTTTTAATAATCGCGAGCTCAGGCGGGGACGTGCAAAATAAGTCTTCATAATATAGGGATGATAGACCAGTGTAATGAGCTCTGCCTGTTTAAAAAATTTGTATTCCAGAAAAGAATGATCTTCAAGTTTCTGCTGCATTGGCTTGCCGGAGTTGCACATCATCAGACAACTGGTCTTTGAACCACTCCAGCCGTCAAGAAGTCTGGGACGATTGAAGCGTAAAACATAGTCTGCGCTATCTATCTCTTCCGACAAATCTCTCGGTAAATCGGCATTTCCAACAACGATGAGTCGTCTTTTTTGAGTACCCATAAAGCCATTCCCAAGTTTGACGCTTTACGTCCCCGCTTTTAAATGATCGCACACAAGCGGTAATTTACTGTTTTAAATGGCAGGATAATAGAAATTTAATTGTTAGACGCAAGAACTATTCGCCGATATTTTAAGAGAATTTTACACTATGTTGCTTCTACACCTTTTTTTTCTTGGTTTCTGGAAAAAACGGCTCATGATTTTACGCTGTTATTTACCTTTAATGTTTCGTCATGATATTCACCCGACAGCCGCAACCATTCGCGAGCCGCATAGGAAAGGTGACTATTGCTACGCCAAATCAATGCCATATGCCATTCAATAATTGTGTCGGTCATTTCAACCATTTTGACATTTTTGACATTCCGTTTTTCCGCAATCATACGGGGTAAAAAACCAACCCCCATTCCCGCTGCCACCAACCCAAATAAAAAGTCGATCTGACTCGAGCGCGCCGAAACGATTGGTGACAGTCCTTTTTTATGAAATGTTTCAATAACAAGCGGTGTCAAAGCGAATTGACTGGCAAAAAGCACAAACGGATATTCAACAAGTTCTTTGGCTGTGATTGTGGTTCGCTCTCCGGCAAGACTGGCCGGCATTAAGGCAACAACAGGATCATTACGAACATCCTGATAATCGAAGCCATTCGCAATTGGTACCAGAGAACCGGCAAGTTCGATTTCGCCCTGCCGCACCAGCTCTTCCAGTTTTTTGCTCCCGTGTTCGACTATATTGATATCAATCTGCGGATGCGAAGACGTATAGCGGGCAAGAACCGGAGCAAAAAGCTCCGAACTGCCAATAGGGGGAAGTCCTATTTTCAAAATACCCCGTTTTAGCCCCTTCAATTCGGCGATCTCGCGTTCCATTGCCGATTCTTCGGCAAGAATTCGTTGGGCATGACGTAAGACATATTCGCCCGCCGCTGTAAGCTGCATTTTTCCTTTGTTTCGATTGATTAATTTGGTTCCATACTGTCTTTCAAGCTGGGCCAGAGATTTACTGATCGTCGATTGCGTCGAGTTCAAAACTTTCGCGGCCGAGGAAAAGCCGTTCTGGCGTATAATTTCAACAAAGGCTTCAAGTGTTCTAATTTGCATGACTATTCTATATCAGAATAGTCATCATGAATTCAATTCATTTTACGAATGACACAGCATCACTTATCTAACGTTTTGTCAGGAGTAAATTAAATGATACATCGTCTCTCTATTCAAACACGCCGGCTTTTCCATCGCAACATATATGCACAGATGGGACTTTTGTGCGCATTCTGGATTGGTGGCGAGGTCATTACCTGGGCACTGAACCTACCGATTCCGGGCGCCATTATCGGTATGGTCCTCGCACTTCTTGCGCTAGCTAGCCACAAACTCAGCATATTAAGCATGAAACGCGGTGCCGATTGGCTCATTGCCGAAATGCTCCTGTTTTTTGTTCCAGCCGTTCTTGCCCTACTCAATCACAAAGAATTTATCGGCTTGTTAGGGATTAAAATTCTGGTTGTCATTCTGGGGGGTACCTTTGTTGTTATGAGTATCACCGCCTTGACAATAGATCTTTGTTACCGCTGGATGTTAATGCGCCATGTCAAACATTGAAGCAAATCTTGAACAATATATGGCCGATATCGAGCTTTATACCAGTCCGGTTTTCAAAACGGTTTTCTGGTCGCTCGTTACCATCCTTCTCTATATGGCGGCTAAAGCATTTTACCGTCGTTTTTCTTATTGGTGGCTCACACCATTGGCGGTGACACCGCTTCTTTTGATGATTGTTGTCGTCTTGCTTAAAGGCGACTACGCCCATTACATCAAAGCTACCCATTGGCTGGTTGCTATTCTGGGGCCGGTCACCGTTGCCTTTGCCGTACCAATCTGGCAGCAACGCCGCATCATCGTTAAAAACTGGTTTATTCTTACAATCGGTATCATCGTCGGTTCTTTTGCCTCGATGTTGTCGGCCTGGGGGCTTGCAACACTTATGCAACTTGATCCGACTTTGCGGCTCAGTCTTATGCCGCGTTCGATCAGCACACCTTTTGCCATGGAGGTTTCGGGCGATATTGGCGGCATTCCGGATTTGACAGCTATTTTTGTTGTTCTGACGGGTGTTATGGGCGCTGCACTCGGTGAAGTGATTGTCAAATATTTGCCCCTACGCTCGTCTCTTGCACGTGGTGCTCTTTTCGGTATGGGGGCACACGGAGCAGGCGTCGCCCGTGCCCACCAGATGGGGCGCCAAGAAGGGTCGATTGCCGGCCTCGTTATGGTGATGGTTGGCATTGTCAATGTTCTGCTTGCGCCAATTCTGGGGTGGCTTCTGAAATAGAACAAAAAATATGCGGTTCTTTATAAAAACCGCATATAATTTTTTTGCCCCGTGTTCTTAGCCGGTCATACAATTTTTCTTTATAGCAAAACACATTGATAAGGGGTTTTGGCTGTTCCGGTAACGCGCGAATTTTTGCCCCCACGCTTATTTTGCACATTTTTTTGATAAAAAAGCTTCCCGTCCGCTCAAAATATGCGAGAATCTTCATTCGAATTTTTACCGTAGGACAGCATCGTCTCATTATTTGGCCGCTTTAACGGAGGGAGGCCTATTTTCTCTTGCTCTTGCAGCCGAACTCACTATTTTCCAACTCCTCTGTGTCAAATGCGTACAATCTTGACACAATGACCTGTTTTATTTCAGGAAAATGCTTTAAAGCAGAACAAAAAGCCGAGTGAAAGGATTCCTCTATGGCCAATGTGATCGACGGGAAAAAACTTTCTGAAGACATCCTTGCCAAGGTAAAACAGGAAACTGCTGTTTTACGTGAACAACACAATATTCAACCGGGTATTGCGGTGATTATTGTCGGAGAGGATTCTGCCAGCAAGGTTTATGTTGCATCCAAGGAAAAACGCGCCGAAGAATGCGGTTTTCTATCGAACAAATATGAACTGGATGAAAAAACCAGCGAGTCGGATTTGCTTGCCCTTGTCAAGGAACTCAATGAAGACAAAAATATTCACGGCATTCTGGTGCAATTGCCATTACCGGCGCATATCAATGCTGATCATGTCATCCAGACAATTTCGCCCGATAAAGATGTTGACGGCTTCCACTATATCAATGCCGGAAAACTCATGACCGGTGCAATCGAAGATGCATTTATTCCCTGCACACCCGCCGGTATTATGTTCATGATCAACCATGGTTTGGGTAAAGATCTTTCCGGCCTTGATGCAGTGGTCGTCGGCCGTTCGAATATCGTAGGAAAACCTGTTGCAGCGCTCCTTCTTGCGGCCAATGCAACAGTAACGATTGCCCATAGCCGCACTCGCGAAATTGATGATGTCTGCCGTAGCGCCGACATTCTCGTGGCAGCGGTCGGTAAACCCGAAATGATCAAAGGTGACTGGATAAAACCCGGTGCCACGGTCATTGATGTCGGCATCAACCGCATTCCTGCACCTGAAAGAGGTCAGGGTAAAACACGTCTTGTCGGTGATGTCGAATATCAAACCGCAGAAAAAGTGGCAGGCTTCATTACCCCTGTTCCGGGTGGTGTCGGGCCTATGACAATTGCAATGTTAATGGCAAATACTTTGAAAGCGGCTTGCAAGGCAAATAATTTGCCATTGCCAAAATTCTGATTGGGTTGCGATATTTCCTTCAAAACATTTACTGACTGAATGTCATTTCAGAAGATCAATAAAAAACGCTCCGGAACAATCAAATCCGGAGCGTTTTTTATGACTATCAAGCTTTAAAACTGCTATTTGCGCAAAGGTCCGACGACAACGCTTGCCCCTTGATCGGCCCGTCCGACAAATTCGCGGAAGACACGGAAAAGCTCGCGTCCGGTACCGAATTCATGTGCTGAAAGATCAGGGTGTTCAATCGGTCTGTTGTTGAACTCCTGTTCATTGACAAGAATTGTCAATGTTCCCTCATTGGCATCAAGCCGGATCATATCGCCGTCTTTCAACCGTGCAATCGGACCATTATCAAGTGCTTCCGGTGTGACATGGATGGCAGCCGGAATTTTTCCGGATGCGCCGGACATACGACCATCGGTTACAAGGGCAATCTTCTGCCCGCGATCCTGCAATACGCCAAGAACCGTCGTCAGTTTATGCAATTCCGGCATACCATTGGCTTTTGGCCCCTGATAGCGCACAACGGCAACAAAATCCTTGCCATCAAGTTTACCGGCTTTGAAAGCATCTTGAAGTTCCAGTTGGTCATTGAAAACCAAAGCCGGTGCTTCGATCAACCAGCGTTCGGGTTTGACTGCCGATACTTTGATAATGGCAGCCCCCATATTGCCGGAAAGCACACGAATGCCGCCGTCCGGTTGGAAGGGTTTCCGCCAACCGGTGAGTACTTTTTCATCGCCACTCTTTTCCGGTGCCGGTTCACGCACAACTTGCCCGTCACTTCCAAGTTTCGGTTCGGTAGCATAAGCATCCAAGCCCTCGCCGAAAACTGTGCGGACATCATCATGAACAAGACCCGCTTCAATCAATTGTTTGATGACAAATCCCATGCCGCCTGCGGCATGAAAATAGTTCACATCGGCAAGACCATTGGGATAAACGCGCGCGATAAGCGGAACAACCGATGAAATTTCGGCAATATCGCCCCAGGTAAGATCAATACCTGCCGCATGTGCCATAGCGATCAGATGAATTGTATGGTTGGTCGAACCTCCAGTCGCATTCAACCCGACAATCGCATTGACAAATGACCTTTCGTCGATCATCGCACCGACCGGCGTATATTCATTGCCAAGGGCGGTAATTTTGAGAGCACGCTTTGTTGCTTCCCGCGTCAACGCATCGCGCAAGGGCGTATTGGGGTTGATGAAAGCAGCTCCCGGCATATGAAGCCCCATCATTTCCATCATCATCTGGTTGGAATTGGCAGTTCCATAGAAAGTGCAGGTTCCCGGCCCATGATAGGATGTCGCTTCCGATTGTAGCAATGCCTTGCGGTCAACCTTGCCTTCTGCATAAAGCTGGCGGATTTCGGCTTTTTTGTCGTTGCCCTGACCGGTTGTCATCGGGCCTGAAGGCACAAAAATTGCCGGAATATGCCCGAAGGTCAAAGCGGCAATGACAAGACCCGGCACAATTTTATCGCAAATACCAAGATAAAGTGCAGCATCAAATACATCATGCGACAAGCCGACGGCAGCAGCCATTGCTATCACATCGCGTGAAAAAAGCGACAGTTCCATACCGGTATAACCTTGGGTAATGCCGTCGCACATTGCCGGAACACCGCTTGCAACTTCGGCTACACCACCGGCCTCGCGCGCTGCAGCCCTGATAATTTCAGGAAAAGCTTCAAAAGGCTGATGCGCGGACAACATATCATTATAGGCTGTGATAATGCCGATATTGCCGACAACGTCTTCTTTCAACCGCTCTTTATCAAGCGGTGCACAGGCAGCAAAGCTGTGCGCCTGATTGGCACAGGCAAAAAAGCTGCGACGCGGGCGATTGCGTGCGGCATGGTTTATCCGGTCAAGATAGATTTCGCGACTTTTCTTTGACCGTTCGCGAATCCGGTCTGTCACGGCAGCAATAGTGCCTGAAAGAGACATGTTCTTTCTTTCTCCTAAACTGAAACTGTATCAAATAACGAATGGGTTCCATCCGTGATCTGCTTTTCCTCTTCATTCGGCGACCAATAGACTTGAACAGGATGGCGTGTATTTTTCAACACTGCACGAATAGGCAATTCTTCAACCGGTCCGTCTTCTAAAGCCCGTTCGAAAACATCGAGTTTCGTCTGACCTTCAATATGAAGAGCAATAAAACGTGCTTCGACAATAACGGGCAATGTAAGCGTTAAGCGGGCTTCCTTCAAGCCACGTGCATGAATTGGTAAAACCAGCGCACGCGATTCCGGATCAATAGCCTGTTTCAAGCGGTCACCACCCGGGAAGAACGAGGCTGTATGCCCGTCGGTTCCCATACCAAGAACGATCACATCAAAAGGCCGCGGCAGGCCGTTGATGCGACTTGCTGCGGAAAAGGCCGCAAGTTCTGCGGTGATCGACGGGTTATAAAGGCCATAAAAGCGGGCTTTCGAGGCGAAATTCTGTAATAGGCTTGAACGCACCAGACGCTCGTTGGAACGATCATCTGTCACGGGCACAAAACGTTCATCCACCAGAGTGACAAGAATATTTTTCCAATCAATATCTGCCTTGGCAAGGTAATGGAAAAAAAGTTCTGGCGTTTTACCACCTGATACGGCGAGCACTGCCTGTTTGCGTTCAACAATAGCAACACTCAATTCCGCTGCAACCCGATCAGCCAAAGCTGAAGCCAATGCCGAAGGCGTGTCGAAATTCAGCCGGTTTGTATCCATCAAGCTCATAACAAATACCCTAAACTGTGTCGTTCCATGTGCGACCATCCCGCTCGATCAGGGCAATCGATTTTGATGGCCCCCATGTTCCTGCCGTATAACCTTGAACCGGCATATTTGTTGCTTCCCAACCTTCTTCGATCGGATCAACAAAACTCCACGCAGCTTCGACTTCATCACGCCGCATGAACAATGTCTGGTTGCCGCGTACAGCATCCATCAATAAACGTTCATAAGCGTCGGGATTGCGAACCTGAAATGAATCGGCAAATGTCATATCAAGTGGCACATGATGAAGCCGCATTCCACCCGGCCCCGGATCCTTGATCATCAGCCATTGTTTGACACCCTCGTCAGGCTGCAAACGGATAACCAGCCGGTTCGGTACGACTTCACCAGCCTCGCTGCCGAAAATATTGTAAGGAATGGGTTTGAACGTCACCACAATTTCCGACATGCGGGTCGCAAGTCGTTTGCCGGTGCGCAAATAAAAGGGCGCTCCCGCCCAACGCCAGTTATTGATATCAACTTTCAAAGCAACAAATGTTTCGGTATTGCTTTTATCTTTTTTAAGATCATCAAGATAGGAGCCGACAGGCCCGCTTGTCGAAGCACCGGCTTCATATTGGCCGCGTACGGTGCGGGTTGTTACATTATGGCTATCAATACGGGAAAGCGAATGCAGAACTTTAAGCTTCTCGTCACGGACAACATCGGCCGTATTGGCTGAAGGCGGTTCCATCGCAACCAGACACAAAAGTTGCAACATATGGTTTTGCACCATGTCGCGAAGAGCGCCCGCATTGTCATAATAACCGGCACGCCCCTCAAGCCCGACTGATTCGGCCACTGTTATCTGGACATGGTCGATATGGGCAGAATTCCATAATGGTTCATAAAGCGCATTGGCAAAGCGCAATGCCATCAAATTCTGGACAGTCTCTTTACCCAAATAATGGTCGATTCTGAAAATCTGCTTCTCGTGAAAAACCCGTGCCAATGTATCGTTCAGCTTGGTTGCGGTTTCACGATCCCGTCCAATCGGTTTTTCGACGATGATACGGGTTTCATCGGTTACCAGACCATTTTTTCCCAAATGTTCGGCAATACTACCGAAAAGTGCCGGACTGACCGCCAGATAAAAAGCCCTGATCGTATTTTTCGAAGAAATCTCGATTGCTTTTTTCAATTTGTCCCAACCGTCATCGCTTGTAGCGTCAACGGGAACGTAACTCAGTCTTTTGAGAAAACGGTCAACTTCACCTTTGTCTATATCGGCGGCCGAAACATGTTTCTTGATCGCTTGGCGCGCAAAATTGCGATATTCTTCATCAGTCAATTTCGAACGTGATGTACCGATAATGCGTGTCGGCTCACTGAATTGTCCTGTGCATTGGCGGTGATAGAGTGCGGGTAAGAGCTTTCTTTCGGCAAGATCGCCCGCACCGCCAAAAACAATGCAATCAAACGGGGGAATAGGAATTATTTTACTTACCATAGAAATACCAAAGTCCTCAGACGCTTTACCTCTAGTCGTAAATCTTACTTATATCACGATATATATGCCTTGAGGTGCTGAATAAGCTGTTAATTTGCCGGTTACTTCACCATTAAATTTATTGTACGGGCAATCAAAAACAAGCAATCTGGCGTTTCCCCTTTGGAGAAACACAATTTTTCTGTCAAATCCGGCGCTTCCAAGAGGCGTTTCCAATAGACGACAATGTGCATTCGATGCGTTCAAGCACAAATCAAGCGCAAATATTGATGTTCATCAATTTTGCGCTAGCCTCTTCATTCTTCAAAGCAGAGAATGATCAATAAACGTTTCTAGAATCGGTCCATCAAGGCAAAAAACCGCATCGCCACCCAAAGGAGCGGCGCCTTCAATGCTGTTCCACCCGGAAAAGAAGAAATTTTCAATTCTTTGAAGAGAGAAAGCCGGTCGCCCTTTCCAAGAATAGATTCTGCATAAAGCTTGCCCATAAAAGGTGCCAGCATCACACCATGACCGGAATAACCGCCACAATAAATCACATTCGGCATAATTTTTCGAACGTAAGGCATGCGTTCGACGGTAATAGCAACTGTCCCTCCCCAGCAATGGGTGAGTTCGATTTGCCCCAATTTCGGGAAAATCTCTATAATCTGGGCGCGAATACGTTCGGCAAGGTGGTCAATGAGCGAACGGTCATAGCTTTCAACCCCTCCAAATAATAAACGGTTGTCGGCACTTTTTCTGAAATAGCGCACAACAAAACGCGAATCATCAACAGCTTCGCCACCACGCAAAATTTCGCTATCGATTGGTAAGGGGGCTGTTGCTCCGATATAGGAACGTATCGGCACAATATATTTTTCGACGAAACGTTGCAAACCCAGATCATAACCATTGGTAGCAAGCAAAACCTGTTTGGCTACGATATATCCCTCGCTGGTCGTAACAATACATTTATCGCCTTCTGTCCGAACTGCCGTAGCACGGGTTTTTTCATAAAGATGCGCACCTGCTTTCGAAGCAAGATTGGCAAGCCCGACAACCAGTTTTAGCGGATTGATGTGGCCGGTACCGGTATCGCGAATTCCTCCATAATAAAAATCCGCCCCCAAACGCTCATGTGTCTCCTTGCTGTCCATAAAAGACAATTTGTCATAGCCGTAACGGAGCATATTGGCGACATGTTGCTGATAGGCGGCAATCTCGCGTTTTTTATAAGCAAGAGACAGTTGTCCTGGAACATAATCGAGATCGATTATGCCTTTCTGTTGAAAGTCCAATATATCTTTCTTGGCTTCTTCAGCGAGATCAAACAGAGCTTTTGTCCGCTCGAACCCCAGTGTTTTTTCAAGCTTTTCAACCCATTGACGCTGGCCTGTTCCAAGTTGTCCACCATTGCGGCCGGACGCTCCGTCACCAAACCGCGCCGCGTCGACAAGTACAACACTTAAGCCCGCTTTTGCCAGATGATAGCTTGCAGAAAGTCCGGTGAAGCCGCCACCGATTATAGCGACATCACAGTCTTTTTTTTCATGGAGAGAAGGATAGGTCGGGCGTTCGGCTACACTGAATTCATACCAGGATAGCCCCGGTGATATATTGTTTTCGTGAAACATAAATTGATATCCTACACATTGAGCAGCAAATATTCCCGCTCCCAAGGACTGATAACTTCCATAAACGTTTCGAATTCTTGCCGTTTTATAGCGGCATAAGTGTTAACGAATGTGTCCCCCAGCACCGAACGTAACCGTTTATTCTCGTCAAACAATGCCACCGCCTCGACAAGACCACGGGGCAAATCTACATGATCGGCATTAACAGTCTTTGACGATGGTTCGTCAGGCTTGAGTTTGTCGACAAGGCCGATAAGACCGCAGGCGAGTGATGCTGCAAGTGCAAGATAGGGATTGGCATCGGATGATGGAAGGCGATTTTCAACACGTCGCGCTTGAGGTGCCGAACGGGGAACACGAAAGGCCGTGGTCCGGTTGTCATAACCCCAATGGAGGTTGACCGGTGCCGAAAGATCCGGCACCAACCGGCGATAGGAATTGACATATGGCGCAAGCATCACCATTGCACTTGCCATATGCATCTGTAAGCCACCCAGAAAATACCGGAAGGCTTCGCTTTCACTCCCGTCGGAACGGGTAAAAATATTGTTGCCGGTCTTCACGTCGACAATAGATTGATGGATATGCATGGCCGAACCGGGCTGGCCCTCTATGGGTTTTGCCATAAAGGTTGCATACATATCATGCTTGAATGCCGCTTCACGTATGGTGCGTTTGAATAGAAAAACCTGATCGGCAAGTTCGATCGGGTCACCGTGACGCAAATTGATTTCGAGTTGGCCTGCCCCTTCTTCGTGAATCAATGTGTCGATTTCCAGACCTTGCGCCTCGGAAAAATGGTACATATCGTCGATCAGTTCGTCGAATTCGTTAACACCGGCAATGGAATAGCCCTGCCCGCCACCGATCGCGCGACCGGAGCGGCCAACAGGAGGTGTCAAAGGATAATCAGGGTCAGGATTTTTCTGGACAAGATAAAACTCTATTTCCGGTGCCACCACCGGTTTCAAACCCAATTTTGTGTATTCTTCCACAACATTGCGCAAAACATTGCGCGGCGTGAATTCAACCCGTTTACCGCTCTGGTAAACAATATCGCAAATAACTTGTGCGGTCGGATCATCTTCCCACGGGACAACACTTAAAGTTGCAAGATCGGGTTCCAATCGCAAATCACCATCATCGGCCGGATAATGGAAACCGTTGCCATCTTCGGGATAATCGCCGGAAATCGTTGCCATAAACACAGCCGAAGGCAGAGCAAGCGACGTATCGGACGTAAATTTGCTCGACGGCATCATTTTGCCGCGAGCAACACCGGCCTGATCGGGGGTAATACATTCAATGTCTTCAATACCGCGAAAAGCAAGCCACTCCGAGGCTTCGTGCCAATTTTTAACGCCATAAATATTCTTGAGATAAGCGTGTTGCAGCTTTGTGCTCTTATCTTTTGTCTTTTTTGTTTTTTTTAAGGTCATAAAACACCAAATTGAAATTTCTATGGTCTATAGATATCGGCTATCCAGTTTCAAAAATTCTAACGCCCACCGTCTTTTGTCAACCGGACGTTTATCGCTCCCGTCAGATTATCAATTTATCAAAACCGGATATAATCTATTCGTCCCGTCTTGCCCCAAGCTGATCTTGATTTTCTTATTTTCCCCCTGCCCGTCTTAAGCCTTGGCCCTACGAGCTCATATTACCTCATGGAACAAAGACCTTGCAAAGCTTTTATTACATCAACCTTTAGCCGATATTCCGATTTGCAAATTGGACGGGTTTTAACAATTTGGCTGCAAAATGTTATTTCAAGCCATTATCCGATCTTGCCTTTGGCTCGCCGGTTACTGAATGAAAACCCGTCAGACATAAAAATCATCAGTGCATAGCGCAAATTATGCAAGAGTCAGGTTTTCAACAAAAATCACTGGAAGTTCGAAGACGTTCCATTGTCTGAACATGGTTCTTCAGGCTCTTTTTTAAGCTGTCAGCGCGGCTCTATTCGAATTTTTTTAAACCGTGCTAAGCCGTTCATCTCTCTTCTGCTTTTACGTAGATGAAAGCGCTTACGCAAAAGTGCACTCTTTTTTTAAAATAACCGAAAAGCTCAGGAAAAATGGTACGGTTGGTGGGAGTTGAACCTACGACCTCTGGTGCCACAAACCAGCGCTCTAACCAACTGAGCTACAACCGCATCGCCAGAATGAAACATTCTGACGGGTGACATACGGAAGATCGAACAATTTTGCAAGTGCCTTAGCGCATTTAAACTCTATTTATTGGTATTTTCATTGGATTTTTGTCTTCGGCGGACTGCAAAATCACTGAAACTTTTATTCCGCCCGCATAATGGCACTTATTAAATTGGCAATCAATGCGGGATAAAACACGCCCAAAAATGCCGCTCCTTACCTGACTAAAAAAAAGCACAATCAACAGTTTTTCAAAACCGGATTTTCCCATTATTGCGGTGCTTTCTATAAAAACCGCTCCGCACTTTCCAGGAACTGCTTGGACACTTTCGGGGAACCAAGTTTTTAGTAAACTGGGTTTATCCCAAAACCGTACTCTTTCCTTGTCGCAGTGCACTTCCCGAAAACCGCTTCGCACTTTTCAGGCACTGCTTGGACACTTTCGGGGAACCAAGTTTTTAGTAAACTTGGGTTTATCCGAAAACCGTACTTTTTCCTTGTCGCAGTGCACTTCCTGAAAACCGTTTCACACTTTTCAGGCACTGCTCGGGTACTTTCGGGGAACCAAGTTTTTAATAAACTTGGGTTTATCCCAAAACCGTACTTTTTCCTTGTCGCAGTGCACTTCCCGAAAACCGCTTCGCACTTTTCAGGCACTGCTTGGACACTTTTGGGGAACCTAGTTTTTAATAAGCTTGGGTTTATCCCAAAACCGTACTTTTTACTTGTCGCAGTGCACTTCCCGAAAACCGCTTCGCACTTTTCAGGCACTGCTTGGACACTTTTGGGGAACCAAGTCTTTAGTAAACGCGGTTCTTATCCCAAAACCGTTTCACACTTTTGGGGAACCAAGTTTTTAATAAACGCGGTTCTTATCCCAAAACCGTTTCACACTTTTGGGGAACCGCTTGGTGTGCCCCTAATCAGGGATTTTGCGGTTTGCCCATTCATCCAAAGACAGGTCGCGATATTCCCCTATCTTTTTCGCACCATCATTTTTCATGGTTTCGAGCACATTTTTCAGAATGTATCTGGCAAGCCCCGCACCCTCGTAAACCATCGCACTATAAAGTTCGACAAGATCGGCACCGGCTTTTATTTTTTCGAGCGCTGTTTTCGCATCATAAACACCGCCAACCCCGATGATCGGTTTTTGTTGCTGCAATCTCTTGCGCATTTTCGCAAGAATAATCGTCGAGCGTTCAAATAACGGCTTGCCGGAAAGCCCGCCCGATTCGCTGCTGAAGCTTTTATTTTCAAGACCTGTTCTGGAAAGTGTCGTATTGGAAACAATAAGCCCGTCCACATCCGAGGCGAGAAGCTCGGCGGCAACATCATCAAGCCCTTCTTCGGTCAAATCAGGTGCTATTTTTAAAAAGACCGGAACATGAACACCTGTCTTTTGTTTTTCTTCCTCTCTCGCCCCGCTCACCGACAACAGCAACTCCTTCAAACTGTCACGGGCTTGCAAATTCCGTAAACCCGGTGTGTTCGGTGATGAAATATTGATGGTGAAAAAGCTTGCAACATCATAAAAACAATGAATGCCGCGCGAATAGTCGAGAATACGATCGTCCGAATCTTTGTTCGCACCAATATTGACCCCGACAATACCCTGCTTTTTACGCTTGGCGAGCCGTTTATGAGCAGCTTCATGCCCCTCATTGTTAAACCCCATGCGATTGATGACAGCCTCGTCTTCACGAAGACGAAAGAGACGGGGTTGAGGGTTACCGGCCTGCGGGCGCGGCGTGATCGTACCAACTTCGCTAAAACCGAAGCCCAAGCGCAATATTTGATCGGGAACTTCGGCATTTTTATCAAAACCGGCAGCCAAACCCAAAAAATTCGGAAATTCAAGCCCCGCAACATTCACACCCAAAGGTTGGTCATGGATTGCCGGCCCCGAACCGAAACCTGCTTTCAATGCAAGGATGGAAAGCTTGTGGGCTTTTTCGGGGGAAAGGCAGAAAATCAACGGGCGTAACAGAGAACGATAAAAGTTCATGGCAATACCTCGCTGAACTCGAACAGGCCGTTTTCGTCAGCTTCGAAAGGGCTGACACCGACAACAGCTTCAAGCGATAAGTCACCATAAAGATGAGGGAAAAACGCCCCTCCGCGAGACACTTCATAACGCAGTGCCTCTTCATCAAGCTCATCTTCATCAACGGCTACAAGCAAGAGACCGGTTTGGCCTTTAAAATGTTTGTTTGCTGTTTCTGTCACCTGCTCAGCGGTTGAAAAATGGATAAAACCGTCGGCAATATCAACCGCAGCACCTGAAAAAACACCTGAATCTTCGGCTTTTTTCCATTCGTCTTTCGACACAATCTTATAAATCAAGGCCATAACTTTCGAGCCAATATGCTATTTCGCTGGAAATCGGAATCCATTGAATGGGAAATATTTTCATTCATCCCTATATAATGAATAGGAGAGTTTCAACCAAGGAATAAAAATGTCGACTTTTCTTAAAACACTTGTTCTCGCATCCTGCTGTACTATCGGTTTGACGACAATCGGTTCTGCATCCGATCATCGTTTTGAATTTCAAAAAGTCGATGACGGTTATTTGCGTCTTGATACCGATACCGGCAGTATCGACAAATGTCTTGATAAGGACGGGAAAATAACCTGCGCTATTTCCGGTGACGAACGCGCGCGTTACGAACAGGAAATCAAAACGTTGAAAGATAAAATAGCCGAGCTTCAACAAAATAAAGCCACAACGGGCCTGCCGAGCAAACAGGATATGGATCAGGCCTATGACACAATGAAATATTTCTTCGACAAGTTTAAAAACGACTTTAAAGATAACCAGACCTCGCCCGACAAAGGTGCCGATAAACTTTAATTCCTGAAAATTCTGCGCGATGTTTTTTAGCTTCTTGCAGGAAATGATAATAAAAGTCTTTTCTTCCCGTTATTGTGCCATATTTTAGGATCGTAGCATAATCTGCATTGATTATTGTGAGAATTGAAAACGATCATGAACAGGCGAGGAAAAGGCTAATGCTCAAAGAATTTCGGGAATTTGCACTAAAGGGCAATATGATTGATCTGGCCATCGGTGTTATTATCGGCGGTGCCTTTGGCGGCCTTGTCAATTCTATTGTCAACGATCTGCTGATGCCGGTTATCGGGCTTATCACAGGTGGCATAGACTTTTCCAACATGTTCATCCAGCTTGCCGGTCAAAAACAGACAACTCTTGCAGCCGCGCGCGAAGCGGGAGCAACAATTGCCTATGGCCATTTCATTACCTTGCTCATCAATTTTCTTATTATTGCTTGGGTGCTGTTCATTGTCGTTAAAGCAATCAATGCAATGCACCGTAAAGAGCAGCAAGCCCCTGCACCAAAGCCGGTTCCCCGTGACGAGGTATTGCTGACCGAAATACGCGATCTGCTGGCTGCCAAAAAATAATATTTGTAAATGCGCATTTTGATAAAGCGTGCTTTACAATAAAATTTGAAAGCTCATAAGTGCGATCATTCAGGCATTGGAATTGCTTTGAAAAATTACATAAAGCGCTGGCCATTCGAGAAACCGGAGTGCGCCAGCCCGCTTGAAAACACTTAAAATTCCCGCTTTATTTCACGAACGGCGAACGGGAAAAAACACTTCTACTGTTGTTCCCTGCCCCGGTTTTGATAGCAGGATAAGTCTTCCGCCAATTTTTTCGGCAAGCCCTTTTGTCGTCGGCAGGCCAAGACCGGTACCGGTAAAGACTGCATCGCCCATACGTCCGTCTTTTCTTGCAACCTGTCCATAAGGCTGAAGGGCGCGCGCCATTTCTTCCTCGTTCATACCGATACCATTATCGCTCACCGATAATTTTACATAATTCTTGTCTGTGGTTGAAAGATGAACCACAATTTGCCCACCACTTTGGGTGAAACGGATAGCATTTGACAGAAGATTGAAAATAATTTGTCTGAATTCCTGCGCATCAATTCCGATTGCCGGTATTTTTGGCGGCATGGTAATACGAATGATAATGCCGTTTTCGTTGGCCTGATTTTCAAACAATGCAACCGATTTCCTCAATTGCTGGATAACGTCAAAACTTGGCACTGAAGATTGACGGTTGTCTATTGCCTTTTCGCTATTTGTTTCTCCAGAGCGTGTTTTTTCTTCGTAACGCGATTTTGCCTTTTCAAGAAAGGAGTTTACAAGGGTCAATATATGTTTTCCGGAAGAAACAATATCGCGCAAATAGCCACGATAACGTTCGTTTTCGATACGGCCGAACCGTTCTTCCTGCATAATATCGGCAAAACCGATCATGGCATTAAGCGGTGTTCTGATCTCGTGGATGGTTTGTGCAAAAACCTCGTTATCATAAATTGGCTGGCTTTGCGCCGACACATTCGTCATATCACGTAAAAGCCCCGCATATCCTTTTTGATTGGAAAGCGGTACCAGCGTGACAAAAACCCGAATGTCATCACCAGACTTTGTTTGAATATCAGCCGATTGACCACGATTGAACAATCGTTTTGCGCCACCGCTTTTGAGTGCAGCAAGATAGTCGCTGATTGCTTCTTCGGAAGTCGTCCGGAACAAGCTTTTAAACGGTCGACCGGCCACATCCTCTTCATCATAGCCGGTAAGTGCCGACGCGGCTGCACTAAAACCTTCTATTGAGCCCTCATTATTAAGAAAAACAAAGCCGTCTGTTGCTGTATCCAGCAAATTGAGAAGGGAAGACCGTTCAGGCGTAAACCTGTTTTCTCCGGATAACTGTTCATCATGAGCTGTTTTATCGGTTTTTGTAGCTTTTGAAAGCGGCCGCGCCACGGCCGGCAATTGTAATTCGCTCCGCAAACGTTCGGCAATTTCACGAAAAGCCGAGCGTTCCGAACTATTCAAAGCCGAACCGGTATCTTGCTCTTGCAATGTTTGATCAGCTTGTTTTTCTAGGCTCCCAAGAGCCGTTTTGTCTGCCTTATCCGGCGCAATATGATCAGGCAATCCTTGCGATTGAGATTGAACTATTTCGTTTTCGACCGGCTTTTCCGGTAGTGGAGCTAACTTCTTTTCGACAGTTGTAAAAGGAGCAACATCCCGATTTCCACTCTCCGGATTTGGCTGCCTGTCGACTCGATCCTTCACCATGCCAAAGCCGCGAAACCCGTCAAGTTTTCCATCAAGCGACAAAACGGGAAGACCCGACAAAGAGACTTCCAAATTCACGTATTCCCTTTTAGTTGGAAAAAGAACAACCACGTCTTGAAAGGCGGTGCATTGCGAAATTTTTTCTTCAAGTTTTAAAAAACCGGCATTCTCATATTCATTAGCAAGATCGGCGAGCGGCCTACCAAGCAATTTTTCGGCATCGCGACCACAATCATAAAACGCTCCGGAAAAATTGCTGAACGCACCGTTTTTGTCCATCTGCCATGTAAAACGGGTCGGCTTTTCATTTGTCTTCTGATTGTTTTGACCGGCCGTATTTTCATCTATAGTCGCGATATTGAAGCAAAGAACGAGAAAGCTTTGCGGCATTTCACTTAAGCGAATAGCATTGACCTGCACTTGTTCCCCGCCATTTTTCATCAAGGTTTTAACGGGTGAAAAACCGTCAATGGAAGAAAGAAAAATTTGCAGTGCATCGCCAAGTGGCTGAAAATTTCCGGTCTGTGCAAGAATTTTGTTCTTGTCACCAAAAATAGCAGCCGAAATATTATGGTCTTCCAGTCCTTCAAGAAGTGCTTCCGGATGAGTGACCAAAAGATTTCGATTTATATCATTTGCTGCTTTGCCCGACCTGTTTGTTTTTCCAGTCGAATTGACCTCCGAGGCAAAGATAAACTGTTTCTGTTTGTCCGGCGCATTTTCCCCATGCGTTTTATTTAATGCATGAGCCCCGCCGGATATGAGTGACAGGCTGAAAGAGCGTGCCCCGCTTTTTCCGCGCAAATGAACCGGACGACCGCTTTTAATGCCATTTTCGATCTGGCGTTTGACTGCACCATCGAAAATCTCTTCCCGATCAAGTGCATCGGTCAGTGATGAAAAACCGAAGAACGACAGAGCAGCACCATCAAGCCACAATAAAACCGATGCGTTGCGGTCAAGCACGAAAGAACACTTGCCGCTCAAAAAAGCGTTTCTGATTGTACTTTCAGATAGAAAATCCAGAAATGCCAAGGATTGCTCCACCGGTTAAAGAAATGTTAATTCGATCTTTTACAGGATAGAGCAAAAAGTTTCAAAAGGAATCGGGAAATATCGTTATCAGCATTTATAGTTTTTTTGCCTCTCACTCAGGCTATCGTTCCAATATGCGCCGAATTCCGCCTCTTCTTTCTAAAGCTTATCAATCAATTCTACCATCTGAAACGGTGCTGTCCATTTTTTAAAAATGACGGGATTTGATCTCTAAAAAGCAAAAAGGTGCAGACATTACTGTCTACACCTTCTCGCGAATTGGTTGGTTCAACCGGTTATCAAAATTCATGACCATGATTTAAAAGAATTTCACGTTTTCCCACATGGTTGGCCGGACCGACAATACCTTCGGCTTCCATGCGTTCAACCAGTGTCGCGGCCTTGTTATAACCGATACTCAAACGGCGCTGGATATAGGATGTTGAACATTTCTTGTCGCGCATGACCACTTTGACCGCTTGCAAGTAAAGTTCTTCCATATTTTCTCCGGCGCTGCCGGCAGCCACAATATCGGCAATCGAATCGGCATCCTCGATGGTTTCTTCTTCGTCTTCGCCATCCGTCACCGTTGCAAGATAATCGGGTGTGCCTTGAGTCTTTAAATGTGCAACAACATGTTCGACTTCTTCATCCGAAACAAAGGGGCCGTGAACACGAACAATCCGGCCACCGCCCACCATGTGGAGCATATCACCCTGCCCCAGCAATGTCTCGGCACCTTGTTCGCCAAGGATCGTACGGCTATCAATCTTGGAGGTAACCTGAAATGAAATGCGGGTTGGAAAATTCGCCTTGATCGTGCCGGTAATAACATCAACGGAGGGGCGTTGTGTTGCCATGATAAGGTGAATTCCCGCAGCACGCGCCATTTGTGCCAAACGCTGGATTGCACCTTCGATTTCTTTACCCGCAACCATCATCAGATCGGCCATTTCATCAACAATAATGACGATATAAGGAAGACGCGTAAGATCCATTGCCTCTTCGTGATAAAGCATTTCGCCGGTTTCCTTGTCAAAACCCGACTGGACACGGCAGGTAATGGTTTCGCCCTTTTCGGCTGCCGCACTGACACGCTGGTTGAAGCCGTCAATATTGCGCACGCCGAGTTTTGCCATTTTGCGATAGCGGTCTTCCATTTCGCGCACCGCCCATTTCAACGCCGTGACCGCCTTTTTAGGGTCAGTAACAACCGGAGTGAGAAGATGCGGTATGCCGTCATAGATCGACAGTTCAAGCATTTTCGGATCAACCATGATGAGGCGGCATTGCTCCGGTTTCAAACGATAAAGCAGAGACAAAATCATGGCGTTGATTGCCACCGATTTCCCTGAACCCGTGGTACCGGCAACAAGCAGATGCGGCATTTTTGCAAGTTCTGCAATGACCGGTTCACCACCGATATTTTTACCCAGAGCAAGCGGAAGCTTGTAATTGCTATCCTGAAATGTCTTGGACTGGATAATCTCGCGTAAATAAACGGTCTCGCGTACTTTATTCGGCAATTCTATGCCGATAACATTGCGCCCCGGAATAACCGCAACACGTGCGGAAATGGCTGACATCGAACGGGCAATATCATCAGAAAGACTGATAACGCGCGATGATTTGACACCGGCTGCCGGCTCGAATTCATACATGGTGACAACCGGCCCCGGACGGACATGGATGATTTCGCCTTTTATACCGAAATCTTCCAGCACACTTTCAAGAAGTCCGGCGCTGCGTTCGAGTGTTTCCTGAGAAATCACCGCACCATCTTTATGTTCCGGCTCCTGTAAAAGGTCGATTGAAGGGAAAATATAAGAATCATCGCTTTGCGATTTCGGGCTCGGAATAAAAGCCGGATTGAGCGTGCGAAATGGTGCAGAAATTGTCGCTCTAGTCGCGGTTGGCGCAGTTGTTGCGATTGGCGCATTTGTTGCCATTGGCGCAGTTGTTGCATTTTTCGTAGTTATCGCATTTTGCGCAACAGCTTGCGGTTTTTCCTTTTGTTCGGAAGCCTTTTCTTCTCCGCCCTGTCGAGGCGTTACAGCCTGTGACAGCGATTGACCGGAGGCGAGATTGGCGGTTTTTACCGGTTCGATATCCTCGATAATTCCGGCAGATGCATTAACCGTCTTTTGCTGCCCCGACGGGGAAATAGAAACCGGATTTTGCGGTGCTGTTTGGGATAGAGTGACGCTAACAGGTTTACCCGTTTGTGCTTCACCGGCCGTATTCTGCGGATTCTTCTCGACACCCGCATTTTCGATAACCACCTGCCCCTGATTATTGAAACTGGTGACAACAGAATTGTCAGGCAATGGTGTTACGACTTGCAGAACAGGCGTTTCAGTCAGTCGGGGAGTGATTGCAGGACTGACACTTGATAAGGATACACTTTCCGTTACTGCTGTCTGGCTGACGATTGATTGCGGTGCCGTGTCAAAGATAACTGTGTTGGCACGATCAGTATCCGCTATTTCAGGTTCTTCAACTGCCGCGTCACGCGCAACCGGAGTCGCAGCCGCCGGTTCAGTACTTGTCGGCTGAGTGACAACGGGCGTTACCGCCTGTTGTTCTATTTTATCTTCCGCTTTTTCTGTCGGTTTTTCAGAAACATTTGTAGCTTTTTTCGGGAAACGGCATTCCAGCACCCGATAAAGGTCGGCAATGGATTTTTCCTCGACTTTAGCAGTGCTTTTTTCTTCGCTTGCATTATCCGCCATCAAACTCGAAGCCACAGGCGGCAATTGCGACGCACCCGACATTGGCGCGCCATCAAGTGACATTTTTTGTACAGTTACAACGGGCTTCTTTTCAACGGCAACAGCGTTTGCATCTGTTTCGGGCGCAGTCATGTTCGCGCTTGTTTCCGGAGCGATAGTGTTTTCACTTTTAAGCGGCTTTTCAAACGGCTGCGGCTCGCTTTCATTTTGCGGCGCAAGTTTTGCCAGATTTTCCAGAATATCCGGCCCGCATTCAAAAAATGCCGAATCGGAAAGATAAAATGGCTTGATTTCGGCAGGCTTATTAATTTCGGCTACCGGTTTTTCGGCCTCGACCACCGCTTCCTCCATAGAAGTTTCGTTCCGGATTTGAGCGGCACTATTGTTTTGAGGACGCATATAAACAGATTTGACACTATAATTCTGTTCGATATTTTTGCGTTGGACAGAAGCAATCACTTCGTCTTGCAAGGAGCGAACTTGTGTCTTTCCCTGCTCCAAGGGCATGGTTCCGGCAAGTGTCACCGATTCTTTATTTTCTGAAAGATCCTCTTTCAAGGCCACGTTTTCACGCTTTTGCCTTTGCTCCTCTTCGAAGGCTTTCAGCTTTTCGGCAAAATCCGGATCACTTTCAACCCGTTTGCGGACGATTTCGACTTCCGGTGTACGTGTGAAACGTACATTCTGTCCGAGAGCGAAGGCTTTCTTCCATATGGTCGGATATTGCGTTTGTGATGATGCGCCAGAAACCGCTTCGTCGGGCTTTGCAGTTGCACCAGAAACGGGCTTGGCATCAGGATTTAAAGAGACCGGATTTGTTTTCAGATTACGCATGGCACTCAAACTAGATTGCGGCAATTTTTAAAGATTGCCTCTTAACAAAACTCATTTTTTCAACGTTAAAGTGGGAAAGTTAATAACCTTTTGCCAAAGTCGCTTTATCAACAAAAAAACCACCGGAAAAGAAATTCCGGTGGTCATGAATAAATCTACAACAAGTGGCAATAATTGCCGGTCTTCAGCCGATTGTCATCAGGCTAGCATTGCCTCCGGCTGCGGCCGTGTTCACCGAAGTCGAGACTTCTTCGCTAAGATAACCGAGATTATAGGGAAGTTCACCTGACGCAAGCTCCTCACTTGTTGCTGCTTGTGTGAGAATTATAGGGCCTGAAAGGGCTGCTATAATTTTCTGTTTCTCGATAATGCTGTTTTCATCGCCTTCTATGAGCGCACCCGCATAAGGACCATCGGCATTCAAATTTTCTGACCATTCGACATTCGGTAAAAGTTGTTTTGGCAAATCCGAAAGCGAATTCTGCAATTTGCAAGCCGCGTCAATCACGGCAATATTGCCGGTTGCAAATGTCGTAGCAAGCTGCCGGTAAAGCCCGCTTTTTGTTTGGGAAAATAGCAGAATTTTTCCGCGGCTGTGAAGGGAATAGACATTGCTTTCCCCAACCGGCCCCGGCAAATTGACCGAGACGCCAAGCGGTGACTTGCCGTTTAACGATTTTGCAAAGGCTGCATCGGCTGAGTCTCCATGTTGTTGAAGCCAATCGACAAAACTGTCGATAAGTTCATTTTGTCTTGCCCCGACAGAAAATTGCAGGTCGGGAGCCTGTTTGACGAGACGGCCGATATATAAGGGCCCACCGGCTTTCGGGCCGGTTCCGGACAATCCCCTTCCGCCAAATGGTTGCGAGCCGACAACCGCGCCAATAATATTGCGGTTGATATAAATATTGCCAACCCGAATATGGCTTGAAACATAATCGACAAAATCATCCAGTCTTGTATGAAGCCCGAATGTCAGACCATATCCTGTTGAATTGATTTCGTTGATAAGCTTTTTAATATCTTTGCGTTTATAACGCACAACATGCAAGACCGGCCCGAAGACTTCACGCTTCAATTCGCCAATCGAATCGATCTCGATAAGAGTGGGACTTACATATGTTCCCTCTTTTGCAATATCGGGAAGGGGAACTTGGGTCACTTTATGGCCCATAGCGCGCATTGTTTCGATATGCGTTTCGATATTATCCTTGGCTTCTTCGGTAATAACCGCGCCAATATCGGTACCGATAAAATCGGTGCGTCCGATACGCAATTCCTGCATTGCGCCTTTAAGCATGTCCAGAATGCGGTCAGCCACTTCTTCCTGTAAACACAAAACCCGCAAAGCCGAACAACGCTGGCCTGCACTATCAAAAGCCGAGGCAATAACATCTCCCACAACCTGTTCGGCAAGTGCTGACGAATCGACAATCATGGCATTCTGCCCGCCGGTTTCGGCAATGAGTGGAATGGGTTTCTTATTCTTGTTGAGGCGAGTTGAAAGCTCTTTCTGGATGAGACGCGCAACTTCTGTCGAACCGGTAAACATAACACCTGAAGTTGCTTTCTCGCCAATGAGTGCCGCACCGATTTTTCCGTCTCCCGGACAGAATTGTAAGACATCCTTCGGGATTCCCGCTTCATGCAATATGCGCACGCCTTCAGCAGCAATAAGCGGTGTTTCTTCGGCAGGCTTTGCCAAAACGGTATTGCCCGCCGCCAATGCAGCCGATATTTGACCGATAAAAATCGACAACGGGAAATTCCACGGGCTGATACAAACAATCGGCCCCAAAGGTTCTTCATTGCCTTTAAAAGTCGTGCGCAATTGTCCGGCATAAAAGCGCAAGAAATCGATTGCTTCTCTCACTTCGGCAATAGAGTTCGGAATAGATTTTCCCGCTTCTCTTGCCGCAAGTGCTAGAAGTGAAGGCATACGCGCCTGCATAAGATCAGCCGCTTTTTCAAGAATCTCCGCACGCGATTGATGGGAAGTCTTTGCCCATGATGAAAACGCTTTTTCAGCATGAGAGACCATCTTTCTGGCTTCACTTTCATCAATCTCGATAACCTCGCCCACTTTGTCGCGATGGTCTCCGGGATTTAAAATTTGACGTGATTTTGCGCCCTTTTCTACATTCGCCGGTGCTGCTTTCCAGCTTAATGCAGAACTTTTCTCAAATTCTTTCGAGAGTTCTGCAAGCACTGTTTCGTTCGATAAATCATAACCATCGGAATTGCGACGGTCTTTCCCAAAAAGATCGTCAGGCGAAGCAATCTTGTCATGCTGGGCACCGGGAACGGGCATATTACGCACCACATCAACCGGATCAACAACAAGTTCATCAACCGAGATAGACTTGTCGGTAATGCGATTGACGAAAGAAGAATTGGCACCATTTTCCAACAACCGCCGCACCAGATAAGCAAGCAAGGTTTCATGTGTACCAACCGGTGCATAAAGGCGCGCCGGACGCTGCATTTTATCTTTGCCTACGACCTCGTCATAAAGCGGTTCCCCCATGCCGTGGAGGCACTGGAACTCGAATTGTTCGACAGTATATTTATCAGGCCCCGCCAGATGATAAATCGTTGCCATGGTTTGCGCATTATGCGTTGCAAATTGCGGGAAAACGGCATCGGGAGCCGAAAGAAGTTTTCGGGCATTGGCAACATAGGAAACATCTGTATAAACTTTGCGCGTATAGACGGGAAAACTTTGAAGTCCGTCGACCTGTGCGCGTTTGATTTCAGCATCCCAATAGGCACCTTTAACAAGGCGCACCATCAAACGATGGTGACTGCGGCGGGCAAGATCAATGAGATAATCAAGCACAAAGGGGCAGCGACGACCGTAAGCTTGCACAACAAAGCCGATACCGTTCCAGCCGTCAAGATCAGGGTCAAAACAAAGACTATCCATAATATCAAGTGATAGTTCGAGCCGGTCGGCTTCCTCGGCATCTATATTAAGGCCGATATTGTAATTTTTACAAAGCAAAGCCAATTGTTTGACGCGTGGCATGAGTTCGCCCATAACACGGTCGGCTTGCGAGCGGAAATAACGGGGATGAAGTGCCGACAGTTTAATGGAAATACCTGGTCCCTCATAGACGCCGCGCCCGTTCGAGGCTTTGCCGATAGCGTGGATTGCCATCTCGTAATCGCGATAATAGCGATCGGCATCGTCAGCCGTTGTAGCGGCCTCCCCCAACATGTCATACGAATAACGAAACCCGCGTGCCTCCAGTGGTTTCGAGCGCTCGAGCGCTTCTTCAATGGTTTGGCCGCGCACAAATTGCTCGCCCATCATGCGCATGGCCATATCCATTCCTTTGCGGATAACCGGTTCACCACAGCGTGCGATAAGACCTGTCAAAGAGGAAGACAGTTCCCCTTCCCTGACACTCGACGATAGTTTGCCGGTAACCACAAGTCCCCAGGTTGCAGCATTGACAAAAAGTGATTTTCCGCCACCCAAATGCGCTTTCCAGTCACCGCCTGCTACCTTGTCGCGAATGAGGGCATCACGGGTTGCTTTGTCGGGAATGCGCAACAGTGCTTCTGCCAAACACATGAGCGCCACACCTTCCTGCGACGACAAGGAATATTCGTGAACCAGACCTTCAACACCATTGCCCTTATATTTTGCCCGCATCGTTTCGATAAGATGACGGGCTGTGGCAGCAATGTCTTTTTTGGTTTTCTCGTCAATTGTTGCTGCATCGAGAAGCGGTTTCAGACATTCGGTTTCCGCACGACGATAGGCTGCGGTTATTTTTTTGCGGAGTTCGCTCTGCTTGGAAATCGGAGGTGCAAATTCGGCAAAAGGCTTTTGTGTTCTGGTCATGATTTCATTCCACTCTGGATAAAAATTCTTGAATTCGATAAAAATTGGAAAAGATGCGTCTATAGCTTATTATCGGGTGATAATATCACCGGCTATAGTTTACTTCTCGCAAAAAAAACGGTATTTTTTAGCGATTTTTCTTGTTTTATACCTTAAAATTAGGTCTTTTTACATTAATGGAAGAAAAAAATAGTGAAATTGACCGCATTGATAATCGTATTATTGATGCGCTTGTTGAAAATGGCCGTATTTCTATTACCGAACTTTCCGAGAAAGTCGGCCTTTCCAAAACGCCATGCCAATTGCGTTTGAAAAGGCTCATGAATGACGGCTATATTACCGGCTTTCGCGCGGTGCTCAATCCTGCAAAAATGGGACTTGAACACATCGCTTTTGCAGAAGTGAAACTTTCCGACACAAGAGAAGAAGCTTTGCGGGCTTTCAATGCTGCCGTTAAAAAAATACGGGAAGTGGAAGAATGTCACATGATTGCAAGCTCTTTCGATTATCTCTTGAAAGTGCGAACCAGCGACATCAAGCGCTACCGCATTGTTCTTGGCGAAAAAATTTCAGCCTTGCCCTATGTTGAAAGTACATCGACCTTTGTGGTTATGCAAAATGTTGTCGATTCCGGTTTCAGACGCTAACCGATATGCCGGAGCGGGAAACCTCCGGCAAATACCCTGTATTTGTCGGGCCCGTGCATAGGCTTTAAAGGCAAAAAGCCGGTCGGTCGTCAACAAAATGCAACAGACATATTTTTCAATCAATTGAGTTTTGGATGCTGGTCGACGAGATTTTGTCTCTGTTCCTCAAGGTCGGAGATTTTGTTTTCAATCTCGTTGACCTGATCTTCGATATAATCGAAATGTTCCTGCAAAACTTCTTTTGCTTCGGTTCTGGATGAAGCAACCGGCGTTGCGTCTTTTAACGGGCGATTGGCCGTTTCGGGCATTTTGACGGCTGCAATAAATCCGAAAATAGCAACCGCCATAAGATAATAAGCCGGCATATAAAGCGATTGTAAAGTTTCAACAAGCCAGGCTGCGATAGGTGGCGTAAGACCTGCAATCAGCACCGCAATATTAAAACAGATCGCAAGCGTTCTGAAGCGTACATCGGTCGGGAAAAGTGCCGGAAGGATAGAAGCCATAACGCCGATGAAACAGCAAAGAAGAATCGCAAGAATGGCAATTCCCCCCGCAATCATAAACACATTGTGATGCATGATCATATAAAAAGCGGGAATAGCCAGAAATAACTGTCCGACAGAACCGATGAACAAAAACGGTTTGCGACCAATTTTATCGCTTAAAAAACCGACAAGCGGTTGCACCAGAAGCATAAAAGCCATGACAACAATGATAATGAGAACGCCATGGTCATAGCTGTAGCCGAGATTGACGGATAAAAAGTTCGGCATATAGGTGAGCAACATATAATAGGTCGAATTCACCGCAACCACCAGCAGACAACTGATTACAATGCCGTTGAGGTTTTCCTTGATGACGGTACCGACAGATGTCGTCTCGACCTTTTCTTGTTCCTCAGCCTCGGCCGAATTGTTGTTTTGGGCTTCGTAAGTGGGCGATTCATCCAGCGATTTTCTTAAATAAAGGCCGATCAATCCCAGTGGCAATGAAATAAAGAATGGAATACGCCAGCCCCAATCGCCCATTGCATCCTGCCCGATCGCAAGAGAAATTGTCGACACCACCAAGGCACCGACAAGAAAACCGGCAATGGAACCGAAATCGAGCCAACTTGCCATAAAGCCGCGTTTTCTGTCCGGTGAATATTCACTCACGAAAACCACCGCACCGGCATATTCGCCACCAACGGAAAGCCCCTGTATGATTTTAGCAAGGAGCAGCAAAAGCGGCGCAAATACCCCGATTGTCGCGTAAGAGGGGATGAGGCCGATGGCAAATGTGCTTGCCGACATCAAAATAATCGTAAAGGATAGAATGTTTTTACGACCATATTTGTCGCCCAGATAACCGAAAATGGCGCCGCCCATCGGCCTGAACAGAAACGGAATGGAAAAAGTGGCAAGAGAAGCGATCAACTGCACCGATTGGGGAGCGGAAGCAAAAAACGTGTGTCCGATAATGACTGCCAGAAAACCGTAGACACTGAAATCGAACCACTCGATGGCATTTCCAAGACCGGCAGCGCAGATAACTTTTCGCAGCTCTTTATTTCCGACAATTGGAATATCTTTGACAGTAAGTGGTTGCGGTGTCGTTTCTGACATATGTTCTTCCTTATTCCTGATACGTCTTTGCCAAAAGCCTCCGCCTCTTTTAGACAAAAGACATATCTCTTCGATAAGCGCAAAATACTACGCAAATGAAGACTGTTTCATTACAAAATCTCACGATGTCGCGGTTTGCCCTTCCCCCCGTTTAAAAAAAGTCAATTAACGACTTGCTTCCATCAGTTCTGCCGTTAAAAATAAACGGGAAACTGATAAAGGGCTAAAGACGGTTGAACATTTGCCCACAACAACGAATAACGACCATTTTGAAATTAGGGCCAGATCAATAACCGTCAACCAAAATCACATATGAGAGGTACAGTATAGTGAGAAAAATAAAAAATAACAACCCGAATTGCGGTGTGGAACTTTTAATGTGGATATAACTTTTGAGTTCAACAGATGAAAGTGGATGCCGTTTTAAGCGTCATCTTTTGATTAACACATATGTTTTATAATTTAGTCCGATTGACTGTTACACTGATTGAGCCATGGAAGAACTGATCTACATATTACCATTTGATCTGCACGGTGTCGAAATTGTTGTTACAATTCTTATAGTGGCACTGGTCTTGTTCTCTATTGTCATGCGGATTTTGAAAGTTCCCCAGAAACTTATGGTAATCGCGACCGGTGCTCTTGCAATGAGTATCTATATGGCTTTCCAGACTGACGGTCCGGGGCCTATACAACCTCTGATAAACCTCGCCCAAAGGCAAAAGCAGCTCGATCAACAATTCGAAAACAAACCATTGAAATTCGAAAATGTGACATTCACCGATGTCAAAGTGCGCGCCCATTCGCTTACACTCACTTTAAAAAACAATAACCCGTTGCCCGAAGGATCCACGAAAGACGACCTCGAGGCCTATGCCAATTCTTATCTGAATAAAAAGCTCGTCGATTATTGTGAAATACTCAACGCCGAACAAGCGCTACCCTATCGTAAGACCAACCAGCGATATTTTGATTTGACGATCAAATCCTATTACGTCAAATTTATTGATGGGGATAAAAGCGCCAAGATGGAAATTCCGGTATCAAGCTGCACGGATAAAGCGGCTACGAGCTCAAAACCGGATAAATCCGAAAATTCTGAAACGAATAAAGCTGATAATCCCGAACCCGATAAATAAAGAGTTTTTGGAAACCGATAGCCGAAAAAGCTCGAAAAACGGGGTTTAAAAAATGCGCCTCTTTAAACGCGTCTCTTTATGAGACCGTTTGGCTTATAAAACTGTTCGGGTAAGGCTGTTTAAAGCTTATCGGATTTTTATTGCGGCAACATTGCTTTTACTGGTCTTGTCTTCGGCCAGTTACAGGAAACCGAACAATAATGGTTTTAACAAGAGTGATCGCATTTTAAATAATCAGTGCAATTGTGTTTTTAAAAACCTGGTGCATTCACTTTTTCCTTGGTCATTGTCCCTCGTCTATTCGCACCCGTCTATTTTCCTTATCGTTTTTCCCAATCAGTTTTCCCCGTGAATTTTCCCCATCATTTTCCAATGACAAAAAGTTTTGGCAATCTCTACGTCTTATTGCTTTGGATAGAATGAAAAGAGGTATAAAATCATAAAACGAAGACTTAAAGGGATAAACTATGTTAGAAAAACGCAAATTTTATATAAATGGCGCCTGGGTCGAGCCTGCCGAAGCGCACGACCTTGAGGTGATTGATCCTTCAACTGAAGGAGTTTGTGGTGTCATCAGCAATGGCACGTCAAAAGATGTTGATCGTGCAGTTGCAGCCGCAAAAGCAGCCTTTGACGGATGGAAGCACACCGACCCGCAAAAGCGTTTAACCTTTGTTGAAAAAATATTGGCTATCTATAACCAGCGCCAAGGCGAAATGGCGAAAGCCATTTCAACCGAAATGGGTGCGCCTATTGATATGGCTATTGAACAACAAGTCGGAGCCGGTGCCCGCCATATCGAAACATTTATTGACAGTTTTTTGCATTTTTCTTTCCAGACCGATCTTGTCAAAGGTCATAAGGATAGTGCGCTACAATATGAACCGGTCGGGGTCGTCGGTCTTATTACACCATGGAACTGGCCAATGAACCAGATTACCTTGAAGGTTATTCCGGCAATGCTTGCCGGTTGTACCATGGTTTTGAAGCCATCGGAAATTGCACCGCTTTCCGCTTTATTATTTGCCGATATTATCGATCAGGCCGGAGTTCCGAAGGGTGTGTTCAATCTTGTCAATGGTGATGGTGCTGGTGTTGGAACATGTCTTTCCGGCCATCGGGATATTGCCATGATAAGCTTTACCGGTTCCACTCGTGCAGGTAAGGCAATTTCCAAAAATGCAGCCGACACGCTGAAACGTGTGGGGCTTGAGCTTGGTGGCAAGGGAGCCAATCTGGTTTTTGCCGATGCCCGTGAAGATGCTGTCAAATGGAGCGTTTTAAGGTGTTTCAATAATAGCGGCCAGAGCTGTAATGCACCGACACGTATGTTTGTCGAGCGTTCCATTTATGAAAAAGCCAAAGCCACAGCAAAAGAAGTAGCGAATAATGTCAAACTTGCTGTTGCGAGCCAACACGGCAACCATCTCGGACCTGTCGTATCCAAAGCCCAGTTTGACAAGATTGAAGGCCTTATCCAATCAGGTATCGACGAAGGTGCAACGCTTATTGCCGGTGGAACGGGCTTGCCCGAAGGTATCAATCATGGCTATTTTGTCCGCCCGACTGTTTTTGCCGATGTCAAACCGAATATGAGAATTTTCCGTGAAGAAATTTTCGGGCCGGTTTTGTCAATGATACCTTTCGATACAGAAGAAGAAGCCTTGGCTATGGCGAGTGATACCGATTATGGCTTAACGAACTATGTCCAATCCGAAGACAGAGAAAAATGCCACCGTATTGCAACGGCATTGCGGTCCGGCATGGTTGAAGTCAACGGTTTGAGCTTGCCGAAGGGAAGCTATTTCGGCGGCGTCAAATATTCCGGCCATGCCCGTGAAGGTGGCATCTGGGGAATCAAGGAATTTCTTGACACCAAAGCCATTTCCGAGTGGTAATATAATGATTATCCGTCTCGGGCGGAGGGAACATTCCCTCTTGCCGGAGCGGCTCAATTTCGTAAACTTTAAACGTCGATAGGGCTTCATTTGATCAGACTGGTAAGTGATGACACGGCCGAAGGTCAACGCGTCGATCAATGGCTGGCAAAGAATTGTCCGGAAATGTCGCGTTCGCGTCTTCAAGCTCTCATTCGTGAAGGACAGTTGAAAATAAATCAACTTGTTATACGCGAACCGAAAACGCGGTTAAAAACCGGCGATTCAATTGAAGTTTCTTTGCCGGAACCCGTTGCTGCACAACCTGAAGGGGAAGCAATAGACCTTGAAATTCTCTATGAAGATGATGATCTTATAGTTATCAACAAACCGGCAGGCCTTGTTGTCCATCCCGGCAATGGCAACGAGACAGGAACACTGGTAAACGCCCTGATCTACCACTGCGGTTCATCGCTTTCGGGCATCGGGGGCGTCAAACGTCCAGGAATCGTGCACCGCCTCGACAAGGATACAAGCGGTGTTATGGTTGTTGCCAAAAATGACCATGCCCATAATGTTTTAAGCCGACAATTTGCTGATCATGGCCGGCAAGGCCCTCTCGAACGCAGCTATCAGGCTGTTGTGTGGGGCACTTTGGCGCAAAAGACCGGCGTGGTTGACACTTATCTCGGACGTTCCTCACGGGATCGTATAAAAAGAGCCGTTGTTTCGCCCACCCAGATGGATGCCCGCCACGCGATAACACATTATCAATTATTGGAGTCTTTCGGGAAAACAAATGAAAAGGAAGCGATTGCAAGTCTGATTGAATGCCGATTGGAAACAGGACGTACACACCAGATCCGTGTGCATATGGCTCACATCGGCCACCCGCTTGTCGGCGATCAGGTTTATGGCAGTGCTTTCAAGACAAAAGCCAATATGTTGCCGGATGACTTGAAAACAACCGTCGCTCTTTTCCCGCGTCAAGCGCTCCATGCTGCGACACTTGTCTTCAAACATCCATCTACCGGAAAAATCATGAGCTTTACGAGCAGCCTGCCAACTGATATGCTCGAACTTATCGGGGCATTTCGGAAATTTAGGTGAAACTATTCTGGCTTTGGCGGGTTTGTTTGATTGAACGTCAACCGGACATCCGCATATTTCTTAAAAAGGCCATATAGACGGTGTAATGTGCTTGTTACATCCTAGTCGAAAAAAGGATATTTTTCGTTTTCGCCTATAATGGGAGAACGCGCTAAAGGAGGGTGCTTTATGGCCCAGACAAATTTACCATCAGTTGCTAACGGTGATGGGGGACTTACCCGCTATCTGGAAGAGATACGCCGGTTTCCTATGCTGGAGCCACAGGAAGAATATATGCTTGCGAAACGTTATCGCGAGCATGACGACCCGAAGGCAGCTCATAAACTCGTTACCAGTCATTTAAGACTCGTTGCAAAAATTGCAATGGGCTATCGTGGCTATGGTCTGCCAATCGGCGAAGTTATCTCCGAGGGCAATGTCGGCCTGATGCAGGCTGTCAAACGGTTTGAACCGGAACGCGGCTTCAGGCTTGCAACTTATGCCATGTGGTGGATTAAAGCCTCTATTCAGGAATATGTTTTGCGTTCGTGGAGCCTTGTAAAAATGGGCACCACGGCCAATCAGAAGCGCCTGTTTTTCAATTTGAGAAAAGTCAAAAGCAAGATTCAAGCTTTGGATGACGGCGACCTTAACCCCGAACAGGTCAAGGAAATTGCGACCCGTCTTAATGTCAGCGAAGATGATGTCATTTCGATGAACCGGCGCTTGTCAGGCGACACATCACTCAATGCGCCAATCCGTGCGAGTGAAGGTGAAAGTGGAGAATGGCAGGATTGGCTCGTCGATGATTCAAGCAGTCAGGAACAATTGCTGATTGAAGAAGACGAACTCGAAAACCGCCGTGCCATGCTCGAAAAAGCAATGGAAGGTCTCAATGATCGCGAGAAACGGATTTTTAAAGCCCGTCGTTTGTCGGACGATCCGGTCACGCTTGAAGAACTTTCGACAGAATTTGGCATTAGCCGTGAACGCGTTCGTCAAATTGAAGTACGCGCTTTTGAAAAAGTGCAGAATGCCGTGAGAGCTGAAGCTATTGCGCAGAAACATGCGCTGCTGCCAACCACACCAAAAAAACTCGCACCTGCGGCAAACAAATAAACATAACCGGAAAGCATTCCGGTTATTGTCGACAGTTGATTGGAAAACGCGAAATTTTGTTGGTTAAGCAGTAAAAATTTCCGACGAAACAAAATCAATTCTTGCGCCCCCCACAAAAAATAAAATCAAAAGGCTCGAAAGAGCCTTTTTCTGTTTTTCATATTTGGTTTTTGGCTTCTAAAAATTTCGTGAAAGCGGTTAGCTTGATAGGAATGCTCGTTTCTTTTATGAAATTTCCGCAGCTCTAAAAATACCGGTATCTATTCAACGCTTTTGGCTCGGCGATATTTTGATCTCCCGCACATTGACGAGGCTTTTCTGCCGACCTTCTTTTTAATGAGGTATCAGGAGCTTGATCGACGCCCATTCCGGCATTCGGTTATTTTTTGTTAGACTGCGAGCAAAAATTTTGGTCAGGCAGCTTTTTAACTGCTACCGTTTTTCCTGCACCTACACCCCACCTCTACACCCCGCAAAGAGTATGGAAAAGGCAATCGCCAATGACCTTCGGTAATTCTTGCCAGATACAGCACTTCACAACCCCGCTCTTTTCCCGAAGCATTAGTAACCAATGCAAACAAATCCAACTGCGTTAGTTCGCATTCGACAAGCCGTTTTCAAGTGATCAAACGGCTATTCGGTGTCTTCTTCACCGGCATCGCCGGATTGATCGCCATTGGTAGAGTTTTGTCCGCCACTATCCGGTGCTTCCGGTGCATCTGAAGGGCCCGCAGAATTGACCTCCGCATTATCGCCACTTTGTCCGCCGTTTTCCGGATTATCTTGCGGCAAGGCATTATCATTTTCCACATTATCACCAGAAGGAACAGATGCATTTTCTTTGTCTGAAGTCTGCTTCTGGTCATAAAGAGTGGGTTTATTGTTCTGGTTCAGCCAGCTATCAATAACCTGATTGAAAACAGCTTCTCCATTTGGCCCTTTTGAAAAAGTCAGTTCCGAAACCCGTTTGTTTTTATCGGTAATGACAAGCCGGATCCATCCCAATTGTTTCATAAGTTGTAAATTGCGATCACGGAACGGATTTGCTCCACTTAATGCAAAGAGGAAGAAATCATCATCGATTTTTGCTTCGACAGTACCTGTTAGCTGTTGACCGGGTGCCTGTTCACTGTCCTTGAATGTTAGTTCGTGCACATTATCAATGGCCTTGCCTTCAAAATCATCCGGAACGATAAATATCGCCTCGATGAGATAGGCGGCAGGTAAAGATGGATCGGTGTTGCGCCTAAGTGTCAACCTCAAAGAAAGCTTCTCGTCGGGAATTGTCACATTGCCGCGCACTGCAATTTCTTCCCGACCTTGCGAATTGGCTTTGTCTTTGACAATCGACCATTGAACGGTACCGGTCTCTACTTTTTCATCCTGTTGATCGGTACGGGCTTGATAAAAGGTCGCTTCGCCGGGTTGTTCCTGCGGCGTTGTTACGTCTATTGTTCCGGCCGATGTTGACGTTCCCTCGCCGGGCTTCATCGGGCTTTGCGCCGGCCCTTCGTCAACCTCGCTACCGTCAGCCAGCAACCGCTGGGTGAATTTTTCTTTCGGCTGCTCGCTTGTGCCCGTATTTCCGGCTATATGTTGTTCCGCATCATGCGACTTGTTCCGGCCTGAAAGGAATGACCAGGCTGTCAAAAGAACGCCAACAACAACAATAATCACCACAGCACTTGATAAGCCGATGACAATTGCCTTCTTTCGTGCTGCACGCCTTTCTGTGCGGCGCGCGGCTTGTACAAATATATCGGAAACAATATCATAATCACCGTTTTGCTGTTTATTGCCCAAGGCCTTTGCTGACTGGAGTTCTTGCTCGGCCTTTTCTTTTTCAGCCTCTTTTTCGGCAGCTATAATATCTTCCATATTGACCGGCTCGGCATCCGGTACTTGTTGATGGAGACTGGAATGAGCCGCCTCTTCGTCCCCTTTTTCTAACTTTTGTTCCCCTTCATCAATCGTTGAAGGCGGTGTCTTGTCGTGATCAAAAACCGACTGGCGAGAAAAAGCAGGTGCTCCTTCACGGAGATCACCATTTTTATCTTCGTTTCCGACCGGATGAACGGAAGTTTGATGATTATTCTTTTCAAAATTCTGTGTCCGTCCGATTTCAACGGCGGCAGATGAACCCGTCTCCGGTTTTAAAGCAGTTTGTTCGGCAGTCTTATTCGAAGCTTCACCATCAAGCCTGTCAGGATTATCAGCCGTGTTTCCGGCAGGAAATATTGGCGCGGTTGATGGGGCAACCTTTTCAGAAGCGTTTAAACCGGATTCCCCGAATTCCGATTTTTCCGTTCCGGATTCCTCTATTTTCGGCTCCGGCTCATGTCTTGAAAGTTTGTCCGATGATGAAACCGGATTAAGCTCAAGTGAAGATTGCGCTTCCGGCTTTTTGACCAGAATATTTGAAAGAAGTTCCTGTTCGACAGCGACATAATCGGCTTCAACACTTTTGATAGCGTCATCAAGTGCCTGAAGCTGAGCTTCGGCTACAGTTGGAGAAACACCGGTTTCGGCAAGTTTCCGCACAACAGTTTCACGAGCACGGGCATAAACCCGCGCCCGCAAATCCGGTGTCGGATTTTCCTGAGCATCAATTGTTTTTTTTAACAAACCTGCGAAATTCGCCATCGGCTTTTGCTTTCTCACATCCTTAACAACCAGTAGGCAAGTTGTTTTCTAAGTTGCTTCGGATTGTTGACCGATATTGTTTGTAACAACACTATCCGGTAAATTCATTTTCCAAGTCTGGAATAAATATAGTCTTGGAAAACAATCGTCAAATCCGGACTAATCTTCGGACCTCGGAAGCATTGCACAAACTTTTACCTGTCTTCAAACGGATCGGTAACAAGAATTGTATCCTGACGTTCCGGACTTGTTGACAAAAGCGCAACCGGTGCGCCGATCAATTCTTCAATATGGCGGACATATTTGACCGCTTTGGCAGGCAACTCCGCCCAGCTTCTTGCGCCGGCAGTGGTTTCTTTCCAGCCTTCCATGGTTTCATAAATTGGTTTCAAACGCGCCTGCGCTCCCATTGAAGAGGGCATATAATCAATCTTTTTGCCGTCGAGCTCATAGGCGACACAAATCTTGATTTCATCCAGTCCGTCAAGAACATCAAGCTTGGTAAGTGCGATACCGTTAATGCCACAGACAGCAATCATCTGACGCAACAACACCGCATCAAGCCAGCCACAACGGCGCTTACGCCCGGTGACGACACCATATTCATGTCCGTGTGTTCCAAGATATTCACCAGTTTCATTTTTCTGTTCGGTCGGAAACGGTCCTTCGCCAACGCGCGTGGTATAGGCCTTGGCAATACCGAGAACATAGTTGATTGCCCCCGGCCCCATTCCCGAACCGGTTGCGGCCTGACCTGCAATCGTATTCGATGAAGTCACATAAGGATATGTACCGAAATCATTATCGAGAAGCGCACCTTGCGCACCTTCAAAAAGAATTCGTGAACCGGCACGGCGTTGCTCGTCAAGCAATTTCCATGTGCGGTCCATAAAGGGAAGAATATCGCCCGCCACTTCCATCAGCTCGTCATAAAGTGTTTTTGGATCAATCTCCGGTTTTCCCATGCCGCGACGAAGCGGATTGTGGTGGGCAAGCAACCGTTCGATCTTTTTCATCAAAGTATCGGGTTCGGCGAGATCCATCACACGAATTGAACGGCGGCCGACTTTGTCTTCATAGGCAGGCCCTATGCCGCGCTTGGTTGTACCGATTTTAAGACTTGATGTGGCATCTTCTCGTGCGGCGTCAAGATCACGGTGGAGAGAAAGAATAAGCGGTGCATTTTCTGCAATACGCAGATTTTCCGGTGTAATTTTAATCCCCTGTCCGCGAAGTTTTTTCAACTCTTCCACAAAGTGATGCGGGTCAACAACAACACCATTGCCAATAATTGACAATTTGCCACGCACAACCCCCGACGGAAACAGCGACAATTTATAGCTTGTTCCATCAATAACCAATGTATGACCGGCATTATGCCCGCCCTGATAACGCACCACTACATCTGCACGTTCGGATAACCAGTCAACAATCTTGCCTTTTCCCTCGTCACCCCATTGTGCACCGACAACCACTACATTGGCCATAATATTCTCCGTCCAATTTGAAGGTTTTCCAACCTTCTTTCCGCAATAAACGAGTTTCTTATACCGGACTCTCCTGTCGAGTGCGACTCCTCTTTTGCGCTTTTACGCCAAAAAAATTGCGAATTTTCCCGATCAAAGTCATTTTCCCGACATAACATAAAAGACCAAAACCGGTTAAAAACATAGAAGACCATAACCGGATGAAATCCAAAACCTTGTTTTCGACGAAAGTGTCGTTGAAAAATTCTTTTGACCATTCGCTGCATTTTAAAAGCAATCGTCACAGCACCTTCAATCCGACGATATTCCTGTCGAAACGTGTCGTTATCCCCACCGAAAGATGCCATTATCTCTATAGAAAGGTGTCTTTATTGATAAAGGAAGGTACCTCCAATGGAAAAGCGTCGTCGTCCCTATTGAAAGATCCCTTTATTCCTATGGAAAGGCGTCGTTATCCCTATCGAAAAGTGGTGCTATTTCTACCGGAAGATATTTTTATCCATACCAAAAACTGTTCTTGGCTTCCGGCCAATTTCCCTATCCGGTTCATTTTTCTGGCCGACCTGTTCATAGTCGAGGAGCGTCAAGGCAAAAAACCAAGTCTATCAATTGGCCGAAACAAGACCATCAAACCGTTTTTATTATTAAAATTCTGCGATAATCTTGATATTTTTTAAATCGATTTAATTAAATGTCGGATATAAACTCAAGTGATTCTCTATTCACCGGATCAAAAGAGGTCAATCAGCTTCGGAACTTGCTCTTTATTGCCGGAAAACACATTTTCCGGACTGCAAAAGGCCTTTAATCACATAAAAATTTTTAAATTGTTCAACAATTTTCTCGTTTTGTGCAGAGGCTGGATGTGAAACATAACGAGTTGATAATAAACGTTATTTTTCATTTTTACGTATTTTCATAAAACGAATATTGGAAATTTTTTTGAGAATAATTTTTTCTAAAAAACAGGTTGAAAAAACAAATTTTTAAAAATTCTATCTTTTTAATTTAATTTTTAAGATAAAAAAACCTTTAAAAACAATATGTTAGATAACATCTACGATTTTGTTGTTTTTGTCACAAAGCCTGATTATCGACATTAGTCGACCAAACAGTATTGTCTTTTCCGTATTAACCATTTATTCGAGAACTGTTGTGGATTGTTCAATAATCATCTTCATTGAACTCACCATAAAAACATAACGTGTTACTGGTCACTAATCGGATCACATTGTCATTGGAATGTAACATCTGTGCAACGTTTTCCTGTCCATCTGGTGGGGGCTTTGGCTGCTTGAACATGAGACGCTTTGGTTTTTCAGGTTGCGTTCTGTCGATATCTATGGGAGGCAGTTCATGCTAAACATTTTTAAACACGCGCCAAACAAACCGCGTGTCCCCGAAGCGGAAATCGACCCGCTTTATCGTCGTCTGCGTTGGCAGATTTTCTTCGGGATATTCTTCGGTTACGCAGCCTACTATCTCGTACGTAAAAACTTTGCTCTGGCCATGCCTTCTCTGGTCGAACAAGGCTTTACCCGTGGTGATCTGGGTTTTGCCTTGTCGGCTGTTTCTGTAGCTTATGGCATTTCAAAATTTATTATGGGGGCAGTCTCGGACCGCTCCAATCCGCGCGTTTTCCTGCCAGTCGGTTTGATTCTCGCGTCAGTTGTCATGCTGATCATGGGCTTTGTTCCGTGGGCTACTTCGAGCATTGCCGTCATGTTCGTGTTGCTTTTCATTTGTGGCTGGTTTCAGGGCATGGGTTGGCCTCCCTGCGGACGCACAATGGTGCACTGGTGGTCGCAAAAAGAACGTGGCGGTATCGTTTCTTTGTGGAACTGCGCCCATAATGTCGGTGGTGGTCTTCCTCCAATCCTCTTTATGCTTGGTATGGCTTGGTTCAACGATTGGCATGCAGCCTTTTATATGCCGGCTTTTGCTGCCATTCTGGTTGCCATTTTCGCCTTTGCAATGATGCGCGATACGCCGCAATCTTGTGGCTTGCCGCCAATTGAAGAATATAAAAACGATTATCCGGAAAACTATTCGGAAAAGAACGAGGTCGAACTCACAACCAAGCAGATTTTTACCCAATATGTTTTGCCGAACAAGCTGCTCTGGTATATCGCTTTTGCCAATGTTTTCGTTTATCTCTTGCGCTATGGTGTTCTCGACTGGTCGCCGACTTACCTGAAAGAAGTCAAGCACTTTGCAGTCGACCAATCGTCCTGGGCTTATTTCTTCTATGAATATGCAGGCATTCCCGGCACACTTCTTTGCGGCTGGATGTCCGATAAGGTCTTCCACGGCAACCGTGGTGCAACCGGCGTTTTCTTCATGACATTGGTGACGATTGCCACTGTTATTTACTGGCTCAACCCTGAAGGCCACCCCAATATCGACATGATCTGCATGATCGTTATCGGCTTTTTGATCTACGGTCCTGTTATGCTGATCGGTCTTCACGCACTTGAATTGGCGCCGAAGAAAGCGGCTGGTACTGCTGCAGGTTTCACCGGCCTTTTCGGTTACCTTGGTGGTTCGGTTGCTGCTAGCGCGATCGTTGGTTATACGGTCGACTATTTCGGCTGGAACGGTGGTTTCCTTCTCATGATCGGTGGCGGTGTCATCGCTGTCATCCTTCTTGCTATCGAAATGATTGGCGAACGCAATCAACATGCTAAAGAGCAAGCAAACTGATCGGCGTTCCATCCGATAAAGTGACGCCAATCACAAAAGAAGACGTTTTTTAAAGAAGACGTCTTTCACAGAAAAAAGTGTTTTGTAAAAACACTCTTTAAACTTGTTGCTGACGAGATTGGTGCTGAAGGGTTCAACCTTCAGCACCACCGCCAATAACGATGGCAATGACAAAGTTGTTATTGTTCAGCGACTTCCCAGATAAAGCAGTTAGCTATCTTCATCCGTGATATTCATAAAAGTTGAGCTTTTCCGTAAAACTATTGGAAATCCTACTCCTTTAAAGAGCCTTTTAGGCTCACCCGAATGATTTGAGACGCATATCCCGTCTGTTTTTCATTTGCTTCATTCCATCCGCGTTTCATCCGGCTCTGCCCCGCCGGAAAACTGTTGCTACAAAGCTGATGGAGCCTTGGATAAATCACTGGAACTCACCCTAACATCAAAGCTGAAATTGATCATTGAACGGATGCGCGAACTTTTATCCTTTTCAAAATATTGCATATGAAAAGGCCATCTTCCTCATATCAAAGGACGTGGATTTTTCAGATATAAGCGCCTGATTGCATCAGCCGCCTTATAGGCAAGAGCACCAACAGTTCCGGTCGGATTATAACCGGGATTTTGCGGAAAAGCCGAAGCGCCGACAACAAACAGATTATGCACATCCCAATTTTGAAGATATTTATTGACGCTGCTATTTTCCGGATCGGCTCCCATTATAAAGCCGCCGACAACGTGGGAAGATTGGTATGGTGCCGAATTCCAATGTCCTTTTGATGGCTGTTGAACAATCTGATCAGGCCCCATTGCCCTTGCAATTTCTGCAACTTTTTCGGTGCAATAAAGCGCCATTTTGCGTTCATTGTCGGTGTAATCATAAGTTATACGCAAAAGTGGCCGTCCGTGCGGATCCTTATATGTCGGATCAAGCGACAGATAATTTGCCGGTGACGAATAATTCGATGCTTCACAACCGATCGACATTGTGGACAGATAATGTTTCACCGTGGCAGCTTTCCATGTTTTCCCCCATCTTGGCGTATCGGGAGGAACCGGCCGGAACGCGATGGGAGCGGCGCCAATCGGCGTTACACGAATACTGCCACCGCCAAAAAAGCCAAGCCCCGAATGGTCAAAATTGTCATTATTGAAATCGTCAATGCCCATGCCGACAGCACCTGCACCAATGAAGGGATTGAAAATCGTTTTGTCGTTGAAAAACAATTGAACATTATTGGCCGTCTGGTACGCATAATTGCGGCCGGTTGTACCGCTCCGGTCTATCGGGTTATAAGCCTTACCAACGCCTGAAAGCAGCATAAGGCGCACATTTTCAAGTGTGAAAGCCGAGACCACCACAATATCGGCCGGCTGCTCATATTCTATTCCTTCTTCATCAATAAAGCGGATTCCTGTTGCGCGCTTTCCGTCACTATCGAGCATGACCTGCAAGACCTCGCTATTTACTCTCGCCGTGAAGTTTTTCTTCCGCATCAATGCGGGGATGACACAGGTGAGCGCGCTTGCTTTCGAATAATTTGCGCAACCATAATTTGTGCAAAAGCCACAAAATGTACAAGGTGCCAAACTTACTCCGAGCTCGTTTGTATAGGCTTGCGAGAGAAGCGAAGAGGGAACAGGAAAAGAGTTATATCCCATTTTTTCGGCTGTTTTTGCAAACAATGCCGGCCCATAAGGCTGCTCCATCGGCGGAGTCGGGTAGTCGCCCGAACGAGGACCCTCGAACATATTGCCACCACGAATTTTTTTACCCCCGATATTTCCAGCTTTTCCCGAGGTACCACAAAGTTTTTCGAACCTGTCATAGAAGGGTTCCATCTCTTGCCAATCGGTTCCCCAATCCTGCAAGGAAAGAAAATCCGGAATGGCACCTTTGCCATATCGTTCTTCAAGATGGCTTCTCAAACGAAATTCTTCCGGCTGAAAACGGAATGTAATTCCCGCCCAGTGAAGACCTGCGCCGCCAATGCCATTGCCGGGATGAAACGACCCCCAATGGCGCATGGGCAAAGCCGTTTCAGAAACGTTATTTCTAACAGTCACAGCATTTTGGCGCGGCTCCACCATCAATTCCTGACGGTCGTTATAACGCAATTCATCGGGAACTGTTGTTATGTTGAAATCGCGTGCGGTATCACGCCATGGCCCCCGCTCGAAACCGACAACGCTCAAGCCCTCATCAGCCAATTCGTTGGCGATAATAGCACCCGCCCAGCCAAGACCGACTATAACTGCATCGACTTCAGGCAATTTTTGCGCCATGTCTTAACCCCTTCCCCGTTTAATCCGGCAATTTGGCAATACTCACCGGTTCAATTTCAAGCTTTTGGTTATGTTGATGAATAAAGGCGCGGTAATCGTAACGCGCACCCGGAAACCCCAACATTTTCCAACTGACCATGTTTTTATTGCCCCCATAAATCGGATCGGCGAAAAAACCTTCCATGGTGTTTTGCAACACGATTTCAAAAAACGATTTCGCATCTATTCCCTGAAAGGCGATATTGCCTTCTTCCATGTCGTGCAAAACCCGATCACGTTGTTCGGGGGGCAAGGCGATAAATGACTGACCGAACTTGCTTGCGCAATATTCACTCAAAGCTTTCAATCCCAAGCGATAACGCTCACGCGGCATAAGACGAGATTGGTCTCCTTGCTGGGGAGTGCCTTCCATGAAGGGAGCTGCCATATAATATTTTGCAAAATCGCCATATTTACCGGCAAGTTGCCTATCGATAAATTCGACACAGCCCGCTTCTTTTCCGCTAATACTTAAAGCATCAGCCGGTATCAACTGCTCGACAATTGCTCCGAGAAGTTCGACTTCATCTTGTCTCAGGAAATACCATTTTCCGGCCGGAAAAACCTCCGGCATACTGACATCGCCGGCAATCCAGTCTGGCACCGCGTTTACCACTGAAGCAAAGCTCGGAATGGTTGGTGTGAACGTCAAAAATGCTGCACCAGCCATCAAAAAATGTCGGCGAGAAAATCGGGCGGCACTGTTTTTCATGCTCTTTTCCTTTACGAGAATGCGATGACGAAATTGATCATTTATTCACCCGTCACCACGGATTTTCTTGCGGGCTTCGAAAACCACATCTTTTCCAATCGGCGCGGCACTGTTGCCCCAACTATTTCTGATATAATTGAGCACCGCCGCGATATCTTCATCCGACAAACTATTGCGAAAACTCGGCATGGTAGGCGCCGTCGGGTGCTTTTCTGTCGCGGTAGCGCGGTTGCCATTCAAAACCGCCATAACGGGATTTGTTAAATTCCGCACATCTATACTGCTTGGTTTTAAAAAAGCCGGTGCGATATTTTTCGTTCCTTCACCTTGAACGCCGTGACAGGCACTGCAATGAGCGCTGAATATCAAAGCCCCTTTTTGAAGTTCCGGACTGTCCGGCGCCATTGCTTTTTTTACGCCTATCTCTCCGGAGCCGGAAATGGATTGAAGGTAGGTAGAAATTGCCTGCAAATCTTTTTCATCCACATGCTGGAGCGAATTGCTGACAGCTGCGCCCATCGGACCAGTGGCAAATGCATGGGCATTATTACCCGTTTTAAGATATTGAACGACTTCCTCGTTTTTCCATGCTCCGACACCATTCGCACTATCGGAGGTTATCTCCGGCGCGTACCAGCCTTGCAGCACTGCTCCCTGATAAAGCTTATCTAATTTATCGGCACCAAATATATTTTTCGGTGTGTGGCACATGCCGCAATGGCCTAAACCTTCAACAAGATATGCCCCTCTGTTCCATTCATCTGTTTGTTGACGATCCGGAACAAAGCCATCCTTTTTAAAAAACAAGGTATTCCATCCGATAACGAGGAAGCGGATATTGAAAGGAAATTTAAGCTCATTTTTCGGCAATGAAGCTTTAACGGGCGGTAGGGTGAAAAGATAGGCTTTGATTGCCAGAATATCTTCGTTACTCACTTGCGCAAAATTCGGATAAGGCATTGCCGGATAGAGGAATTTTCCTCCTCTCGCACGGCCATATTTGACAGCATTGATAAAATCCTGATCGCTCCAATCACCAATGCCGGTTTGCATGTCAGGCGTGATATTACCGGCAATAATTTTCCCAAATGGGGTGAGCAGCGGCTCACCCCCTGAAAAATCCGCTTTGCCTTTTTTACTGTGACAAGCGACACAATCGCCAACGCGGGCAACATAAGCCCCCCGTTCGATTTCTGTTCTTTTTATTCCGGATAAAGAAGGGGGAGCAACGCCATCAATTGCTGGCCTCAAATTAATATAATCGACAATGGATAAAGCTATGAAAATAAATAATATTGCTGCAAACAGGAAATAGCGTTTCATAAACAATAACCTTTCCCGCTGCTACAATTTCGACTCAATTTTTCTTGTATAAGCCGGATAACATCATAATATCCGATAAAGGACGCTCTGAAAGCGAATTTTCTTTTATTTTCTCTCCATCATGGAATTAGATAATTTTACTCTTCAAAAAATCAAATATTTTATCCAAAATGCTGCCAATGCATGCCGTTCCGTGTTTGAACTCATCAGTTTTTCTTTGTTATCGAGCGAGAGGCCGCAATTTGTAACGACCAATCATTTTCTGCATAAAGAAAACTCAAAGAATGAATAGACAAGCTTTATGGAATTTTAAATTTTCGGGTAATTTATAGTTTCGTTTTATCATATAATAAGAATTCCATTTTCAAAATTAGAATTTAAAAACATGAAACAAGACGCAATTAATATAAATAACATTTTTACTTATTTAATATATAAGAATAATGCAAAAATAAATATTTTTAAAATATTAATACAGGAATATCTGTATAAACCCATATTGACACGAAAGAATGGACTTGGATGATCGGAAAGAGGAGACAAGGCCGATAAAGCGGAAAACCGGCAGCACCCAAATTTTTAGCGTTGACACACCATGTAACGGGCATCTTCGCTATAAGTTAGCAATTTCTGTTTCAACATTTCTGAAACTTCCGCCAGTTTAAACCCGTTCTTTTGCCAAAAGACTTGTGACCCATGAACAGCAACAAGGGAAAGTGTTCCGAATTTTTCCCGCTCTGCTACATTGAACAGAAGTTCAACCGCTTTTTTGCCATTTCCCCCGCCTTGCGCTTCAGGCAATAAAGCAAGGTCGTGAATATAGAGCGTATCACATTTTTCCGGAAGTTTATGAAGCAGGCGATCAAGAGCAGGAATGGAATTCATTTTGAACGGATGTGCAAGGCAATAACCGAAAACGCTAGCCGTGCTTGATTCATTATCGGATAATATAAAGCAGGACAAAGGAGAAAGATTAAACTTTTCTTCAAGCACAGCATCCTCTTCCGGAAAATCCGGATGACAAAGTGAAGCGATCCGGCAGACATCTGCCAGATCGCTTTCTTTCATTAAACGCCAATATTTCACGGTTCAATCAACCGTTTGCAACATCGAATTCCAAAGGTTGCGTGTGTTTAATACCCTTTATCTTGCGCAATTCATCAAGCACTTTATCGGGAATACGAGCATCAAGGTAAAGAAGCGCGATTGCATCTCCACCCGGTTCATTACGTCCCAAAGCGAAGTTTGCGATATTCACGCCGGATTTCCCGCAAATTGTACCGATTGTACCGATAATTCCCGGTGTATCGGTATTGGTGATATAAAGCATATGCGGGCCGACCTCGGCATCAAGATTGATGCCCTTGATCTGGATAAAGCGCGGCTTGCCGTCAACAAAGCAGGTTCCGGCAATGGAGCGTGTGCGCTTCGATGTTTTGACAGTCAGTTTGATATAGCCGTCAAAAATACCGGATTTATCGCGCTTGACCTCGGAAAGAATAATACCACGCTCTTTAACGAGAACCGGTGCCGATACCATGTTGACATCGGCAAGTTGCGGGCGGATGAGACCGGCCAATGCGGCACTGATGAGCGCACGCGTATTCATAGCAGCCGTTGAACCATCAAACAGAATTTCGACTTCCTTGATGTCTTCCTCGGTTGATTGGCCAACAAATGCACCGAGAACTTCGGCAAGTTTGACAAACGGTTTCAAGAGTGGTGCTTCTTCTGCCGTAATTGACGGCATATTGATCGCATTGCTAACGGCACCATTGATGAGATAATCCGACATTTGTTCGGCAACCTGAATGGCAACGTTTTCCTGAGCCTCGGTTGTCGACGCACCAAGGTGCGGTGTGCAAACGACATTATCAAGGCTAAAGAGTGGATCATCGGCAGCCGGTGGCTCGACTTCATAAACGTCAACCGCAGCACCTGCAATTTTGCCCGACTTCAAAGCGTCGACGAGGTCTTTTTCAACAACCAGCGCACCACGTGCACAATTGATAAGTCTTACGCCATCCTTCATCTTGGCGATGGTTTCGGCATTGATGATGTGGCGGGTCTTATCGGTAAGCGGTGTGTGTAATGTGATAAAATCGGCCCGCTTTAACAAATCATCCAATTCAACCTTTTCAACACCGAGTTCCTTGGCACGGGCGTCCGAAAGGAACGGGTCATAGGCAATGACTTTCATCTTCAATCCGACACCGCGGGTTGCAACAATCGAACCGATATTACCACAGCCGATAATGCCGAGAGTTTTGCCGGTGATTTCAACACCCATGAAGCGGCTTTTTTCCCATTTGCCCGCCTTGGTCGATTTATCGGCAGCCGGCAATTCACGGGCAATAGCAAACATCAATGCAATGGCATGTTCTGCTGTTGTAATCGAATTGCCGAATGGCGTATTCATAACGATAATACCGCGCCGTGAAGCGGCTGGAATATCAACATTGTCAACACCGATACCTGCACGACCGACAACTTTCAGGTTTTTTGCCGCAGCAATAAGTTTTTCCGTTACTTTGGTTGCCGAACGGATTGCCAGACCATCATATTGGCCAATAACTTCGAGAAGCTTTTCTTTGTCTTTACCGAGTTCCGGTTTGAAATCGACCTCAACGCCGCGATCTTTGAAAATCTGGACAGCAGTCGGGGATAGTTTATCAGATACGAGTACACGAGGTGCCATTATGGCCTCCAAAATTTTTGTAAAAAGGGGGAAAGAGCGGCCTTGAAACAAGCCGCTACAAGGGAATCTTATTTTTTAAAGAGCTGCTTTTTCAGCCTTGAAAGCCCAGTCAAGCCATTCCGTCAATGCATGAAGGTCGCGAGCTTCAATCGTTGCACCGGCCCAGATGCGCAAACCCGACGGTGCATCACGGTAAGCACCTATGTCATGGGCAACACCGGCTTTTTCCAGACGATTGACAATAGCCTTGGCAAATGCTGCCTGTCTTTCGGCATCAAGTTTAGCCACGGCAGGGTCGACAATTTTGAAGCAAACGGAAGTGTTCGAGCGGGTCGCCGGTTCTTTAGCCAGAAATTCGATCCACGGAGTTTTGTTGACGAATTGGTCCAGAACAGCAAAATTCTCGTCAGCCCGTTTCATGAGTGTTTTCAAGCCGCCAATCGACTTCGCCCACTTCAATGCATCAAGGTAATCCTCGACACAAAGCATAGACGGCGTATTGATTGTTGCGCCCTCGAAAATACCTTCATTGAGTTTTCCGCCTTTTGTCATGCGGAAAATTTTTGGCAGAGGCCATGCGGGCGTGTAGGTTTCAAGACGCTCTACCGCGCGCGGTCCCAGAATAAGCACACCGTGGGCACCCTCGCCCCCCAGTACTTTTTGCCAGGAGAATGTGACAACATCAAGTTTCGAGAAATCGAGATTTTGTGCAAATGCGGCGGATGTTGCGTCGCAAATCGTAAGCCCCTTACGATCAGCCGGAATAAAATCGGCATTGGGAACGCGCACACCCGATGTTGTTCCATTCCATGTGAAGACAACATCGCGATCAAAATCGACTTTGGTCAAATCCGGTAATTCACCGTAAGGCGCTTCCAACTTGCGCACATCGGTCAATTTCAATTGTTTGACAACATCTGTAACCCAGCCCGAACCGAAGCTTTCCCATGCCAGCATATCAACGCCGCGTGCTCCAAGGAGCGACCACAGTGCCATTTCAACAGCACCGGTATCGGATGCGGGAACAATGCCGATACGATAATTTGCAGGAACTTCCAATACTTCGCGGGTAAGGTTGATTGCCTCTGCCAGCTTGGCTTTACCAATTTTTGCACGATGTGAACGGCCAACCGGCGCATTAGCAAGAGCTTCAACCGTCCAACCGGGACGCTTTGCACAGGGACCAGAAGAGAAATTGGGATTGTTCGGGCGCACGCCCGGCTCGTTTAGATTTGTCATAATATTCTACCCTTTCAGATAGCTCGCCTCTCGTTGGGAAGAGGTGGCCCGCTGACGTGATTATCCGAAAGGCACTCCCAGCACAAGTAAAAAAATAGATTATCACAAATTATTTAACCGAAACCGCTTTTAGACAGAGTTTTTCAATGTATTGTTGAAGTGTTATTTTTCCTCTCTCTATTTTATTCAATGGCGGCCAATCACCACTTATTGTCTTTAACGCCATCGCAGCGAATGACATTGCACTTGATTTCGAGAAAGAAAGAGAAAGATAATAATTTTCAATATCTTCCCTCTTTACTTCTACAAGTTTTACCGGTTTTCCAAGCGCCGTTTGAAAAGCTGTTGCGACATCTTGAACCGTGTAACGTTCCGGCCCTTCAACATAATGAATGCCAGCCTTTCCACTTTCAACAAGCCCTGTCAGATAATCGGCAATATCGCGGGGAGCGACCATCGGAATGATAGAATGGGAGGGATAAATAATGGTCAAACATCCTTTTTCGACAATTTCATTGAGAGCCAAATCCCAATTGGACATATAAAAAGCTGCACGAACAATCATTGCTTCCGGATAAATCTCTTTAATCTTCTCCTCCAATAGATAAAGGCTTCCTAAATCTCCGATATGGTCACCTTCCTGAGCGCTATAAGTCGACTGCACAACGACTTTTTCAAGATTCGTGTTTTCAAGTGCACGCGTAATCGCAGCAATTGTTTTGCGCTCTTCAAGATCAACATCATGAACAGGATTGGCCGGGGGATTAAGGATATAAACGCCGCTTGCTTCTTTCAAAACCTCATGTAACAAATGGTAGTCGGAAATATCGATTTCCGCGAGTCTGGCACCAAGCTTGACAAGGTTTTCAGCGCGTTTTTTAGAACGGGTGACCACCGTCACATCCCTCCCCGAACGAAGCAGATTTTTTGCGAACTCCGAACCGATATGGCCGGTTGCGCCCATGACGGCAAACATGATTCACCTCTCTTTCAAAAACTGTCAGTCTATCGGATAACGATAATCATTCTTGTCGGGAAGAGCTAATAAAACTATGATGAGCTTTAAAACAGGACGGGCACAGAATGAAACGATTGCATTGGAAAAAAAGCTTAAGCCTTATGATTATTCCGCTTTTGTTTTTAAGCGGTTGCCAATCTCACCCCAAGCTCAAATCACCCGATAATATTTACGAGTTCAACACCCGCCCGACAAATGAAGTTGGCATTCCGGCCGATGTCCTGAGGCGTGCCGCCTTTACGGCAGAACGTCGCGGCTATCGTTACTTTACAATCAACGATACATCCGAAGGCGCCCAGACTTCAAAAATGCCGACGATCGGCATCAATTACGGACGCGATCCTTATGGTTTTTCTGACCCCGGTGCGGACAGTACAGGGGGCGGAATTTCAATGGATTTACCATTAAATACGCGTCGCATCCATTGGGTTGTCACCATGATGCATACGCCCGAAGCACAATCGACCAAAGTTTATGATGTAACCGAGGTTATTTCCAAATAGCTGTTTTCAACAAGTTGGTCGCTTCAAGTTCAAGATAAAAATTGCGTTTTATAGAAGAACTGTTGTCATATAAGGTTGAAAGCAACGATAGTTTTACCAAAACGTCGGGACGGCAATAACTTGCAAAATTCATCTTTAAAAAAAATCGTTATGCAGCGCATGAAAGGCAGCGCTTCGTTCAGTACGGTTTATAAAGATCAACGGTCATATTTGGAAAAGCTTTATCAATCCGGTTCATTGAAATTGCGTTTTCCGCTTTATTCCGACAGCCATTTCGAGGCCGTCCAAATCAATACAGCAGGCGGTGTAACCGGCGGCGACAAGCTGTTATGGAAATGTGAACTCGGTGAAAAAACAAAAGCAACAATTACCACCCAAGCCGCCGAAAAAATATATCGCTCGCTTGATGGTCTTCCGGCCGAGATCAATATTTCGCTAACTTTAAGAAAAAACTCTACATTGTTCTGGCTCCCTCAGGAGACAATTTTTTTTAATCGTGCCGCGTTAAAACGCAAAATCACTGTCGAGATGGAAGAAGGCGCAGCCCTTCTTCTGGTAGAAGCTTTTGTTTTCGGCCGGAAACTCATGGGGGAGAAAGTTGTCAACGGCTTTATTGATGACGAGTGGCAAGTTCGCCTTTGCGATGAGCTTGTCCATTTTGAAGCCTTTAAAATTAATGGCAATATTTTACAGCAATCAACCCGTCCTGCAATTTTTAACGCCAATCAAGCCATTGCCACAATTCTTTACATTGCCAACGATTTTGAAGGAAAAGAAGGAGCTGCAAGAGATATTATCGGATTATCCGGAGGGGTATCTGCATGGAATGGCAAGCTTCTTGCTAGGATTATTGAAAAGGACTCCTATTCTTTGAGGAAAAAACTCGTTCCTTTGGTAAAACTGCTAACAAAAGGTGCAGATGTGCCGAAATTTTGGTCAATTTAGCTATGGGTGAATAATGATACTTACCGAAAGAGAAAAGGACAAATTGTTGATCTCGATGGCTGCAATGGTTGCTCGCAAACGACTCGAACGGGGCGTCAAGCTCAATCATCCGGAAGCTATTGCATTGATTAGCGATTTTGTTGTCGAAGGCGCCCGCGATGGCCGGAGCGTTGCCGACCTCATGGAACAAGGTGCTTACGTATTGCGCCGTGATCAGGTCATGGAAGGCATTCCTGAAATGATTGAAGATATTCAGGTCGAAGCAACATTTCCCGACGGTACAAAACTTGTCACTGTCCACCATCCGATACGTTAAGCCCGACATTTGAAAAATATAAAACTATGAAGAGGGGAACTCTCATGAAACTTTTGTCAAGATCGACAGTCATAACGGCTTTGATGATTTTCACATCCACACCGGCTTTTGCCCACCTGACCGGTGTTCCACATGACCATAGCTCTTTTACAAGCGGCTTTTTACATCCGTTAACCGGCTTCGATCATATTCTTGTCATGGTTGCAGTTGGCCTATGGGCAGCTCAACTCGGTGGAAAATCTATCCTCGCGGTTCCGTCAAGTTTTGTTGTGTGTATGGCAATCGGTTTTTGGCTAGCCACAAAAGGCATTGCCTTACCTTATGTCGAACCGGTCATTCTTGCTTCTGTTATTGCAATGGGGCTTTTTGCCGCTATGGCCGTTCATCTTCCTATTATGCCCGCCATGCTCGTTGTCGGTGCTTTTGCGGTTTTTCATGGTTATGCACATGGTCTCGAACTTGAAAATTCGCAAGCCTATGCTTACGGAATCGGTTTTTCTATTGCCACAGCATTGCTTCACGGCGTCGGTATTACAATCGGCTTGGGAGCAGGTAAAATTTTTGGCCGGTCAAATGGTGCAACAGCAATCAGAATCGGCGGCGTTGCGACCACTCTTGCAGGACTTTATCTGGCCTTTGCTGCCGCATGAAATCGAATTCCTGCTACCCGTTCTAACAATCGGAAAGAAATATGATGGTTCCCGGAGAAATTATTACAGAGGCAGGCGATATTGAAATGAATGCCGGCCGTAGCGCAATAAAACTCAAAGTCGGCAATAGCGGTGACCGCCCTATTCAAGTGGGGTCGCATTATCATTTTTATGAAGCCAATCCTGCCCTTCAATTCGACCGTGAAAAAGCCCGTGGAATGCGCCTTGATATTCCAGCCGGTACCGCAATCCGGTTTGAACCCGGACAGGAAAAAGATGTTTTCCTCATACCGTTAGCGGGAAAACGACGTGTCTTCGGTTTTCGTGCTAAAATTCAGGGGGATCTTTGATGAGCCATAAAATTTCGCGTGCCGCTTATGCGCAAATGTTCGGGCCGACAACAGGTGACCATATCCGCCTTGCCGATACAGACCTTTTCATAACTGTCGAAGATGACAAGACAACTTATGGCGAGGAAGTCAAATTCGGTGGTGGTAAAGTTATCCGCGACGGGATGGGGCAAAGCCAGTATTCACGTGAAAAAGGGGCTATGGATACAGTTATCACCAATGCCCTTATTGTCGATTATACCGGCATCTACAAAGCCGATATCGGCTTGAAAGACGGGCTTATCGAAAAAATCGGTAAAGCCGGCAATCCCGATATTCAGCCAGATGTCGACATCATCATTGGTCCTGCAACCGAAATTATTGCAGCGGAGGGGAAAATTGTGACCGCTGGCGGAATTGATTCGCATATCCATTTCATTTGCCCCCAACAGGTTAACGAAGCACTTTATTCCGGTGTCACAACCATGTTTGGCGGTGGCACGGGGCCCGCACACGGAACGCTTGCGACCACCTGCACACCGGGACCGTGGCATTTGGCGCGCATGATACAGGCGGTAGACAGCTTGCCAATGAATATCGGCCTTGCCGGCAAAGGCAATTCGTCTTCCCCTGATGCTTTGATCGAAATGGTCAATGCCGGTGCTTCTTCGCTCAAACTTCATGAAGATTGGGGGTCAACTCCGGCTGCAATCGACAATTGTTTGAGTGTTGCCGATGATTATGACGTGCAGGTTATGATCCACACCGACACATTGAATGAAGCGGGTTTCGTTGAAGATACAATCGCTGCATTCAAAGGCCGGACAATCCACGCCTTCCATACAGAAGGTGCGGGCGGAGGTCATGCTCCCGATATTATCCGTGTTTGCGGGTTTGAAAATGTATTACCTGCCTCCACCAACCCCACGCGCCCCTATACGGAAAACACCATTGCCGAACATCTCGACATGCTCATGGTCTGTCACCACTTGTCGGCAAAAATTCCGGAAGATGTTGCTTTTGCCGAAAGCCGTATCCGCAAGGAAACAATCGCCGCAGAAGATATTCTGCATGATCTTGGCGCCTTTTCCATTATCGCTTCGGATAGTCAGGCAATGGGACGTGTCGGCGAAGTCATTATCCGCACATGGCAGACTGCCGATAAAATGAAAAAACAGCGTGGTTATTTGGGGAAAGATAGCGGGTTCAACGATAATGAACGCGTGAAACGCTATATTGCGAAATATACAATCAATCCGGCCATTGCACAAGGAATTGGTCATGTCACCGGTTCGATAGAAACCGGTAAACGTGCCGATATTGTCATCTGGTCGCCCGCCTTTTTCGGAGTAAAACCGGATATGGTTTTACTTGGCGGGATGATCGCAGCGGCACCAATGGGTGACCCCAATGCATCGATTGCAACACCACAACCGGTTCACTTCCGGCCAATGTTCGGCGCTCTCGGAAAGGCTGTCAAACACACATCTCTTACCTTTACCAGCAAAGCCGCTATTGATAATGGACTGGCCGAAAAGCTAGGGCTTGAAAAAGAACTCGTTGCCGTCAAAAACACCCGTACTATTTCCAAAAAATCCATGAAACTCAATTCTGCAACGCCGCATATCGACGTTGACCCTGAAACTTATGAAGTGCGTGCGGATGGTGAATTATTAACCTGCGAACCGGCAAAGATACTTCCTTTGGCACAACGCTATTTCCTTTATTGAGGTTATGATGTCCTATAAAACTTTTCGAGCAACAAAATATATACCGGCATCCAGTGCCAAAGGATTGCCACCTTCAGGTGAACTTTCACTTTCCCATGACGAGCGCCATATCCGCCGGAAATTACTTCATTTTGTGAATGGCGATATGATTATGGTGGATTTGAAAGAACCCGTCCATCTCTCGGAAGGTGATGTTCTCGAAGCAGAAAATGGTGAATATTTTCTCATCCACGCGGCAAAAGAACCACTTTATTCTGTCAAAGCGGCAACTCCCCTTGAGCTTACCCAACTTGCCTGGCATTTGGGCAACCGTCATCAAACTGTCGAAATTAAAGAAAATAGGATTCTTCTGTCTCGCGATCCGGTTATTCGCACTATGCTTGAAGGTTTAGGAGCTGCCATTGAAGAGATTGAAGCTCCCTTTCAACCTCTCCACGGAGCTTATCACGACCATGCGGGGCACCATCATTAATGTTGCAGGGTGACGCCTCTTTACTGCGTTTGATGACGCTTTTTTCGCCCGTCTTTCCTGTCGGAGGCTTTGCCTATAGCCATGGCCTCGAACAAGCAGTCCATGAAAATTTTATCACAAATGCCGATGATTTGTTTGATTGGCTTGATGCTCTTGCCAATCACGGATCTCTCCATAATGACGTGGTGTTGATCGCCGAAACGTGGAGATCAACTGACCAAGGGCAACCCATTATTGCGCTTGTTGAAATAGCCAATGCGAACGCTGCCTCGAAAGAACGCTTTCTGGAAATTGATTTACAAGGCGCAGCTTTTTGTAAGGCAGTTGCCCAAACGGGTTTTTCAAAAGAAATCTATAAAGCCCTTCCCTATCCGGTTGCTGTGGGCGTTCTCGGACATCAAATGGAAATTTCATTGTCATCTGTCCTGACGGCCTATCTCCACTCATTCCTGTCAAATCTGGTACAAGCAGCAATAAGACTTGTTCCGCTTGGCCAAAGTGACGGGGTCCAAATAATGGCAAAGCTCGAAAAAACAGTTCTTGCTATCACCGGTAACAGCGATAAGCTTACACTTGATGATTTCGGTTCATGCTGTTTTCTATCCGACATCATGGCAATGCGCCACGAAACACTTTATTCAAGGATTTTCCGTTCATGACATCTTCATTTTCACCAAACGGCCCGTTACGTATCGGTATTGGAGGACCTGTGGGGTCGGGAAAAACAACCTTGACGGAAATGCTCTGCAAAGCCTTGCGCGATCATTACTCGGTCGCCGTTGTTACCAATGATATTTACACAAAAGAAGATGCCCTCATCCTCAATCGTGTTCAGGCACTGCCGGAAGATCGCATCATCGGCGTGGAAACAGGCGGTTGCCCGCACACTGCTATTCGCGAAGACGCAAGCGTCAATTTGCAGGCTATTGATGATTTGGTTAAACGGCATCCCGACCTTGATATGATATTTATCGAATCAGGTGGAGATAATCTCGCAGCAACATTTTCCCCCGACCTTGCCGATTTGACGCTTTACGTTATTTCGGTTGCAGAAGGCGAAAAAATACCGCGTAAAGGCGGTCCTGCCATTACGCGCTCTGATTTGCTTATCATCAACAAGAAAGATCTAGCCCCATATGTTCACGCCAATCTTGATGTGATGAAACATGATGCCAAAATCCAGCGCGGCGACAAACCCTTCGTTTTCACGGATATGTTGCGCCGCGAAGGGCTTCAGGACATTATTCAATTTATCGAACAGGCAGGCGGCTTTAACCAGTAAATAAGAAAACGCCCAAATGAAAACCGTTTTTCACGGCTTAAAAAATTTTACTGCCGCATGAACAAGGTTGATGGACTCGAAAGCTTATCCGAAGGCAAAACGATATTTGCCGGAATTTTTTTATAAAGTTTCCACGAGAGATATATTCGGAAAAATTGGTACGCCTAAGGGGAATTGAACCCCTGTTTCCGCCGTGAGAGGGCGGCGTCCTGACCGCTAGACGATAGGCGCACGGTGTAAAGCCGCTAATAAGCCTTGTTTACTCAAAGAGCAATGCCAAATTCCAAAAAAATGAACTTATCAGGGCAAATTTTGAATATTTTTGTTTTGGAGGCTAGACACTCGAAATTTTAATGTTATAAACCCAAGCGCTCCGGTTAAAAAATCGGGCGTGCCCAGATAGCTCAGTTGGTAGAGCAGCGGACTGAAAATCCGCGTGTCCGTGGTTCAATTCCGCGTCTGGGCACCATCTCTCTTTTTCCACATTACAACTTATTGTTTTTATTGAATTATTTTTTGAGAGAGGGCAAAGATTTTAAGAGAGAGGGCATAGAAGTTTTTATTTTGTTCTATTTTTGTAATTTTGTGATCGCCTCTTTGGCTAGCCGGACTCGGTCTGCACTCCTCGTATAAAGTGACGGCATCACGTCATCAGTCCATCCGAACAGTGCTTTAAGTTGTGCCACCGTTGCCCCCGCGTTAGCCGCACGTGTTGCGCTTATTTTACGTACGCCATGAGCTGATTTATGAACGCCCGCTTTATTGCATGCTGCACGGAAATAATTTCCGAACGTTTCTTTTGTTAAAGGTTGCCTATCAGTTCCGCAGATAAAGGCAAGATCGCTAGTTGGTGAATTTTTTAGCGTCTGCTCTAATACCGGTAATATTGGCAAGGTAACAACCGTTTTAAAACCGCTTTTCTCTGTGCGAATGGTTGCCACACCATCATGCACATGTTGCCATCCCAAGCGGACGGCATCCCCTCTTCTTAACCCCGTATACAAAAGCACATGAAGCCAGACACGTTCTTTCGTGCCTTCCGGCCACTTTGCTTCGTATTTATCAACGTCTTCCTCGGTCCATGCTTCAAAACCTAGGCTATTGTTAAGTTTGGGTGCTTTTACTCCGTCGCATGGATTTTTTTCCACATACTCAGCATCTACAGCCCAATTGAATAAACCTCGCATCGCTTTTAAAAAACTGCCAGCTTGGGCTGGTGTTGCTGCACGTTCATCACGTGAGGCAGTTATAACCTTTTTAGTAATTGCTTGGTAAGGAACATCGCCAGCTTTTTCCAAAACATGCCTTATGATATTTTCACGCTGTTTTTTTGTTGCTTGCGATAGAGACAACCATTCAGAGCTTTTGCGATATTGTTCCACAAGCCACCGTAAGCTGTTAGGCGAAGCTTTTACTTTTTTAGGCATTTCTTGCCCGCTAACCGCTGCCATATAGGCAGCCATAAATTCAGGGCTTCCATATTCTCCACGGATCCGAATTCTGGGGTTCGGCCGTATACGAACGTACCAAACGACTTTCCCTTGCCCATTAATCTGGCGTTGTAAATACGGTGGTCTCTTCTTTGGCATACTCTTTACACTTTGCAAAAATTATATCGTTAGGTTTTTATATTTCTCATTAATCGGCTTCTTATTCTCGATCGGTTCAATATTATTGACATCAAAATCTTCATCCAATGGAACAGTGATTTTGACACCTGACGGCATATCAACAATCAAAGCTTTTAAGCCCATTTTTTTTGCCCATACCCCCACGCGATTAATATCTGCTTGGGTAAATGGAGCTGTTTTTCGAGACATCCTTTTTGTTCCTGTTTTTAGAGATGTCTTCCAATCCTCGTTATTTTTTATGCTTTATTGAAAAGCTGATCTATGCACCGGTGGCATAAAAGAAATCATATTGGCCGATCTTTGCCATTTGATTGCGTCGACGCGTTTCGGCGTGATGTGCTTTGTCGTAATTCAAATGACACCGTTGACACCAACACCGCAGATTTTCCGGTCGGCAATCTGTTTCATCGTGATTTAGATGCGCCGTCGTTAAAACGACCTTAGAACCGGTTACCGGATGCGGCTTCCCGTTTTCAGCTCTGCAATCGGGATAATCTGGCGAACCTTCACACCTGTTTCCGGCGCGTGCATTGATCTGCTTTACGATCTCTTTCCAATTTTTTGGATATAGATGTTTACGTTCTTTTCGTATTGGCATTAATCACCTCACATAATTTACCGAGCATATCGGCAAGCTTATCGAGCTTCTCATCATGCTTAATGAGCGTCTGTCTAAGCTCATCCAGTCTGTCGGAGTTACTCGGACTATCGGTAAAAACTTCAAGCCGAGCTATTATTTCAGCATTCATCGTACGTCCATGCTGTTCAGCATCGGTTTTGATACGATCACGCATCCCATCCGGTAGGCGGATAATAAATTTATCAGAAGCGTTCGTTGTTTTAGCCATTAGTTCAACTCACTTAAGCAAGTCTGCAATTCGAAATACGTCGACTTTGTCATCGTGAAACACTTCCGAGCCGTCCGGAATTATTTTGCTAATTTTTTCGAGCGTGTCGCGCGGTTTTATTTCGACGACACGATCATCCGGTGCATTTTCGTCGACCACAAACACGCGAACATTTTCGCCAAATACATAGTAAGTCGGAACGCTATCGCCTTCCTCAATATGCGCAACAACAATATTTACGTCTTTATTATTAGTTTTTGTCATATCTGAACCTTTCTTTATTCTTCATCGTCATCAAATGAGCTATCAATCACCAGTGCATCTTCATTCCGCCGGTCCCAATCTTTCCAAGCGGCATCGGGGATTTGTTCAATCAATGTTTTTGTTTTTCCGACTTGCTTGATACGCTTTGTGGCAGCTTCAATGCCTTCAAAAAAACTATTGTCGCAAAAAGCAACAGGCTCTTCATGTTTGTTTGTATTTTCGAATATTCGCCCCATCTTTTTAATTGATTTTCGCATTGCCTCCCGTTCGCTTTCCGACATGTCATTTATTCGCTTCTCAATCTTGTCGAAAAGGTCATCTTCTTCCGCCTGTGCATCAGAATTGATTTCGCAACTGCTATAGCCGAAGATGTGGTAATTCAGGTCAGAAACTAGCCAACAAGATTTAAAAATAAAAACGGTCTCTATACACCTGATTTTGCTTTTCGCATCAGTGATCGCATCATTCATCGTTTCGAATGGTCCGTTTTCATTTATTTTGTCATATGGTTCTTCGGCACTCCAAAAATACCAATAGGAGCGGTCATCCGGTGCTGTTAGCTGCTTTTCTTTTACTCTCGTGCGCTTAAAAGCTAGCCGCACTTGATCCGCTCTGCGCCGATTTAGCTGATAAGCGGCTATAACCTTTTCATCAAAACCGGCTGGCAACATTATCGCGCCGCGTTCGAGTCGTGAAATAAAGGCTGGTGTCTCACCAAGCTTTTCAGCCATGTCGAGAATACGGTCGCCACAAGCTAGCCGTATCATCCGAAGTTCCTGACCAAACTCAGTTAGCATTGCACTCCTCCAAGGCATCTAATACCCCTTGTTTCGCCAGCTCGATAATACGTTCATCTGTGTTGCCGTAGTCTCGCAAACAACGCACAAATCCCATTATGAAAGCCGCTGGCAGAGCAGTTTTGAGTTCTTCTTTTGTAGGTCTTCGATTTAGTGACCGTACCGAAACTTTCAGGTATAAATCTTTCGTCATTATTCGGCCTCCAAAGGTGGTATTTCCGCATAGTAAGCAAACAAGCTTTTTTTGTAGCACTCTGCATCGCCTTCCCATTGTTTGTTTTCTCGGTTGTACCAGCCGGTGCAAACATTGCCGGATTTCATTGCTATCAAGTAGGTCTTGAGTTCCTCTTTCGGGCATTCCTCGATTGGCTTCCAAAAAGGTTTTTCTGTCTTGCTTTGTGGTGAAACGCTAATGGCGCCGGCAACAAGAAGAGCCCCAATCCAATCTTGTATATTTTCCCTAAGCTCTTGCTGTTGTTCTGGCTCTAATAAATACCAATCATAGCAATAATCAGCCGCTGCGAGATCAAGCGTCTTATCTGATAAATCTTTAAAAGTTATCTCAAGGACTGAATTGTCTTTGATAATGGCTGATAGCTTTTTATAATCATCGGCTTCATATTCCGACAATCCATTGCCAAAACGTTCCTTCAACCAATCTGGTACTCGCACAGAAACAGTGTGAATATTCGCGTCATTGTCAGTCATTTTGCTGGCTCCTCCGCTTTGCTTGATTTATCGGTGGCGGGCCATTGGCGAACACTCCGATTCGATTGGACGGTCTCAACACCATCACCAGCACACCAGCCGACTGGATAATCTGCTAGAATGATTATGTTATTTTCCGCCTGCCACTCAGCGATTGTCTTTTTTATTCGTTCAAGCAGATCATCAAATTGCTCTTTGGTTGTGTAGTCTTTATACGGACGTTTAAAACGAGTATCTGAATAATCTTCTAGCTGATCGTTCAGTTGCTCATTAATCTCCCGTAGCATTCCTAAGACAGGACCGTAATCAACCCCATCTGCAAGATTTAACAACGGGTATTTTTGCTCCCAGATAACGGCAAAAGGCATTGATGTATTCGAAGGCGCGTCAAGCATATCCTTTGTATAGTCATAAGCCTCTTCCCTAGAAGGGAAAGATTTTAGGTCAGATAAAAAATCATCATCTTCTAGCCAACCCTTTGTGAACCAACGGCTGACATATTTAGTTGTTTGTTTTTTCGTATTTTTTGACATTTTAATGCTCCCCATTTGGTTGATCTTGCACCTCAACAAAGCGGCCGCTTTTAACGGTATATTTTGTATTTTCTTTGAGCCCGTTTTCACCTATGCAGCCGGTTATAAAACCGTGGCATTTTCCATCTGTTCTAAAATCGGCGACGCTTATGTGCATTCCTTTACGTCCAGAAAATTCGCCATACCGTCCAATTATCGAAATGATATTATCGGCACCGTCAGTTGATATTCTTGCGCCTTCATTAGCGACGACAATGTGAGCATTGTTACCAATGCTATTTATTTTTGTTTCTTTCCCCGATGAAGCAATATTGCTATCAGCGCCATCTATGACTAGCTCGCACTCTTCACCACTTGTAGCGAAGTTGCTACCAGCTCCTGCGGCGACAATAAATGAGTTTGCTCCACTCGCCGCAAAACTTCCTGACGAAGATCTGGTTGCCAGCATGTTATGGCTACCAGCCGTTGCATACGACATACCATAGCCGTGAAGTACGAATGTGCTTTTGTTACCGCTGGCGGCACATGTTATACCACCGGCGTCTGAAAACATTTGGGCGTCATTGTCATCCGTCGCTATCACACATGGATATCCATGCCATCTTTGATAGTCTTTGGCGTTTTCAGAGTATTCAATTTGCTTCCATATGATGTCGTAAAGGTCCAGCTTTTTAACGAGCTTAAGACGTGATACGACTTTTATTTCACCATTATCGCTGATAATATGATTTTCCTTTGCGGAAACTTCGAAAAAGCAAAAGTCGGTTTTGTCGGAAGATATTTTTTCTGTTTTTATGGACTTCAATTCGTTAAAAATCGAACCGGTCGTAAAATAAAATCCGCCACTACGCGTCTTATCCAGATATTCACGGAACTTAATACTTAAACCGTCAAAATCATACGTACGTCCGATTATCCAATCACCGTTATAAATGTATTGGCTCACATCCATAAAACCGGATATTTCTCTCTCTGATGTCATCTTATTACTCCCTAGACCGTCCCACGGTTTCGCCGGTGTCACGAAAGACAACCGTCCCATCTAACCGAAGCTTGAACCGTGATTTCGGTTTTTGCCGTGTCATGCCAAAATGTTTGATCGCGTTTCATTTTGCTTTTGCTCGTGCTTTGTTCTCGTTATTTCCCCCGCTTAGAACGGAACGTCATCATCTAAAGAGCTACCAAAGCTGCCGCCCTTTATAGCTGCATATCTATCGCCAATATCACTTGTTCCGGTGCTGCTTTCGCTATTGCTAATCGGGTCAAGCGTCTGCAACACACCGCCAAAATTCTTCACAACAACCTCGGTCGTATAGCGGTCATTACCGCTCTGATCCTGCCATTTGCGAGTTTGAAGCTGGCCTTCGATATAGACTTTTGAGCCTTTTTTGAGATATTGCTCGACAAACTCGATAATATTTTCATTGAAAATGACAACTCGGTGCCATTCTGTCCGGCTTTTACGTTCTCCAGTATTTTTATCGCGCCAACTTTCTGACGTGGCGATGCTCAGATGCGCGATTTTTTGACTGTTACCGCGTAAAACATCTGGGTCGCGACCAAGATTGCCAATCAGAATGACTTTATTTACACTGCCTGCCATCACACGTACCCGCCTATCTTTCCGTCACTAGCCCGAATTGGGCAGCTATGCCGCCTCTACGAGGTGGTAGAGTTTTCTTTATTTTCGGTGTCTTGTGGCTTTTGCCGCGTTTGAGACTGCCCTTATTGGTGATGCCAATTCGGGCACGTGCCAGCCGTTTTGCTTTGGCATTGGCCGGTATATCTTTTTTGCCAGTCTTTTCCGCGTGGCACCTTCTGCAAAGGACTTGACAATTTGCTAGGCTATTGTCACCACTTAGCGCATCCATCACGATGTGGTCATATTCAGGTCGGTTCTTTGTATCAAACTGGATGCCGCATTTTTGGCATTTTCCTTTAGCCCGTTGATAAGCCTGTTCTTTAACTTTATTCGAGAATTCGTGCCGCCTGCTCATTGTTGCAAATCCTTTTCTGAAAGATTGGCAACATCAGCTATGAAGATTCTAGCATTTTCTAAGCTAAGTTCATTTTTACAAGCTTTTAAACCAAGGTTATAAATGCTTTTCGCGCGATCACAGCCGCCTTCCGATAATTTCATATTCATTTCAGACGGATATATCCGATCAGCTACGCTCTCATATTCATCAAGACCAGAAGCGATAGCTTTATAGAGCTGTAGGGCTAGATCTTTGAGCCATTTCTCTTCATTAAACTGATCGTTAGCCTCATTCTTGCTGGTCGGTTGAATGTCCGCTGTAAGTACTCGGTAATCAATCCCGACAATACCGGCAATTCGTTTGACGCCGTCTTCTTTAGGCGTTTCGCCACGGGCTATTTCCCTCGCGATAGTTACGACATCGCGAGCTTTATCTTTCTGTCCTGCATCCAGATTGCCATTCGCGAAGAGCTTACTCTTTTCAACAACTGCCCGTTCACCCTGATCTGTGACAGAAATGACCGCTTCTGCCAGTTCCTTTAAAAAATCATCAAAATTAAAATTGTAATCGGCAACGTCATCATCCGAATGTGCTTCGGTAATATCATCCGTTGCCTCTGCCATTTCATCAGAATTCAGGTTATCTTCACCGGTGGAAAGCATTTCCGCTTCCTCATTAAGATGTTCGCGATTAAAACCTTCCTCGCTATTGGCTGGTTTTTCAGCCTTCAATTTTGCAAGAATAGTCGGGCGAGAAACAGGAACATCTTGCGCTTCACGTGCGTAATCCTCAACCTCTTCTCGTATCTGAACGCCCTTCAATATGTCTGCGTAAACGTCTCGTAAGCACCAAGCCCGTGCTCGCATTTGCAGCATACGCTTCGGATATTTCCACCATGGACTATCGCATTCCTTGCTCTTCCAAAGGCCTGCCCTTTGCGCATCAAAAACAGAAAATGAACGGCATACGGGGTCTTTTTCATTTCTTCGATGAGTTTCGCAATAAGCGATCATCTTGTCACTATCGCCTTCAATCCATTCTTTGACGTATAAGCAAAGAGGGCTTGACCTAACGACACCAATAAGAGCATCACCCCACAAACAAGGCCGGCCTTTAATAATTGCGATTGATTGTATTGACGCCATGGCAGGAATACCGAGTTCAACACCGGCTTCCATTGCAATCATAACTTTTTGGGCGGACTCCATTCCGGAAGGGGCCATTCTCGCCGAAACAATTGCTTGAGCTAATTCCCAACGAGCCGCCCTATCCGTGTCAACATTTTTCGGAACGACAATTCCGTTCCCATTACTCGAAGTAATTTTTGCAACTTGGCTCATTATGCAGCCCTTTCTTCAACTTCCAGATTGTCAGTGATGCTTGTACGTGCCCAAACCGGCATAGAAATCCATTCAGCTTCTGGATAAAATCCGTCAAAGCCAGGCCATTCTCCGAGTTCTAGGCATTTCTTGACTTTATCAATCGCGAGATGTGCTTGCCTCTCGCCGACATCTATATCTTCCGGCCTCAACTGCATTACTCGCACATCATAGGGCGGTGTTTTTTCAACGAAAACAAACGAGAATGAGTTGAATATATCTTTCCCCATAACTTCCCGTATTGCCATCCGGACAACAGCCGCTTGAACATGATAACCGTGATTATAAATAGTCCGTTCAAGTGCGTTGTTTGAAACGTCATTTGCTGTTTTCAAGTCGACAAAGTCACCGCTATCATTCGCAAAAATATCAGGGCGGCTTTTGATCCAGATGTTCCCGTCTCTATAGACGATTGAACGTTCAATCCGTCCGTTCAGAATACCTTGTTTTACAAGTGGATGTTGTGCAAGATTATCAGCAATGTGTTCGATATTTTCGAGTTCGGATTTTGTAATGACGGTAAGCTTGCGTTTATTAACGTCTTCAAGCCATTCTTTGCAGGCCTTACGGTTTCCTTGCCATGCAGCCCCGTCTATAACGTCAGGTTTTAAGACATATTGAGAAGAAAACCCTTCCTCGCCTAAGATCAGCATGTGAGCTGCTTGTCCGAAATCAAGAGCTTTCGTGCTTTCGCGTTCGTAACGGTTTGGATTGTATGGTGAATAGCACCAGTATTCACTTGGACGGCGTATTACCTGCCGTAGACCTGAGGATGAAATGGAAAATCCATCGAACAACGTCGTATCGTTGTGATAACGTTCTATTGGAATGTTGGAATAAATACCATTGACTGCTATTTTTTCACCAGACCAAAGGATTTCTTGCCCGCTTTTCTTCACGATTGAAGCAGTTTTGCTAAAAACAGTCATGGCAATGTCTCCTATCGGTGTAAAAGTGTCGATTTTGGAAGAAGCTACAGTCATTGGGAGACTCCGTTATCGCTGGAAAACTCTCGTTGAATGTCAGCAAAAGAAACAGATTTCATCAGTCTGTAGGCTTGCCTGCATCGTTCAATATCGAACATCCCGACATGTGTTTCACTTAATGGGATTTCCAATTTCCGAGACAAATAGCCGTAAACTTTGCCACGTGCTTTTTTCTTCGGTGTCTGGCTTTTCCAGAGCGGATCAATAATTGAATGTATGACATGCCTAGCATGACGGAGGTGTGCATCTGCTGGCGTTCCTAACGGATTTGAGGTTGTTCCATGGCAACCGACGTACCCACCACAACGATCACACTTGTAATAATAACGCGAATAAAGATCAGGACGGTGTGGATATATCTCTTTTCCGGTTGTTAAACGGCTTTCGATATGGCACTTCGGGCAGATAGGAGTAGTCATCAATTTCCCCCCAATGCTCCGATGCCAGCACGTATAATATACATCTTCCCATTCCTCGTTCAGTTGTGTTGGAAATCTTTGTGGTTGCAGGCTGAACACGCTTAAAAAGCATGCCCAGCAAGAACATCCCCTGCCCTCAAGCGGTGTTGTTCGACATAGTCGTCGTTTGGGTATTGAAAGCCTTGATCTTCCCGAACCATGTCGCACCAATCTTCGTTTTCTTCGGCTTGCTCCCGTACAATGGTAGCTAGCCGAGCTACCCAAGGTGACTTGGAACGATTGGCATCAATGTAGTTGTTTCTATTTTTTGCGTCTTGCAGCCAAACGTTCATAACTACGATGCTGCCGTCAGGTTCAATGCTTGGAGTTAACCGGCATTCATAATCCGGAATGATAAGCGCACCGGTATCATCATCGAAAATCTGTGCGGTAAAATCATAAGAAATTCTTGTAATATCCATAATCATCACCTTTGTTTTTAAGCAGATCAGCATTTGCTTCTTCGTGCTTTTTAGCAGATCGGCAGTTGCGTCTTCGTGCTTTCGATGATTAAGAAGTATAATATCTTTTGACTTCTGTCAACAAATAAGTCTAATTTATTTTGACTTATTTGATAAGGTAGATTATAGAATCAAAATAAAGCAGCGACTGGGTGCAATTCCCTGCTGATTGAAAGCTGCACGCGCGGGTATCGAAAGTCCTACTGTGCGCATCAGAAAAAGAGGACGAGTTAGCTGTAAGGCGCTCTGGCGTAATGTCCCATCCACGGCTCCGTCGGTTATGGAATGCCATTGATGCCCCCTGCCTTTAGGGATTTGATTGATCTCTAGGGGTAGGGGGTATCTTTGGCTAAAGAACCCTCCACTCACCATCGGTTATGGTTTTAAAATCTTTTTTTAGATAATTAATTTAATATGATTATACTCTAGAACATTGATATTTGTTTTCTAGAGACCATTTCCTGCTAACGCTATGTAGTGAACAGAAACAACGCATTTGTGTGGAAAAACCAGCTCTTTTGCAGGATTGAATTGTTCAAGCACAAGTTCGTCCGCATTATGCCGAACGAATTTTTTTATAAATGCCTGTGGCAGATTAGAGTCATCATCCATCATTATCTGGGCAACGACATAATCGCCTTTTTTAACTCTTCTCGACGGATCCACATAGACTATTTCTCCGTCTTCGTACCGTGGGTACATTGAATCCCCCGATACCTGCACGCCGTATGCGTTATTCACACGTGAAAGCTGTGGAGGGCAAAGCACCTCGAACAGCTTTATTCCATTGAATACGAATTCCCCATTCACTCCCGCCACCGCTTGTCCATATACAGGAATTGTCTTATTTGTCGGAAAATCAATATTCGGCAAAACAACCCCGTTTGGTGTCGAAACAACACCATTCTCGCCTTTCGGCTCTGTCCCAATAAGGAGCCATTCATAAGAAACGTTTGTTGCTTTGGCTATGGCCTCAAGTTTCTCTTGACGCGGCAAAGTACCACGCTCCCAACTCGAAACCGCTCCTTTCGTCACTTTAGTACGTGACGCGAGCTCCTCCTGAGTTAGGTTGGCTTTCTTCCTGGCTTCTAGAATACGATCCTTGAGTTCCATGAGTTTTTTCTAACATTTCAATAGTTTAATTGCAGCTACATTTTTATTTGACATAAGTATAATTCTATTATACTAATCAAATTAAATTAGATTGGAGGCTGTGATGCAAAACTCCCCATTAAGTTTTGTCCAAAAAACAATGTCATTGCCGACATTGGCAAAGAAACTGGGGCTAACAAAAGCCGCTGTTTATGCATGGCGCAAAAATGGAATACCGGTAGAAAGGGTAATCCAGATTGAAGAGATTACCGGTGTTAGCCGGCATAATCTGCGCCCCGACCTTTTTGATAGCAATGAAGGACGAGCAGCTTGAGTATTCCATCCTGTTCAGTGCCTCGCTTTGCTGAGAAGCTCAGCACAATAAGCAATCCTGCTTTGTTGTGTGGATTGAACGTTCCGAGCGACAGCCCAATCAACAAAGGCCGAATGATCGAAGTCGACGAAACAAACGCTTTCGCCTTCTTCAATGAGCCTTTGGACTGTGTCTTCAACGAGCAGCTTCCAGCTCTGGAACGTTCTTTCAAAGAAGATTTTGTCAAGAGCAAAGGATCTGACAGCATCGTACTGATTTTCTCTGTAGCAAACGACAAGTATCGGCATTCCGATTTCGTTTTGCATTGATTTACCCTTTCTGGCTGTTGGTGTTTGTCTCTTTTCCCGACAGTTGGATACGGTGCCGCCCATTTTAGACCTTCCTCCTCGTGTGGGCGGCACCAACTCACTTTTCACCGTGTGTCGCATAACTCCAAACTCATATCCGGCACACATTTTTGAACTCTAACTCCTTTCACTGTTTCGACATGAAACAGCCTACTGTGAACAATTTTCCGTTTGGCGGAAAAGTCACGGCGTAATCGAGAAAAGTCACGGCGTAATTCGGAATTTTCTCGTGAAAACAAAGGAATAACGATGATGTCTCGCGTAGAAGTTATTCAAGATGAAATGGCCTCGGCTGTCCGTGTATTGGGCGGCGACGGCCTAGCAAAAGAACAGATCACTAAAGCCGCAAGGAAAACTGGATTGACGGTTACCACGATAGAGCGGTTGCGGTGGCGGAAGATCAAACGCGTTCCGGCAGATATAGCGGATTGTGTCCGTGATGCTCTGGAACGTTACGAAAAGGAAAGCAGAAGTCGTGCGGAACATTTACTTTGGATTGCTCAGCAAGAAAATGAAATGTTGCGTAGCAAGCTTACGCAATATCAGCATGAACAAAATAGCGACGCTATTCGCAATAACGGGCAGTAAGTGCAACGCAGCGGCTATCTGGTTTCTCGAACGTTCAAACAAACGGAGATAAAGATGGCTGACAAAGGGCACAATTCAAAGCTCACCGATGATGAAAAGAAAGCACTCTTTTTTCATCACGTAAGAAAAGAAATTGATATCGCTGCACAGATCAAGGAATTGCAAAACATTCGGAAATCGCAGCGTAAAACGGCTCAAGCCGACGGCATTACCTTAGCAAAATTGGATTTTGCAATCAAAGCAATGGCAGCGGAAGAAAAAGAGAACGTTGTCGACGCAGAAACGAACCGTCTCGAAGTACTGTCTTGGCTTAATCTAGCCCCTGGTTTTCAGGCTGATTTGTTCGAGGATACCGCCCCTGCCCTTGATCGCATCAAGAAAGATGGTGAACGTGCAGGTCTTCTCGGTAAAGACGGGAAAAGCCAATATCTGGAAGGCACGGAAGAAGATACTGCTTGGCTGGAAGGCTGGCGGAATGGGCAGGCAGTTCTTGCCAAGAATTTTGAAAGTGCACGCGCGAAATTGTCTGAACCGGATGATGAAACAGACGATGATCCGTTTCCAGACAATGATGAAGTCACCTCACTTAACGGTGCTGTATTGCAGTGACGGGAGGTGAATGATGGAAAACGACAGTAAAATCAATATTAACAGCGCAAATTTTCAAAAGTTTACACTGTCCGACAGTAAACGAGAAGTTCATGTCGGCAAAAAATTTGGCGTAAAACTCGCGATTGCGGGGAGTGAAAATACAATCACTTCGACGGGTGAACAAACACACACGGCAGTCGCAGGTAATGACACAAAAATAGATATAACAGCACGTTCTTCCGTCACAGCAGCCGCTGGAAAATTTTTAAACACAACAATATGTGGCAACTATACGCGAACCGCCGTAGCCGGTGAATATGGCAAAATCGACATCATTGGCACGAGCGGCGGAACGGCTGTTTGTTCCTATATGGCGTCCGTGGAGATCACAAGTGACCACCATTATGTTTCAGTGTGCGAAGCTAACATCATAAACGTCTCTGGATTTGACAACCAAATAGCAATCGTAGGCAGCGCACCTTCCATTATCTGTAGTGGAACCGGCAACCGCATTTCAAGCGTGGGGATAAACGCGACGTTTAAAGGTGAAATCGGCAACTGGATTTCGTTGGGAGATTACGACGACAATGACAATTTTGTCGGCTTCGTTACCGGTTGCATAGGTCAAAACGGGCTGAAACCCAATGTTCGTTATCGCGCTAAATATGGCGAGTTTGTCGAAGCATTTGGCGGTTAAAGGAGATAGCGAAATGATGAACGAGATAGATCTTTCTCATGCGATGGGCGTGTTTGACCAGATGCAACAAACAATTGCAGACGTGAAAAAACACATGTTGGCCGACAATCACCAAAAGCAAACTGCCGAAGAAAATCACCTGCTTGATTTATGCAAGAAATTTACAGCGACAATAAGGGCGGGCAATCGCTTTGAGTAATCGGGAGGCGGCAGAATGAATAATGACGTTATCATCGCGCGGCAACGCGAGAAGATCGGTGAACTCGAAGAGCAAGTCAGGCAGCTAAAAAAGCTGCTCGTTCCGCCATTTGTTACGCCTGCCGAATGGCACCTCACGCGGAAACAACAGGCTTTGTTTTGTATGTTTCTAAAGCGTGATCTGGTTACACGCGACATGTTAGATGCCGCAGATATTACAGGTGCAAGTATTACTCCAAATTACGGCAATGTCATACTTTATCAGTTGCGTAAAAAACTAAAAAAATTCGGCTTCGAGTTAAAAAATGAATATGGGCTTGGTTGGCGTTTGGTCGATCGTAAAAGTTGGCAAAAGAGGCTGACAGATGCGGAGGCAGCGGAATGATAGAGCGCGTAGCAGAACGGCTTACAATATACACAGGCGATTGCTTGTCTATCCTGCCAACATTACCGGACGAAAGTGTTGATTGTGTTGTCACCAGTCCGCCTTATTGGCAACTGCGTGACTATGGTGTGAGCGGGCAACTAGGCCTTGAAGCAACGCCCGACGAACACGTCGCTAAAATGATAACGGTATTCGACGAAGTAAAGCGTGTCTTAAAAAAATCCGGAACTTGTTGGGTTAATTACGGGGATAGTTATTCCACGGGCAAAAATTGGGGAAAGACAAAGGATCTTTGCCTGATACCGCAACGTTTTGCAATCGCGATGCAAAACGCAGGCTGGTTTGTGCGTTCAGAGATCATTTGGGCGAAGCCAAATCCGATGCCCGAAAGTGTTACTGACCGGCCAGCTAATGCACATGAGAAAATTTTTCTTTTCACAAAAGCGCCCACTTATTTTTACGACGCCGGCGTTGTCAGGCAAAAGCTTGCAGGCAGTTCGGTTCAGAGACTTTCCCAAAACATTGAGCACCAAACCGGTTCTAGCCGTGCCAATGGTGGCAACAAAAAGAACGGAAACATGAAGGCCGTTAGCGGCAAATATCGTGTTAAACGTCAGCGAGGACAAGTCCCCGGCAATCGGGTTCAAGCTGGGCTGGCACGATTAGACCAAATGAGTAAGGCGGAGCAGTGTGCCAATGGCCGAAACTTACGCGATTATGAACCAGCTCCTATGCCTGTATGGAATATCGCAACAGTACCGTTTACAGGCGAACATTTTGCGACATTTCCCCCAGAGCTGGCAGAACGCTGTATTCTGGCAGGCTGCCCAAAAAATGGGGTGGTGATGGATCCTTTCGCTGGTTCAGGGACAACCGGATTGGTTGCGTTACGCCACAGTCGAAAAGCTGTTCTGATCGAAATCAATGAGAATTTTATGGATATAGCAGTGCGACGGATAAAAGCCGAGTGGCACGTGCCTGACAGCCAGCAACACCCAGATTTCGGTCCACTTTTCAAAAATATTCAGGAGGCGGCGGAATGATGATGACTTCCTCCACTGAACATAACAATCCGTCGTTGTCTTGGCTTTCTGAAAATGAGCTTGGAGTAGCTAATGGGCTTTTGCAGCTTGGTTTTTCTCTCGCACAGATTGCTTATTATATGGCTGTTCCAGAAGAACAAATATACCGGCAGTTCGCAGAAATACGAGATTTTGAAAAAGAACAATTAGCCAAAAATATGCAGCTTGACGGCATGACCGGTGACAAGGTTGCGCAGGCTCATTGGCTATATGAACAAGGGCTATCGTTCGCTCAGATAGCTAAAGCCATTTACGTCTCAAAACATGCGGTAATGGCAAATAAGAAAGCAATCAAAAATTATAAGGAAGGTGGTGCAGTATGACACTCATCTTAGGCCTTGATATCGCTACAACGACTGGTTTTGCTTTGTATTCAATGAAGGAAAGCCTCTCCACGATCAAAACCGGAACAATTAAATGCAAAGGTGAAAATGCCGAGCAAAAAGCCGCATTCCTTGCCGTTGAACTGATTCAGCTCTTAAAGGCACACAAGCCAGACTTTATCGCAATTGAAGAACCGCTGCGTAATCTTGTGCCTTTCCGTAAAAAGACACAATCGCTTATGGGGGAAGAGGAACATCTAACGATCAATCCGGCTGCCTTGCAATTGTCTTCAATGACCGGTGCGGCAATAGCGATCACGAGTGGATTTAAAATCCCTTGGGTAACAGTTCCTTCTCAAACGTGGCGGAAGCATTTTCTAGGCCGTGGTAGAGAAAAAGGCTGGAAACGTGCCGACTGGAAACGGGCGGCGATAGAGCGGTGCCATTTGCTTAATATCCCAGTAAAGAACAATGACGCGGCCGAAGCTGTCGGAATAGCCATAGCTGGTTCTGCATCGCAAGAATTTAAAGCACTTGGAGCGAAGCAACCGGAATGAATGCAATGGCTCTTATGAACACGTCTAATGAAAAAGCACCGGTACTCGAAACGATTGAGGCGGAACAGCAGCTTATCGGGGCGGTATTTATCAACAATGATGCTTTTCATCTTGTTTCATCATTTCTAAAGCCTGAACACTTTAGTGACCCGTTCCATGCGCACGTCTGGCAACTCATTACAGAGCAGATAGAAGCTGGACAGGTAGCAACTCCGATCACATTGAAGCCTTTCATTGAAAAGGTCATGATAGGAGACATGCCCGCTTATCATTATCTGGTACGAACAGCGACGGAAGCTGTTGGTGTTGCCAGTGCCAAATCTTTCGGACAAGTAATCAATGATATGGCGGCAAGACGCAGTTTGATTGCTATGGCCGATAAGATGAAAGAAAAAGCGATCAATGCCGAACCGAGCGCACCGGCAAAAGGTATACTAGTTGAACTGGAAAATGAATTAAACAGGCTAATAGATGACGTTACGCCGGAAACAGATGATGGAACAGCCGCACGTGTTGTAGACAACTTGCTTGAACAATTTTCAAACAAGATAGTACTGCCAACTATCCCCCTCCCCTTGTCGGAAATTCATGATGTTTTATCCGGTGATTTAGAAGCTGGAAATCTCTATGGGCTTCTTTCTTCATCCGGTGAAGGAAAGACTTCTCTTGCCCTACAGATCATGGATTTTGCAGCCAAAAACGGGCATCCAGTCTATTTCATGTCATATGACCAGAGCGAACAACAATGCATCTTGCAGATTGCTAGCCAGAGAACAGGAATAGAAGGAAGCCGCATTCGTAACCAAGAACAGCTAACAAAGAATGACAAGGAACGGCTGTTCAGGGAGCTTATGGAAATTCGCAAGCTTCCTTTAAAGGTCAAGAACTGCACAAACGAGAATATCAATCAACTATCGTCTTATGTCCGCCGGTTTTTGAAGTGGAACCGATCAGACGAGACACCACTGATCGTTGTCGACCATGTGAGAAAAATACAACCGATAATTGCAGGAACCTATGAAGGACGGGTTGCTTCCGAGATAGGCGGTGCTTCAAAGGCAATAGCGAAAGAACATAATCTGGTTTGGTTAAATATCATGCAGAGAAAATCAATGAGAGAGGGGCGCGAGAACCCACACCCAATAGATCAAGACTTGTTCGGTGGTGAACAAGCCAAGGAAGATTATGACGCTATTCTCTACCTTTATCGGCCGGAAAAATACCGCGATATGCGGCTAACTAAGGCAAACACAGAAAAAAAACGTGATGAGATTTTAAGATATTTGGAGAACTGGTCGGGAAAGTCAAAAATCGGTGCCTTAAAAGTACGCTTTGGTGATGCCAGTGTGGCTCGTTCATTGGATTTCCAAGCGGAATTCACCCGTTATTCTTCCGTCATAAAACCCGATCAAGAAGCATTTGAGGGACTTTTCTAAAATGAATGAATTTAAAGCATTTGCTGAAAAACGATTTAACGGTTGGGTAGCGATGGTTCGTTTTGCACACGATGGAGGTGCTCATCCGGTTCTCGATAAGGGGGGAATCCCGATGCTATTCCATACGAAATCTGATGCTGAATTGGTCGCTCACAGACACCTCGTAGCTTATTTTAACGGAAATCTCGTAGCGTATGACAATGTAAATGTTCGAGATGTCAGACGTGAAAAAGCTGAAGCACTATTCACCAAAAAACAAGCGAATGGCTGAGGTGAGTATTGAATAAGCACCACTACAAGAGAAAGGGGCAGCTTGACGCATTACTTGACAGTTTAGGAATCCGGTTGGTTCCTATTTACCGAAGGAGAAAGGCTGCCCAGTCACATGCTCGAGGAACCATGCACGAAATAAGAAATAAGCATGGTGACGGGTTTCTTGTATTCGTTTTGAGGTGCATACGAGAGACAAAGAATAATAGAGACGAACTCTGGAGTGAAACGATAGGAGCTGTTGCTGATATCTTTGAACAACGCCCCGATTGGTTAGAAAAAGGTAGCAAAGTACTCGACGCTTTTGATAATATCCCGCTTGGTGAATTGAGGGGGAAGGCAGTGAACCGCAGACCATGGCCGGTAAGAGCCACGTTACGGACACTGATTTACGAAAGATTGGAAGGGTACCTCGATGAACCAAAGCAGCGTCTTCTATGACATATTAAATATTGATGCAGTGGCATTTTCGGAAGCATGTCTTATTGTTCGTTCACGTATTGTAGAAGCAGCCGACACAATGACGAACACTTATGTCAAAGGTGCATACCCTGCCCGCCTGAAGGCGTTTTGGCCTGATTGTGCAGATGACTACGGTAAAGAAAAAACGCGTTCTTATTATCAACCTGATGCGAAAGCCATTTCACGGGCGGAAGAGGTATTTTACAACTGGTTCCCTCAGCTTGATGATGATAGCCGGAAAATACTCAGTACATACGCTTTTAGGCAAGCAGCGCCAAAAAAACACGGTTCAATAGGCAATTATTGCAGAAAAAAACGCTTATCCCGTAGTACGTTCGACCGGCATGTGCTTAAGGCTACACAGTCTTTAGCCGAGACATTACTTAAAAAAGGTCAATTGTTACAATGCCCTAGATGGTCTAGGGTGATGACAATCATGCCAAATTCGCATATAAAAACGAATATGATGGCGACAGTTACATACTGGCGGGCTGATGACGCTAGGCCTTCTATTACTTTACACCAAGCATAAAACTCCCATCGTACTAACAGCTTTGGCGAACTTTATTCTTGTTCGCCCCACGGTTTTAAGCGGTGATAAATAGCAGTACAGGCATAAGCAACAGCAAGAGAAATAGGAGCAGGTTTTCCATCACGACGGATACCACGTTCCCAATTCTCAATAGACAGAGATGTTACCCCCAAACGAGAAGCAGCTTGTTTTTGAGTAAACCCCATATCTTTACGCCAGTTCTTGAATTCTTGAGGTGTCATGATATAATCCTTTTATAAGATAAGGTGGTAAGGCATTTTATCAGGAGGGGGGGCTTTCGCCCCACCCGTTTAGTTTAAAACTTGATAATCAATTCAATGTTGGTACCAAAGAATTTAATTCTCAATTTTAACTCCCTGATTTTCACATGCCTCACCACCTTTCTTGTTATGAAAGCTTAATTGCTTTCATGTTTATTTAAATACCATACATTGTATTGTTTTAAAATAGAAAAAATAAGATATTTTTTTAAAAAATGTATTGTTTTTGTTTTTTAAACGTGGCAATAATCAATAAAACAGTTTAGCTGCCATTGTTAAAGACCGTAGCAAATACATTACCATTTTAGGTTGAAACAAAACTGGATAGCTATTGCAGCTATAAACGACCCGTTTCTTCAAAAGGAATAAAGGTTAGGCTGGTTAATTTTTGCTATCACACCAACTCGTAAAAACGTATCTGGTGAATAATATCTCTACTCGTGGAATTTTTTATAGAAGCAGTTAAATTTTTTACTTAATAAAATGTATTGAATTTATTATCATTGTTAGCAATGACTATTTAAATCGAAAATACGAGGAGAGAAATGGGACAAAAAACTAAGAAGCTAAAGCTTCGTGCGTTTTCAAATGTCGTGAGCGGTACTAATAACGATGAAAATAAAGCGATAAAAAGCGCTCCCAAGACACTTGCGGCTGAGTTTTATGAAAAACTAGAACACACAACAAGTTCTCAGGAACGGATGTTACCGTTAAATGAATCCAAGTCTGATACAGAATTAAATGAATCCAAGTCTGATACAGAATATGACTTATGTTGTACATTTAAAGAATCAGTATACGACCAGAAGACGTATCTTTTTGGGACCATGCTCCGCATCAAGAAGGCAGAAGACGTAGGCGATATTCCAGAAGAACTACTTGCTAAAAAGAAATTTGATATAAGTGCCATACTGACAGGTAAAAAAGGAAATAATTCGTTTAGCGAGATTAACAGTTTCTACTTTCTTATGAGAGGCAAACATGTTGTTTGTACGTTACAAACAAATCGCACCATAAAAAGTTTTGAAGCCTATATTAACAACTTACTAAGCACACAAAAGAATCAATTATGCCCGAAACTTGTTAAACAAGGAGACTTAAAGATCAGTGACGTTCGAGATATCACATTTGGTTCTACGAGTTCGGTAACCACAGGTACCAAAAACAGTACCACGCAACAGAGTAAACTGATTAATATTAGCGTAGAAACGTTAGCTGGCTTCATGAAAGATGAGCATTCTCAAGTTTTAAGCGACGTCGATTTGGCAAATGTTTTAACTGCCAAGCTAATTTTAAAGATTAAAAAGCCTAGAAAGATGTCAGATGTTGAATTTGAAAGAAAGTACGGAGCGATATTGAGAGTCGTTCAAGATACTGATGATATTACTATCACTGACAAGAATGGAAAAAAAATAAAAGGCGGTGACATCGAACTTAGGAAAGAGATAGAGATAGACTTAACAGAGGACGGAATGTTAAATGAGGTAGTGCTCGAATCCGAAATGGTTAAATTTATAAACGATCTGGAACATGCCCCAGCTGATTAAAAGATTAATTTTCGTACTAATTTTCTCCATGGTCGCATATGGATTTTGTAGACATGCCATAAATAGAGATGTTTTATCGACATTGTACAATGTGTCTGGGATACTTTTTTCTGTCGGAATGGGGTTGATTATTGGTTTTAATTTTGATGGCATAAAAAACGAAGACTACGTTAAAATCATAAGATTTCATTTAAATGAAATTAGAAATAATTTTATTAAAATATTCATAATATTAACAATATCGTATATAATAAATGTTGTAACACCTGCTGAAACGACTATTAAAATATCATTAACGGGAATAAAAATTCCTTATGACATTGATTTGTTCATATTCTTCCAATATTTTACGGCAACATATTTAATTTATTCGTTTATGTATTTTATATTCACTTTTATTGAAGTGCAAAAATTAAAAGATGAAATATCCGATGCAGTAAACCGGTGATAATATCTATTTTAAAATATTATCATCCCAGCAATCTATTTTTCAATAAAACATGACAATTAACGCTTGTGGCATGCGGTTTGTACCAGCCACTTAGCCGAACGCCTTATCGGATAACTTTACACATTAAAAAAGAAAGAAACGTAAAGATGACGAGGAAACAGGTCATAAAGCCAGTTCCTGAGACTTTAAAAACTTTAAAAAATCTTGGCGGCTGTTTTGCTACAATAGAAGATATTGCAGCTTGGTTCGGCGTTAGCAGACAAACGGTTCATTCATCCTTCAAAAAGTACCCTACCCTTGTAACTGCCTATGAAGACGGCAAGAGCAACGGTCGGATATCGTTACGACAGAATTTATTCCGTATGTCTAAAACGAAGCCACCAGTAGCAATCTTTTTAGCCAAGAACCTTTTAGGCATGACAGACAAACAGGAGATTAGCGGTCCTGATGGTGGTGCAATAAAGATTGAACGGATTGAGAATGTCATCGTTGACCCAGTCAAAGACAATAAGGATTCCGACGGCTAGAGTATTTGAACCCTTGCTATACCCTTCACGTTACAAAGGTGCGTATGGTGGTCGTGGTTCTGGCAAGTCGCATCACTTTGCTGAAAAGGTCATTCAGGCTGCCTTAACAAGCCCAAAGCGCATTGTCTGCATCCGTGAGGTGCAGAAATCAATCAAGGAATCTGTGAAGCGTCTGTTAGAGGACAAGATCAAAGCCTTGGATGTCGGTTCATATTTCCAAGTACTGGATAGAGAAATCAGAGCCACAAACGGTTCATTGATTATCTTTCAGGGGATGCAAGACCATACGGCCGAAAGTATTAAATCACTCGAAGGCTATGATATTGCATGGGTTGAAGAGGCGCAATCTTTATCGACAAGATCGCTTCGGTTGTTGCGCCCTACCATTCGTAAAGAGGGTTCTGAACTCTGGTTCACTTGGAACCCAATGAGCGCAGATGACCCGATAGATGCGTTTCTACGGGGTGATAATGTTCCGCCAGATAGCAAGGTGGTGCAAGCCAACTGGTCTGATAATCCATGGTTCCCTAGCGAACTGGAACGAGAACGGGTTTTTGACCTAAAATACAATTCCGCTACCTACGATCATGTTTGGGAAGGTGCATACCTAGTCAATACAGATGCTCAGGTATTTTCGGGGAAATATCGAGTTGATGACTTTGACGTGCAAGACACATGGGACGGACCTTATCAAGGCGGTGACTTTGGTTTCAGCCAAGACCCGACAGCAGCGATTAGATGCTACATTGCTGGGGACGTGCTTTTCATTAGTCATGAGGCTTACAGAACAAAGCTAGAGCTTGATGACACTGCAACCTTCATTAACGGTAAAATACCGTCTTTTGATCGGTATGCGACCCGATGGGACAATGCCAGACCAGAAAGCATTAGCTATTTAAAACGACATGGGCTGCCACGTTCTGAACCGGTTGTGAAGTGGAAAGGCTCAGTTGAAGACGGAGTGCAGTTTCTCCGGTCGTTTAGGGAAATTGTCATTCATACACGTTGCACTGACTTAGCACGAGAATTCAGGCTCTACAGCTATAAGACTGACAGTCGCACCGGTGATATCATGCCGGTCATTGTTGATGCCTTCAATCACGGGATAGACGCGTTACGCTATGCACTGGCACCAATGATGCGGGGCAAGAGACAACCTTCAAGACCGGTTTTCGGTATATATGGACGGATAAATGGTTAATAACTCACAGGATATGTTGGCAACGTCGAAAGATTATCAGGCAATGTTGCCCTATTGGAAAAAGGTTGCAGCATTTGTTGAAGGAGCCGATGCTGTTAAAAAGGCCGGTGAATTATACCTTCCTAAATTGCCGAATGAAACGCCGATCAATTATAAATATCGTCTTAACAATGCCCGCTTCACAAATATCTATCGAGATATAGTCGAGAACTTGGCTTCAAAACCATTTAGCAAGGAAGTTAAGCTGGATGAAATGAACCCGTCGGAGGCTATGAAAGGAATTGTTGAAGATATCGACGGTTCTGGAACGCATCTGAATGTATTCTCAAACAATGTATTTTTCGAAGGTATTAACAGTGGCATCACTTGGGTGATGGTCGATTATCCGTCGGTTCCGGCGAATGCAACACTTGCAGATGAACGTAAGCTCGGAGTGCGCCCATATTGGGTACAGATCGACGCTAAAGATCTGTTATGGGTAGAAAGCGCGATTATAGACGGGCACGAGCAGATCGTTTACGCGAAAATTCATGAGCCACGTACTGCCCGCAATGAGGACGGTACCGAGAAAACTGTCGATAGAGTGCGTATTCTCGTGCGTGACCAGACGGCCGAAGGCTATGCGCCTGCTCGCTTCGAAGTATGGGAAAAGGATACAGATTGGAAGTTAGTCGAGGATGGTTCTATTTCTATCGGTGTCATTCCGTTGGTACCGTTCTACACAGGGCGCAGGCGTGGCGCAACGTGGCAGATTATCCCGCCCATGAGCGGAGTTGCAGATGCCCAGATTGAGCATTATCAGGAAGAAACAAAGTACAAAATCGCCCGTGAATTATGCGCATTCCCGATGCTCGTTGCGAAAGGAATAGATGCCCCCACGACGGATGAAAAAGGGAACCAGATAATTACGCCGGTTGGCCCCGGTATTGTTCTTTATGCACCGCCCTATGATGCCGGTGGCGGGACTATCTCGCATGGCGATTGGGGAATAATCGAACCACAAACCTCTTCATTGAAACTCTTGTCTGACGAAATAGACAAGCTTGAAGCGAAAATGCGAGAGCTTGGCCGTCAACCGCTTACAAGTAGCTCTACAGGCTTAACACAAGTTGCGGCTGCCTTTGCGTCACAAAAGGCAGCTAGTGCTGTTCAGGCTTGGGCGTATATCCTCAAGGACGCATTGGAAAACTGCTTTGCACTGACATCCAAATGGCTTGATATAGGTGAAGAACCTTCTGTTTTCGTCAATTCTGATTTCGCAATCGAGATAGGAGAGGACAAGCAACCGGATATTCTGTTCTCGATGCAGAAAGACGGTATTCTCAGTCGTGAAACGTTCTGGCAGGAAATGATGAGAAGGAACATCTTGTCTTCCAACTTCGACCCCGAAAAAGAGGAAGAAAAACTCGAAGCTGAGCTACCGGATGACAGCGAAGATGATTTTAACGCCGCTATGACGCCGGAAAAAGACAATAAAACCTCTATCACCGACGAGAATAACAGAAGTTAACTGATTGAAAACAAACACAAGAATAGAATTTCAATATTTTTTGCCGGTTTTGCAAAACTATAAAACCGGCAAATCATAACAAGCAAACAGCCGCTACTAAACAGGCCAATAACTTAGAAGGTATTTCAACATGCCCCGTTATTTTGCGAAAAACAAAAAAACACATACCGATAAGATGGATTGGTATGATGATGTTTATCCAATCGACAATTTACGGATGGATGTCTACGAAGCAGAACCTGTCTACACAGGGCTTTTAGATGCCGATGGAAATGCAATTTATAGGATTAAGGATAAAATCGGCTTCCTATGAGTATTCTTGAAGCTGGCTAGCTTCCTGAACAGCATTATTCAATCTTTAAACAATAACCGGCCGTTGCGGATTATCCGTAGCGGCTTTTTTCATGGGCGTGATGCCCTTCAAACAAGCGTGAGGCTTTAAAACATGGCATTAGAACTGACAGTCGATAACCTTGAAAACGTCAATGAGAACGTGCGAAATTTCTATGTACAAAAAGGCGGAAAATATCAGCTTGATGTGTCTGGTATTGAAGACACAGGGGGCTTGAAATCGGCACTGGATAAGGAACGCGAGGCTCATAAACGTCTCGAAAAAGAGACGAAATCATGGGAAAAACTCGGCAAGACGCCGGAAGAGATTGCAGAAATCCTTCAAGCTCATGAGGAAGCCGAAAAAGCCAAGGCAGAAAAAGCTGGCGATTGGGAAAAGCTCAAAGCCCAGATGAACGATAGCCATGCAAAAGAAATAGCTGCCAAAGATAATGAACTGGCAAGCATGCGGAAAGCATTGGAAGCCAATTTAATTGATGCACAAGCAACCAGTGCCATTGCAGCGGCTAAAGGCGTTCCGGAGCTGTTGCTACCTCACGTTAAAAGTCATGTTAAGGTCGTAGAGAATGAAGGCAATTACAAGGTTGCTGTTGTCGATGCGAAGGGTGATCCGCGCATTAATGGCAAAGGTGAACCTTTGCAGATTGCCGATCTGGTCGCTGAAATGAAGCAATCGGAAATCTTTGGACGTGCCTTTGAAGGCACAGGACACACAGGAACAGGCAAGGAAGCCAGCTCTGGCGGTGTTGTTCCAATTGTTAAGGGAAACTTCGGGGGCTCACGACAAGAGCGCATCGACGCTATCAATACAATGCTAAAAGGCAAACCATTGTTCAAAGACGAAAAATAAACAAAAGACTTTTGCCGGTTCTCGGGATGAGAGGCGGCTTTCAATGGCAAGAAGCCAATTCACATTCCGTAACAATCACAAAAGGAAATTATTATGGCACTTTCTGATATGAAAGTATTCAACGAATACTTCATGCCTGCAATTATCGAAACGCTTAAACAACAGGTACAGAAGTTCAACGAAGCATCACACGGTTCGATCATTCTTTCAACGGATGGTTTTACCGGTGACTTCCTGCAGGAGTCATTCTTTGCAAGTTTGCATTCAGCACAACGCAGAACAAACCGTTATGCAACCAATGATGATGCACCGATTACCGATCTAACACAGAAGAAGCAGTCTTCTGTTAAGATTGCCGGTGGTTTCGGTCCGATCAAGTATGAACCGTCTGAACTGACTTGGCTGGAAAAACCGACGGCAGAAGGTATTGAAGTCATTTCGCGAAATTTTGCAGAAGCGATTATGGCCGACCAGCTCAATACTGCTATTCTCGCCTTGTCTGGTGCTATTAGCAACCAACCGGATGCAACCAATGACGTGACGGCAACAAGCGGCATCTCATATGCGGCTATGAATGATGCTCATGCGCTTTTCGGTGACCATTCGGGCAACTTGATTGCGCAAATTATGACCGGAACAACGTTCCATAGGCTTATCGGCCAGAATATCAAAAATACGGAAAATCTGTTCCGAGCACAGAATATTAATGTTGTTGATGTTCTTGGTAAGGCCGTTGTCGTGACTGATGCCCCTGCTCTTTACGAACAAGGACAGGTCAAAAAGATCAAAGTGCTTTCATTGGCAGAGAATGCAGCCATTGTTCATGATGGTAAGGATATTATTACCAATATCGAAACGACAAACGGTAAGCAACGCATCGAGACCACTATTCAGATGGATTACACCTTCGGCCTAGGTTTGAAGGGGTATTCATGGGATGAAGGAAACGGCGGAAAGTCACCGAGTGATGAGAAAATCGGCACCGGTGCTAATTGGAACCGGATTGTTTCTTCCGTTAAAGCGACGGCTGGCGTTATCACTATTGCCGATGCTTCTAAATAAAATGGGCGGGCTTAAACGCCCGTTCATTCTTCCATAAACCGTCGAAAGGTTAAGACAATGGCAGAAGAAAAAATCATTTATGAAAAGCATCCGGTTTCCCCCGAACGTAAAAGACTGTTACGTGAAAAAGGTTACACGATCATCGACGAACGTTTCAGGCCTAGCTCATCAGATGCAAAGGCATCAGAAACCGCTAAGCAGGACGTTAATCTCGATGAGACAGACGATGCACCGGATCCTTATCCAGACTTGAGCAACAATGACATGATCGAGGCGATCAAGGAAGTTACAGGCGATACAATTCGCAAGAATACAAGTCGGGCTAAAATCATTGCAGCCTATGAAGACGCACTAAAAGCAGCTTCACAAAAAGAAAAGCCGGAAACCAAGCAAGAAACGCCTGTGGCAAAGCAGGAAGCACCTCAAGCCAAACAAGAGGCAGCACCAGCAAAGCAAGAGGCAGCTCCAGCCAAACAGTAAAAGGCTCACAACATGACACTCATCACGACAGCAGGCGATCAAGCGGCTGATAGCTATGTCACGATTGCCGAGTTCAATGAATATTCAAAGAAGTTTGGTTATAATCTAGCCGGTTTTAAAGATGAAGACATTGAACAAGCTTGCCGGCGTGGTACTCGTTGGCTTGACGCCACTTATGGTAACCGGTTCATTGGTAAAGTGGCATCTGTCGATCAATCACTTGAATGGCCGCGTAAAGAAGCCGTCTGGCGCGGTTGTTCGGTGAATGATGCAATCATACCACCTGCCATTAAAAACGCCGCCTGTGAAGCTATATGGCGAGAATTAACGAAACCTAACAGCCTAGCACCGGATTACATCCAATCAGAAGCGGTCAAGCAGGAAGAAATCGGAGAGATAACTACCATTTACAAGGACGGCAAAGGAACGGCCGAAGATGTGATGCCGGTCGTAACTATTATTGATCGGTTGTTAGCAGGTCTTACCAATCCAAAAGCAAAAGCGGCTTTATTCGGAATATGTGCGAGGGCGTGACCATGGATAAGTTTGATTATAGCCGCTCCGTGACAACGGCAAATCGCATGATAAACAGGTATGGGCAAACTGGTTCAATTGAAAGGCAAGTGAACAGTGGTTCAGGCTGGAACCCGTCTCAAGACGTGAAGGCTTATGCCTGCAAGTTGGTTGTATTGTACTATCTGGCAAAAGACATTGATGGCACACTTATCAAATCGGGTGACTTAAAAGTCTATATTCCTGCATACGGGCTTGAAATCACACCAAAGACAACGGATAAGATTGTTTTTAACGGAGTGCAACATACTGTCGTTGCTGTGACAGAACTCAGCCCAGCTGGTGTTCCGATTTATTATCTTTGTCAGTGTCGGACTTAGGGAGGAAAAAAACAAAATTGGCCGGATGTTTGAATGGCGCCCCTGTGTATAGTTGCCCTTCAGTGTCTATAGCATAGGGAATAGCCTTTAACATGAAATTACTTTCGGCTGTTTTGATATTTCCAGCAGATTTTACGAAATAAACGGCATAAGAATATTGTTCGCTGGTTGCTAATTTTATAAGTTCGTCATAGTGGCTTTTCTTAATTTCAACGGCTTTTGGTTCTACCATTTTTGAAGCGGATGAAGAAACATATTTAAAGCCGTATTCTTTGACAGTGATAGGTCTCAGTGATTTATTAGCGAAGGAAACATGCACTTCGCCCCATCTGGGATCAGATGATTGGAGAAAAAAAGCCTCAAAATACAGTTCTTTTTTGTCACGTTTCCACATATACCAAGAATTAAAGATCGAAAGAGCCAAGCCAGAAATGGCGATAAGTGACGTTATTAATTGAGAATAGCCGTTTGAAAACCAACCCATTCTTCACTCCTCGAATGATTAACCACTTTAGATTGTAATAGTTATGTTGAAACGTCTATCGGAACAAGAACAGCTTGAACAAATAGTTCAGCAATATGAACCGGCTATTCGGAAAGCATTTCTGGAAGCAATCGAGACAATACGTTCCGACGCTGTAATCGAAGAGATCATCGAACGTTTGCAAAAAGGCGATATTACCGGAGCAGTTAATGCCATACCGGTTGATAGCACAGCATTTAATCCGGTAGCAGATGCCATAAGAGAAACGTTCAATGCAGGGGGAATAGCCGCTTTATCGAAATTACCACGGCTTAAAAGCCCTTCAGGGCATAAGGTTGTGGTTCGGTTTGATGCAAGAAACGCACGTGCGGAACAATGGCTCAAGCAACATAGCAGCAATCTGGTTACGAATATCATCACAGACCAAAAGGAAGCGATCAGATCAGCTCTTACCAATGGTATGATATATGGTAGGAACCCGCGTTCGGTTGCGCTTGATATTGTAGGGCGTATAGAAAAGGTCACAGGACGCCGTACAGGCGGCATTATTGGCTTAACCAGTAATCAAGCATCATTTGTCGAAAACGCTCGTCAGGAGCTAACTTCTGGGCAAATAGAAGGATATAAAGCTTATCTCAATAGAGCAAGGAGAGATAAACGGTTTGACAGAACTGTTTTAAAGGCTATCCAAAGTGGCGAAAAACTACCGGCAGATTTAATCACTAAGATGCTGAACCGGTATGAAGTTTCATTATTAAAGCTTCGGGGTGATACGATTGCGAGAACGGAAGCATTGGAAAGCTTGAATGCCTCGCAACAGGAAGCAATGGAGCAGACACTCGATAAGACAATCTATACAGATCAGGATGTTCAAAGAGTATGGAAAACAGCCAGTGATAATCGAGTACGTGATAGCCATGCTGCTATGAATAGACAAACCGTCAAAGGGCTACAAACGCCATTCATTACGCCGGACGGATACAAGATGAAATATCCACATGATCGGAGTTTAGGAGCACCGGCAAGCGAGACAATCAACTGCCGGTGCATTCAACTGGTGCGGCTCGATTACACCAAAAATATAAATAAGGGCGACATGCTGTAGGTTTATCCGAGGATGACGTGTTACTATTGCAATGAATGAAGGAATGTCGGAAGCCATTTGGCAACATCCGGAATACTATCAATTCCTTTTTTGACGATAGTCATAAACAACTCTTTGGCCGTATCCGCTGGGAGCTCTTTTAACTTTTTAATCAGGTTCTGTTTAACAGTTGGGGTAGCTTCAGACGATTGAATTTTGGCGATCATAAGGTCTTTGATTGTGTCTGCATGAAGTTTAATCGTTACAACGTTGAGTTCCTCGGTTAGTCCGCCATCTTCTAACATATAATCAATGCCCCGAGCTGTTATTGTCGTTGAAAAAACGTTTAACTGGTCATCGTCCATATAACGGGCTTCCCATTCAATGAGCCCGTGATCTTTCAAATATTTTAAATTTGCTAGTTCTTCAGATGTTGGCTGTTCCTCTGAATAGTCTTTCTCATTAGAGGGAATATCTAGCAATTCCTCGAGAAGGCGTCTTTGTATATCGCGATTTATGAGATTAGCCATGATTAAACAGGCATCCTTTACAGCTCAAATAGATGATTGGGTTTTGAAATCGAAGGCAAGGATGCTAGCAGTATTTCAGACCGCAACGCAATATGTTGTAGAGGATATGCTTGATCGTACACCGGTAGATACTGGTTATTTACGTGCTAGCTTAACCGTTAAGTTCAACACCCCTGCCCCAATACGGCCAAATAACGTACCGTCTGAAGGTGCAACAAGAAACAGCTATGGAATGCCGACACAGTATGCCCTAGCTATCGCTGGTTCTAAAATTGGGCAAACAATCTATGCATCATATACAGCAGCATACGCCCTTCCAGTTGAATACGGGTTCAGGAGCTATTCAGGTGCTGGCATGGTGCGTTTATCCGCTCAAAATTGGGATGCACACGTCGCTAAGGCAGTTTCAGTCGCAAAAGCAAAGGCTATGCAGTAAAAAATGACGCTAGAAAGTACCATTCCGGAGCTTCTGTTCAAACATCTGGATATTTTATCCGATACAATGAAAATCGCTTATCCGAATGTTCCATTTGAACCGCCGGATGAAGCATATCTGGAAGCACGATATCTTCCAAATACCAACCGCAACTTCTTAATCGGAGCTGATGACCCGACACAACATTTAGGCCTATTACAAGTTACGGTTGTAGGACAGTCTAACATTGGCGAAATAGAGGTTCTAAAGCGAGCTGGTCAAGTTGTCGAACATTTCAAGAAAGGAACCAGATTGCAGGAAGATGATGTTATCGTCGACATCTATTCTAAGCCGTCTATAGCCCCCGCAATGCAAGACGGAAATCGGTATAGAGTACCGGTAACTATTCAATATCAGTGTGTGCATAAGTAAGGCTCACAAGCCTTTTTGAGTATCCCTTAGGCGGTCTTGTTACCGCCTTTTTTATTACCACAAACAGTACAAAGGAAAATACCATGGCAAGAGCGAATGCTAACGGGAAGTTCTATATCTGCACTACCCCACAGCCTAGTGACCTCACCAAAGAACAGTTTGAGGCTTTGGAGTGGACAAAAATCGAAGAGGTCGGAAAGCTGCCTGAAAGTGGCAGTTCAACAAACATTATCAAGTATGATACGATTGACACCACAGTCACACAAAAGGCGAAAGGCGTGACAGATGCCGGTGGCGGTAGTTTGGAAGTCGCTTACACACCCGACGCCCCTGGACAGCAGGCTTTACGTAAGATTGCAGGTAACAACTATATGTATGCGACGAAACGCGAAGTGAATGATGCACCGGATGAGAACCATACCAATTCGGTGTTTTACAATCGGGGGCTTATCACGGGGCCGGTGCGTTCAGGCGGTGGCGTGGAAGATTTCATCACAGAAACATACACGATCGCAAACAACCAGCTTGAAATCGTTGTGCCGCCTCAGCTCAAAACCAATGCACCGCAACAAACTCAGGAGACTGAGTAATGGATTTAGGCAAGATCGTTGATAATGAACAGCTCTACTCGTTAGAGCTGCTTCATCCTGATACTTATGAACCTGTCGGTGTAACGTTCAAAATCCGATCAATGAATAGCCAAGCTGCCCAAGCTGTGCAACGTCAAATCATTGATGAAATTTACGAGCTTAGACAGTCAAATAAACGTCTTAAAGCAAAGGATACAGTGGCTAACGAATACCGTAAAGCGGCTGCCTGTGTTGCTGGTTGGGATTGGGGAAAGAACAAGTATAATGGCTCTATTCCAGATTTTACTGAAGCTAATGTGCTGAAAATCCTCAAGGAACAAGAATGGATATTCTCACAGGTAACGGAGGCTACAAATAACCTAGCAAATTTTTTGGAGACCTCAAAAACGAACTGATCGAATACATCCGTTACATAGTCCGGTATAACACACCGGACTTTGACGGCGAGACACGTCGAGAAAGAAATATCCGCTTCAGCCAACCAGTACCAGAAATGGAAGAGGTCATAGGTGGCGAATATATTCTCGATTGTTTTTGGCAGATTACCAGATTTCGCGACTTCAGCGAGAACGGACCGCAACCGTTAAAGCCGGTGGATGTGTTCAATTGGGAAAAGTTTACCGGCAATATTCTTAATCGCGAGGAACGAATAATCCTCCTTGAATTAGATCAGGCTTATCTCGCGGCTCTTGCAAAAGAACGTTCAATCAACATGAAAAGGCTTGAGGAGAAGAACAAGAGGTAGGAGTTTTTCGGAAAATACCGAAAAACCTAAAGGTGGGCGTCCATCGAGAGGCTCCTCAAAATTGAGGAACCTATCTTGCGGCTTATTAACGAGCTGAAAGTTCAGCCCGTTGGTTATTCCGACAAAGAGGTAAGCTGAAAATTCAGCCGACCTCCTATGTTGATGTCCAGAAGCAGTGAAAACATGATCTTAGGGGGTATGCTCAAATTTGAGCACACCCCCCTTATTACAATCTAACCTCGTAAAACCGGTTAAAGAATGGAGATGGGCGTCTCCCCAAAATTGAGGAGACGGTATTAAACCGCGAAAACCGGTGATTATTTTAGATACTCTTCGAGGATACGGCGTATTACCTCTGGGCGTGTTCCATTATCAGTGAGGCAATATGCTTAGTCGTTGGGTGAACCCATCTAACTTTTTGGGATTCGTCTTGTGTCATCTTTTGTTATATGATTTCGCTCAAAGGGGGTTTCCAATTGGCCCACTCACCAGTACCGATTTTTAACTCTATCATTCCTCCATTTTTACCAATTTTGTATTCATCGCCATTTTCAAGAGTAATAAAATAACCATTTTTTTGTATACTTAGGATAGATACCAATGGATGCCCCATCAACAAATCTTTGACCATATTTTCGATAGCCTTAGCATCGTCTTCAGCATCGTCTAAGTAACGCCAAACATCTGTCATTAGTTCAACAGGTGTTTGAGAAAACAATAACGCCCTATTCAACAGGTGTCTAACAGCTTCCACTTCGGACGGATAACCATGTTTCCTTTGAAACGTAACTATTCTTTCGACTAGCTCTTTCGGAAGAACATATATTTTTCGTTGGGCATCATCTGTAGGGGACACCATATTATTTTCTTTTTCAGCCATATCTAACCTCATACGTTCCAGCGTATATTAAAACATATTTGACAAAATGCAAATGATAATTTAGATATGAATATGTTATCATATTTGCGTATGCAAATGATTAACAAATACAGGCTCGATCTCACACCCAAGATTAGAGTGAACTTTGTGGTCGAGAGTGATTTTAATTAGACAGATAGGGATTATTAAATGGAATGACTAGCCGTACAGACACAATAAAAGCCTTACTGCACCACGGTCTTGAGGTTAATCAAAAAGTGACAGGGCAATACGCCGTAGGAAGCAAAAGCCCTGCCACCACAAACAACAACACCGCCATGGCGGGCTTTGCATCTATCACCCAAGATAAAAGGACTATCTAAGATGAATGCTCATATTATAGTAAAATCTGATTTAACTTTCAATAGGGTTCAATTTCACGACAAATCGGACATGCTTTCTTTGACCGATCTGTATTTAAAGAGCGGCGGTAAGTTTGCAATCCGGCAAAAGATTGCAGAGCGTCAAGGCCACAGGAATTTACGCTTGGTTGGACAAAACTAATCTTTTTTAACAGGTTTCAACATTTCGGTTAGCGATAGGCGCAAAACTTCGGGTCTAGTCGGCTTTGGATCAGGTTGAGAAGCAATCCAAAGGTCAAGCAAAGCCAAAAGATCGGGCTGGAGACGCACTTGTATTTGTGTGCCTTGTCCAATTTTTGGACGACCTCGTTTTTTGGTACCATTTTTATCTTGCTTTATCATAAAATAAATGGTACCAAATAAATCAGGCTGACGCAAGACTGCAATCTCGCATCAGCCCTAACCGAAACGAACCTGTAGAAGGAGGCTCGAATGGCTAACGTTGCCAATAGCATGTATTACGGCAGAAACACAACTGTCGAAGACAAACAGATTTATGTTGTCGACGCCAAGCGACAAGCCGCCAATGATGTGCTTGACCCGCTCCTGCTCATTATAAGAAAATATTATGCCGCTATGGAAGAGTTTAACTCTCTACCGGAAGACGACGATAACGATGCCGCCGAATACACATGGTTGCCATGGTGGAACCTAATCAAAAATTGGGATAGGCCGATCTTAACCGCAGAAGGTGCCATTGCTGCCATTGATTTAGCCAATGAGCAGATACGAGAGAATAGCTATAGCGAAATCGTTGAACCGCTCCTTAAAGCAGTAAGAAAATACCTCATCAATAAGCATTAATCCTAATTCACCGATACCGTGCGTAAACACGGTTCAGGGAGAGCGGCAGTGCTTGATCCACATGTAGTCCGCTCTCCCCTCTTGGATCAGCAGCTTTTACGGGCTGCCAACGAAAGGACATGTAACATGTCATACGTAGAAAATGAAACTCAAATCAATTCGGTTCCAATAAAACACGAACATCAACCAGTGGTATTTATTCAAGATGGTGAAGTTTTCGCTAACAGCCGTGATGTTGCCGCTTATTTCGGAAAACAGCATAAACATATCATTCGGGACATTGAAAATCTGATAGCAGAGGGTGTGCCCAATTTTGGGCATACCCCATATATTGAGCCTCAGAATGGTCAGACATACAAAACCTACAACATGGATAGAGATGGCTTCACCTTATTGGCAATGGGGTTCACTGGCAAAAAGGCACTACAATTCAAATTGCGTTACATTGAACAGTTCAATGCTATGGAGGCGGAATTACGTCGGCAATCCAATGTGATGATTGATTATTCGGACCCTGCTATCCTCATTGGAGTTATGAACCACCTTCAGTTAGAAAATAAGAAGAAAGATGAACTCATTACAGAACAAAAACAAAACTTGAAAAAACTTGACCGGCTGGAGGGAGCACGTGGTTCGATGTGCATCAGTGATGCGGCGAAAACGCTAGGTGTAAAACGGGATGATTTGTTTCGTTTTATGGATTCGCGCCGTTGGATATTCAAAAGGTCGGGTTCCAAGAATTGGCTTGCCTATGACGAAAAGCGCAGATTGGGTTTCATGGAACACGATGACCACCTTTATCTTGATGCAGAAGGTCGAGAACGTGTAGCAACCCGTGCACTTGTTACAGCTAAAGGCCTAGTGAAGCTCGCAGAGCTGCTTAACCAGCCCTTGCATTAAATAGAACTGAAACAACGGCAAGAACAAGGGGGCTTTAGAGCCCCTTTATTGTTTGTTTGCTAATGGGCTAAGTTTTCTCGCATTTTATGCAATAAATTCAAAAAACCGAAAGATAATGTTTGAAAAACTGCAACAAATCAGAAAATGCAGCCAAGCCGCGACCACCGCAGGATACGTTAAATTGTGGTACAATTTAAGTTGTAACGGATTAGAAAACACGGTCAACTCGGCTCAATACACTTCATAGTTCCAGACGCGCCAAACAACCAGATCTATCTATCGCACTATAGATAAAATCGAGTTTGTTTAAGGGATGTTGCTATCATGGCAATGCCCTGTTTTTAGGGCAAGTGGATGCCTTTCTGTGCGCATACATCATATGTTGCCGTAGTGTGAATATCGTCTTCACCAATGCCGATCAAAAGGAAACTGTCGTTAGTTAATGCACCGATGAAAGGCTTTTGTCCGGTGTACGCGCCGTAACTGTTTTTGCCATTAACAAACCCACAGACGGTTATAACGTCTTTTTTACTTTTTGTAGCCTTCATGTTCCCAAAGATAGGGCTGGTCGGATCTTTTAATTCTTTAGCAACACCATTCTTGACGATACTTATATCTTTAGCGGTTAATTTGTATTCGGGATCAGGCGTCAAGATGGTAACGGGTTGGTAAGCAGGGGCGGTTCCAGCTTTTTGACGGGCGCACAAATTTCGTTGGTAGCTGTCCAAATATTGTGGAGCATCACACAATACTGGGTTAATTGAATCTCTCGGGTTAGGAGGCTGTGTCTGGCAACCGCATATAAAAATAACAATTGGTAAAAGTAGTAGTATTCTCATCTAAGCCCCCTCTCAAAAACTGGGCAGGAGAATAGATATTTAAAAACTATCTTTTCGTCAAACGTTCTTTAAGAATACGCCTTATAGCCTTTGATCGGAGTCGCAACAGATTAGAAAATGGGGCAAAGCGCAATCGTTATATACAACTTATGCGTTTCCACCTGTTGACATAATCAACTTCTTTTAGATTAACTGAAAGAATTAGAGGGAGGCGCACATGTTCCGTCGTGTTACATGCTTATCAACAATGTTCATTATGACCGGTTTATCACTAGCTCATGCGGCTGATATTGTAACGGCTAAAGACCCGATGCCGGTCGCCAATACAAATGATATGACGTGGAATGGTTTTTACATTGGTGGTCAGACGGGATGGATACACAACAAAGTTGAACACGGACGTCAAAATGAACTTTTTTCATCCTATGACAAAAATCCTAATGGACTAAGTATGTATTTCGACAAACCAGACCAACAATACAAGTTTACCGATGACACATTTTCCGGTGGCCTCTTTATGGGATATAACTTCCAGTTGAACAAAAGTTTATTAGTTGGTGTAGAAGGTGACATTGCTTGGTTTAATTCTGATGACAGTAAAAAAGAACTTGAGGATCCGTTTCTCGTCCTAAAAAATTCTAGACAGAAATATCCTTTTGTTCGCAATTACTATTTTGACGAAGAACGACTTAAGGTAAAAAGATCAGCCGCTTTAAGAGCGCGTCTAGGCTACACCAATGATCGTTATCTCATTTACGCCACCGCCGGACTAGCAACAATGCGTTCGTCATACAGCTACATTATTGACGGCATCATGACGTATTATCCGGCATCTGAGACAGTCAAAAAATCGTTGACCGGTTATACCGTTGGTGGCGGTATAGAATATGCGCTAACAAACCATGTTATTCTGCGATCTGAATACCGGTATACCGATTATGGTAGTAAGGACTTTGATTTCAACAATGAATTTATTGATGAACCAGTGACCTTAAAAGCAGACTACAAAACACATGAAGTGCGGTTAGGCATTGCTTATAAATTCCATTAAATAGAATGCATACAGTCGCGTCTGATGACTATTCGCATTCTCATATCACCGCACAAAATAACTGCTTTATAGCCCACCCTAACCGGTGGGCTTTTCATATTGGAAAGACGATCATGGACATTGCAACACTGGGTATTGAAGTACGCTCGGAAAGCTTGCTCAATGCTAGCCAAAATCTGGATAAGTTCGCTGGAGTAACACAGCGCGTAGAACAACGTTTGAAAGGCTTCAGCACCGGCATGACAACAATGCAGGGTAACGTGAACAGACTATCCGCTAGCCTGCTCAATGCCGGTACTGTAATGACGAGATTCAACAATGTCTTGCAGGTACTTGGTGTCAGTGTTGCTGCTAATGAGATCAGGCGATATGCCGACAGTTGGACACTTATGAACAACAAGATCGCGGCCGCATCTCAATCATCCGGTATGCAGGCGCGTTCACTGAGTGACCTTAAAAAAGGTGCAGACAATGCACGTTCAAGCATTGTCGAATATGCTGACCTTTACGCTCGTATCATGCGAAATTCTAAAGGCGTTGCAAAAAGTGAACAAGAAGTTGCAGACGCGACGAATATCGTTTCAAAAGCCTTTGCCGTTGGAGGAGCAGCGGCATCAGAACAAGCGGCTGGCGTGTTACAGCTCGGTCAAGCATTGGGTTCGGGTGTCCTGCAAGGTGATGAATTGCGCTCTATTCGTGAGAACGCACCCGTTCTTGCTCAAGCTATTGCTGATGAATTCGGGACAACTATTGCAGGATTAAAAGACCTAGGAGCACAAGGCAAACTAACAAGCGAACGAGTTTTGACTGCAATCTTGAAGGCTAGACAACAGATCGAAGCACAGTTTGCCAAAACATCATTGACGATTGAACAAAGTCTAACGCTCGTCAAAAACGCTGCAACCGAATACATCGGCACAATGGATGGCGTCACAGGTGCGTCAAAAGCTGTTTCCGGAACGATCAAATTGGTTGCTGACAATTTTGATATTCTCGGGAACACAATGTTAGCTGCAATTGGTGTGTCGGCGGCTAGAATATTCGGCCCGATGATTGCAAGTGCAGCAAGTGCGGCAGGTCAACAAGTTAAGCTTACGGCTGCTATTCTCGAAGGCAATGCAGTTATGCTTAATAGCCGTACGGCAGCACTTCAAAAAGCAACTGCTATCCGTGAAACCGCTCTTGCCGATCAACAAGCTGCTAAAGCAACGTTAGACGCTGCAAATGCAGAACGCGTAAGGGCTGTTGCTGCCTTAGAGTCTGCTAAAGCTGGACAATTAGCCGGACTTACTCATGCTCAAGCAGCGGCACAAGTTGTAACAGCAAACAGAGCCGTATCAGCGGCTCAAGTTGATCTCGCTGCTAAAACACAAAACGCTAATCGTGCTTTGTTGGCACAAGATATAGCTGTTGCTAAAGCTTCAGTAGCTAGCCGTGCTGTGAGCGGCCTAGGTGGCTTAGTATCAAAGGGGCTTAGCTTTGTTGGTGGCCCCGTTGGAGCTGGAATAATGGCTGTAAGTGCCGCTATGTATTATTCTTCAAAGCGCGCAGAAGAAGCCAGACAGAAATCGGAAAGCCTGCAAAAAGTATGGCAGGAACTCGGCTATTCAGCACCCTTAGCGGCTGCAAATATCGACAAAATAACAAGTTCCATTGCACAGATGAGCGCGGGGGCACAGGCTGCTCATCTGAAAGATGTTCATGAAGAAATCGAACGCATTTCGGGAAGCTCCAAGGCTAACTATTTTGATAGCCTTCCTTTTGTGGGCAGAGAGAAACAAAGTGATGAATTTGCCGAAGTTCTTACAAAAGCGGATAAGGTAAAGTTTGGATCACCTGTAGACGCAAAAAATTATGAAACGCTCCGTTCGTTGCTGGAGTTGATTAGCAAATATCCGACGGAAGTCTATAAAGCGGACGATGCGTTAAAAAAGCTGCAAAATGATAATAAAAACGCTGACCTTGCATCAGCAATTGAAGACGCGACTGTAGCTATCGACCATTATAAAAAAGCATTGAATGATGATTTTATGATGGGCGGGACGCTTGGTTTAGATAAAGCCAAGCAACAACTCGATGAGTTAAAGGATACCGTAGAACGTTCCCAAGTCTCAGGGCTTAATGGCGATCAAATCAGCCAAATTAATGCATTGATTGATCGCCTTGAAAAGGGAGAAATAAAATCCGAAGAATTCAGTTCTAAACTTAACGAAATCAAAGGAATAGATGCGTTTAGCGGCTTGGTGCACAAACTTGAAGATGCATCTAACAGATTCCAGTTTGCTCAAACAAAAGCAGAAGAATTTGCTGACGTTCTCGAAAGTATAAAAGACAAACAGGTTAACATCGGCGTTAGCCTTACTCCTTATGGGGCAAACGCAAAGAATTTAAAAGATGCGGATGCCGATCTAGCGCAAGTCGATAAAAACTATGAACAGTTGATTGCGGACGCTAATAAAACACCAAAACAAAAGAAAAAAGATGAGATCAGAACCAGACTTCTTTTTGGAACGACGGTATTAAAAGATTCGGATGACATCGAAAACAAAGTCGAGACAATTTACATTACTACCCAAAATGCGAAAAATGCTGAAAAGGCATCTAAGCAAGCAGAAAAGGCTGCACAAAGAGAAGCTAACGCCTATCGTGATCTGATCAAAAGCGGGCAAGACCGCGTCGGGCAATTGGAGCTTGAAGCACAAGTTGCTGGAAAGGCAGGAATTGCAGCAGACACACTGCGCATGAAGCTGGAGCTGGAACAAAAAGCAACAGATAAAGGCCGCATTATTACCGCTGCCAAGCGAGAGGAAATCGACAAGCTTGTAGTAGCATATCAGAAAGCGGCAGAAGCGGCCGCTAAAGCACGCCTCGATCAAGACATGTCATATCAGTGGCGTCAAATGGGGCGTAGCGACATTGATAAGAGCGTTGCTGACACGCTTAAACAGTACGGGCTTGAAGAGAACCTGAATTCAATTGACGCGGCAAATATCCGTCTTTTGGAGACAACGAAGCGCAATCGACAAGCTTGGCAACAGCTCGGAGATACTGGCGAAGACACCTTATATCGCATGATTGCAGGAACGGACAGTTGGAGAGATTCCCTTGCCTCTCTCATGCCGACGATCAAGGACTTGGTTTTACAACTAGCCGGACTTTCGGACAGCAAGTATTCACTGGGTGGGTTGCTTAGCAATGCCTTTGGTGGTGGTCAGGGTAATCCCATTCTTATGAGTAAATATGGTGGGATGACCGGACTTTTTGCGAAAGGCGGTGCTTTTACATCGTCTGGACAGGTCAAGATGTTTGCGAAAGGTAGTGCATTCACAAATTCGATCGTGACATCCCCTACCCCGTTTCGTTTTGCTGATGGAGATGGCTTTGGGAAGGGCATCATGGGAGAAGCAGGACCGGAAGCGGTCATGCCGTTGAAACGTGATGCACGTGGCACTCTAGGCATCGCTGTAAATGGTAGTGGAAGAAGTGCCCCTGCCCAACCGCAACAAGAACAACGGGATGTTGTCGTGAGTGTTGAGGCATCGGACTATTTTGACGTTCGAGTACGTGAAGTAGCTCAACAGGTATCACAACAAAACATTCGCGAATATCATAAAAACCTACCGAACATGATTGGCCAAACGATTAACGAAGCGCGAAACAAAAACAGAATGTAGGAAAAGAAATGGCATTCAGAACATTACCTGACCTTCAGTATCTGTCTTTTGACTTCAACTTACAACGGTTTATTTCTCAATCAGAAAGCGGCGGCGGACTTATCAATACGGTTGAATATTCAGATCCTCGATGGACAGTAGATATCGAAACACGCGGATACTCGAATAACTGGCAAAAAAAAGACGATGGGCTGCCGTCACTCGATGACGTTAAAGCAATTTGGGCGAGCTTGAGAGGTGGTATGAAGTCATATCTCGTCAGGCACCCTATGTATATTTGCCCTCGATTAAATAAGGATAATCCAGAAATTGCTAAAACTGTCGGTAGGCTTGCGAACATCGAGAATAGGAACATCGTCACGGTCACGGGGGTAAACGCTGCTCTCCGGCTATCCTCAGGCGATTATGCCACCTTCCAGTATAATGATCGTCGAGCGCTCGGACTAGTCATTTCAGCAGAATTCAATACTACCGGATATCTGATCGAGATCGAACCAAAACTTCCCAATTATATCTCGGTTGGTGCAAACGTATATTTTGATCGGATGGAACTGATAATGCGGCCTATGAACGACAGCTTCTCGATTTCCAGTGGTTACCCGCAACGTACGGCGAAATTTCAATTTATGGAGAGCCGGTTTTGAGAAGTCTAACACCAAGAGCCGAAGAGTTGTTCAATATCGGCACGATCAAGTTATCCCAAATGGTTAGGCTGGAATTTTCGACCGGTACTTATGGCTTTTGTGCGGCGGATACAGAATTAGAATATGACGGTTTAACATACGTACCAGGGGGCATCATTGATATTTCGGCCATTAACGGACAATGGGGCATGACGGCACAAGGTCTAACGCTGACGTTAGCTGCACGTTCCGACGATGGTTTGACGCCTGACTTGTTAGCTACAATTCAAGATGAAGGATGGCACCAACGGCCAGTTATTATCAAAGAAGCTATCTATGACCCGAACACTTATGACCTTCTTTTCGTTGATACAATCTACCGAGGGCGGATTGATACACTCGATTTTCAAGACGGACCCGACTGTAAACTCGTGGCTAACTGCGAGAGCTTGGCAATGGATAACAATCGGGAAGGTTATCGGATGCGGTCAAATAACGATCAGCATCTGATTAACGCTGGCGATAACTTTTTCTCATTTGCCGAAACAGAAGCAAGAACTGTCGTGCAGTGGGGGCAAAACCGGAAGGCGTAAATGCCAATCCGTATGTGAAAACCACCCCTTAATTATAAAATTGGAAAAACATAATGCGCAATTGGAACCGCGCCAAGGACTGGCAGGATGCTTTAGCTCGTGTTGTCGAAAAACATTCTGAATTACCGTTTGAATACGGAAAATCGGATTGCGGACAATTCGCTGCTGACGCTGTGCAAGCTGTTACAGGTGAAGACAGGCTAAAGGAATACCGTAATTACACGACAGAAATTGGAGCAGCTCGTGTTTTGAAGAAAGCCGGTTGCAACGACCTTGGAGAGCTTTTTTCTAAAGTTTTCAAGGAACAGAAAGTCGTTCATGCAATGCGGGGCGATATTGGTGTTGTAGAGTATGAAGGGCAGATATGCGCCGGAGTTTTTACCGGTGTCGGTTTTGCAAGCAAGGGTAAATTCGGTCTTGTTTTTGTTGGATTCAGCCAGATTAAACGCGCTTTTGAGGTAAATTAATGGCATTTATAGCACCAATCATAGGCGCGATTTCTAGTGCCGTTGCCGGTGTGGCTGGCTTTTTGGGAAGCTTGGGGTTTGTTGGTCGAGCTGTCATATCTGTCGGCTTTAATGTCATTGCTGGACTTCTCACAAAAAAGAAATCCAAGAAAAGCTCACACTCAAGCGACAGTCAATTAAGTGGAACAAGCCTTACAGTTACTTACGGTGGTTCAAAACCACGTGAAATCGGTGTCGGTTTATTTGCTATAGCTGGTCAGGAGCTGTTCACTTGTGCGTTCGGAGATGGGAATAAGACGCTTGCCCGTGTACTGTTGCTATCGGACTTTTACATTAATAAAGTCACACGCGTTCTTATTGATGATGAATGGTGCTCACTTAACGGTGATAATAACTCAGAACGTGGCTTTGAAGTAACTGGAAAGCATAAAGGTTTCATCAGGATAAAGATCTATGATGGTAGCCAGACTACAGCCGATAATTATCTAATCAAAGGTTCTGGCGGGCAATGGACGGCCAATCATGTCGGCTTTGGATTAGCCTATGCGATTGTCTATTTCGACTATGACCAAAACGAAATGTCGAACACTCCGCAATTGCTGTTCGAGTGTCAGGGAAAATGTTACGATCCGAGATTTGATAGCAGTTACGGTGGAGAAGGCTCTCAACGTTGGGAAGACCCGAAGACATGGGGCTATTCCGACAACCCAATTGTTCAGGCCTATAATTATGAACGCGGCTTTTATGTAAACGGTCAACTGATTGTCGGCAAGGACTTGTCTGTCTCTGATTTACCCGTTCAAAAATGGGTTGAGGCAATGAACCTTTGCGATGAGATGGTCGGGACAGAAAAGCGTTATCGTTCTGGCATGATCTTTAGCGCAGGTGAAGGTGTTCAGCACAAGGATAATTTAGAACCGTTATTTACAGCCTGTGCAGGTGCATTGCTCGAGAGTGTCGACGGTGATCTTCCTATCGTCGGCGTAACACAGCCGATTGTTGCCACATTAACAGAAGATGATCTGATTATCGGTGAAACACTTAACTACACTCCGAAGCGTTCAAGCTCACAGCTCGTTAATGCGGTTCATGGCACCTATAACGAACCAGAAAAATCATGGGAAGCAGTTGCATACCCCGCACGACTAGATGATGCAGCATTAGCAGCGGATGGTTCACACCATGGAACGCAGCTGGATTTCAAGGCCGTTTTTATCGCCAGTCAGGCAATCCGCTTGGCTAATTCCGCTTTACGCGAGAACCGCTATCAGAAGCAGTACAGCATGGTTGTACGGCCGCTTTGGCGGAAGTTGGAAGTTGGTGATTGGATCCGTTTTGTTCATAGCTTATATGGCACCGCGAGTTTTCGTGTTGTCAGCCGTTCATTGACACCATGCGGAAAACACGGGGCGAGAAATGTAAATCTATCACTACAAGAAGTCGGAGCTGGCATCTATGATGATGCAATCGAGATACCGGAATTTTCACCGAACAAACCAGCACAAAGGCCGGTTTTCCAGAATTTCCCAGATCAGTTCCAAGTTATGGCCAACCAAGCCATTTCAGAAGATCAACATCGGAAAATACCGGTTTTCGATATCACTTGGAGACAACCTACAGATGTGACTGTCACCGGCATCGAGATTGAATATTGGCAAACGAAAGTTCCTGAACAAAAGTTTAACTACATTGTTCGGGGTACACAAACAGCGGTTAGACTGACTGGATTTGCACCGCGCACATCATACACCTTTCGGGCAACTGTCATAACAGAGCCTGCAAGGTCAACTCTATGGTGTGCTGAGGTCGTTGCCGATTCAAAAGAAGAAGATTATGACACCGGACAAATCCTCGACGACGTTGCAGATTTAAACAAGTGGCTAACGTATGACCGCCGGTCAATACGTGAAGAAAACGAACTGATTGGCCTCATTGCGGCCGATGCAACGTCTGGAGGCTATGAATTAAGCCGGTCAATTAAACGGGAACTGACAGTTTCGTTAGGAAAAGCACGGGCAGATTTTACAGAACAAATCACGGTTGCAGTAAGCAAAACGTCTGCACTGGCTGCCAAATTGGAAACACTGGAAGCCGAAGTCAACGGCAATATCGCCACGGCTTTTAACGAAATAAAAGCGCAGGTCGATACCATAAACGGAAAAGTCACAGCCACAGCGCAGCAGATTTCATTCTTAAATTCTCAGGTTGATAATGTGGCAAGTAGCATCACAATTAAGAGCGAAGTCTCTGCGGCGGCGGGTGATGGCTGGGCACGGCATGGAATTGTCGTCAAAACTGGAGACGGAAACAACTGGTCGACGGGGGCATTTTACATTGACGTGAAGCCGTCGCAAAGCAGATTGGTTCTGCTTGCTGACCAAGTCGTAATATCGAATGGCGATCTCACCACGCCACCGTTTTCATTTGCCAACGGCGTATTGCGTTCCAATGCGGCTGACATTGGTACCGTCACGGCGGGAGAGTTGAACATCAATAACCGTTTTAAGGTAGCTCGTGATGGGACTGTAGAAATCAGTGGTTATGCCGGTTCGGGAAGATCAGTACTCACGAACAGCCGGTATGAAGTTTACGATAATGCGGGGCGTCTTCGTGTGCAACTTGGAGTTTGGTAAATGGGACAAGGTCTTAGAATATGGGACCAGTACGGAAACATCATCTTAGATACCGATAGCCGCCTACCCCGCAACTTCGGCACTCTTTATCTGAACAGTCGCAATGATGGTGAAATCTATGTGCCAGAATTTAGTCAGGGGCAGCCGTGGTTTTATACAATGATCGATTGGTCAAATGTTTTTGAGCAAAAAGATACATCCAAGTTTTCAGATCATAGTTTTGCAATGGCGGAAATTGTCGGAAATACATTGAAGTGGCATTGGGGACCGTTGACTAACGGCAAAGGTTATTATCATCCCACTTGGATAACCTACGGAGTTTATTAATGCCTGCAGGACTTAAAATATACAACGATGCCGGCATCATCCAAATCGACGATGCCTACCAAAACTTTTTTGTAGTCCGTTCTGGCTCTTTGACCACGAACGAAGCTGGAGTTGCTGATCTTTGGATTGATTGGAACGGGCCGATCATTGTAGCAACAAGTTCGCCGAATGGTTCTTGTTGCGCCCTCCAAGACAGGAAAGAAACAAGCTGGATTTATCGGGTTGGCTCAGGTGTGCCATATGATACGGTGCAATGGTATGCTTTTAGCCTGCCACAGAACCTGCCATTTCAAGGCGGATTACGCATTTATCGGGAAGATGGTTCAATCGCTTTTGACTCTAATCAGCGGTCGCTTGATATATCATATTTCTTCAATCTGGATACGCCATTACTGCCACAAATCAGCGGACACGCTGTTGATGCGTTGCCTAAAAGTGATGAAATCGCTTACCCAAAAGACATCTATATACCGTTGAAACAAGGACACACATATACAGCATTTCCAATTCGATGCACCGGAACGGCATCTGTTGTCTACCAAGCAAAAGTCAAAAATGGTGGGGGCACCGGTAAAATACCTTGGTATGAACACTATTGTTACATGCCTCAGACATGGAACGGTGGAGTTAATTTTAAACCGATCAAAGAAAGCGAAGGCGGTAGAGACCCGATAATACCGGATTTTTATAGACCGCGTGGCATGTATTATTATCCTGCCAAAGTACAACAGTTTTGGGTTATTGACATCACAGGACTTTGAAATGAACCAAGATGAAACCGAAATACAAGTACCACCGATGGTTGTAGCAGCAGAAGCTATGGCCGAAGCTGAATTCTGGCGGAAACAGAGCTTGAAGAATGCTTATCTGCGTTTCCAAGCCGAGCAAGAGCTAGCAGCGTTGAAAGCAAAGCAAACAGATAAAAAGGAAGGTGAATAATGGCTCTTCTTCCTAATTTCCCTATCTCTGGAGATGATTATACAGTTGGAAAGATCACGACCGTAGCCGGTTCAAAAGACTTCAAGACAAAAGATGCTTATTTACAATCTTATGGTGCTGTCCAAGCCGGTGACCATGTTTACATCGCTCAGGCTGCAAAATTTTTAATTATCGCCGCAATCACGGGTGAAAATTCCGGCACATTGACAGACCCATGCCCAGAAGATTGTGCTGTTACAGATGCTGATTTACGCATCATTTTTAAGACTGCAAGCTCTCGTCTACAAGGACGAACAGCTATGTTGCTCGAACGTCTGTCGAAGGGCTGTCTCGCGTCATTAGCCGAATTAACGCCAACGGAAGGCCAGTTCATCCGCGCAACGGGTGTTTCCGGTCAGCTTGAAACAGTTAATATGTCCGCAGCTTTCGTGGAAGAAACCGATGACAGAAAGTTTATGCCACCCATTATACCGGCGGGAAAAATCGAAGAAACAGATGACCGTAAATTTATGACGGCAAAAGACCGCCAAAGCATTGATAATGTTGTCAAACGTGTCGACGGGCTCACGACTGACAACGTACCAGAAACAGACACTCACAAGTATTTCCCACCAGATTTTAATGCTGATAGTCTAGCTGAAACGCCTAATCACAAAGTAATGACAGCTGCCGAACGGGAGAAAATCGCGGGGCTTGATCAACAGATTGAAGATAGCTGCGCAGCCGTTCAAAACGCCTGTGTAACAGATAGCCAAATGGTGGGGTGGGTAGATATCACAATCGAAACCGGGAGGCCGACCGAAATGACATCCGGCTATGTCGTCACAGCCGTCATTAGAGAAGATAGCGGACGAACACGTATCTGCGGCCGTCAACCGCAACTTAAAATTGCAAATCGCGGTTGGTTTCCTTTAGGGGCGTGGTAAAAAAATGAAAAATTTTGGTAAACTCGCAGCTTCAGAAGAAAAAATTAAATTAGGTGAAGATATCAAGGATGACAAAGGCAATATTGTCCAGAAAGCCGCAACTGTCACCATTTACGTGTTGAAAGATAAAGACGGCATTGAGTGGCACGACCTTTTCAAAAAATATCCGCATAAATTTTATATTGCTGTCGACGATACGGGAAGTATTATTTCTATGACCGACAAGCCAGAACATTCGCAAATTGCGGGTTTTGATATTATCGGTATTGATGAAGATTATGGCGAAACATTCGGTAAAGGCGGCAGTGTCTATGGCAAGCTATGGGATGGCGAAAAGATTGTTGCACCTGAACCAATATTCCCCTCTTTATCAGCCCGGCAATTCTGGCAGGCGGCTTTTGCAATCGGCGTCAAAGAAGAAAACCTGATTGCAGATATTGCAAATAAGGACAGCCCCTTTTTCATTGCAGATGATGATGACCGTGAAAGCGTGTTGATCGACATCACAAAAGCAACAAGCTTTACCCGCGATTACAAGCTCTTGAAGAAAATGGCCGAAGTCAACAAGATACCGGATGCGCAGCTCGATACTTTATGGAATTGGGCTGCCACTATCTAAAAACCAATTCCACCAAACCAGCAATCAGCCCCGCTTTTGCGGGGCTTTTTATTGCCTTCATTTATAAACACAAAGGAAACACCATGACACGACAAATAAGCCCCCACGGACTTGCAAAACTGAAACAATGGGAAGGCCTCAAAACCAAAGCCTATAAGGATGCTGGCGGTGTTTGGACAATCGGCTATGGGCATACGGCAACAGCCGGCGAGCCAAAGCCACGTGCAGGAATGGTCATCACCGCAGCCGAAGCAGAACGCATTCTTTTGAAAGATTTAACACAATACGAAGCAGCGGTTGAAAGCCTCGTAAAGGTGGAACTCAATGACAATCAGTTCGCCGCTCTTGTTTCGTTTGTTTACAATATCCCCCTTACTTCGTTCAAGAAATCAACGCTTCTTAAAAAACTGAACGCTGGCAATTATGACGCGGTCCCGAACGAGCTGATGAAATGGACAAAAGCGGGGGGCAAGAAAATTCAAGGCCTTGTCAACCGGCGGCGGGCCGAAGGGTATTTGTGGATGGAAGGCGCGTTTGTGACGTCCAAAGATGTCGTTCCGGAACAAAAAAAAGAAAATCCGCTTTTCAAAAAGGAAACGATTGCTCCGGTTATCAGTGCTGCTTCCGGCTTGACCGGTTTTGCCACCGGTTCGGGACCATTCCAATGGGCGTTAGCAGCCATCATGGTGATCGGTGCGGCGCTCCTAATTTATTGGGGCATTAAGCAGATGAAAGAGGCTGAAGCATGAACCTATTACAACGTTTAGCCATCGTACTTGTTCTTATTATCGCCGCCGCTATTGGCGGTTTTTTTATGGGTAAACGAACCGAAAATACCAATCGGATGAAGGCGGATAATACCGCCTTCCAACAATCACATGAGGTCGAAAATGAAGTTGAAGCTCTTAACCCTTATCAGCGCTGCCTTGCTGTTGGCGGGTTGCCAGACCAATGCAAAATTCTCTTGCGCGGGCTGGACAAAACCACCGAAAGCAAATGATGCACCGCGCCTTGTTCAAACAGAACCGGCAATCACAAAATGGATAATCACCACTGATCGTTTTGGAAAAAAACAGAAATGCTGGGAATGATGACGGAGAACCAAGAACGGGCGATCGGGCGGATTGAAGGTAAGCTTGATCGCCTGATTGAAGACATGAATACCGATACTCAAAAGAGGGAAGAACAAGATGACAGGCTCGCGCGAATTGAACGTTCTCAAGATGATCTCGATAGACGCGTTGAAGCAATTTTAAAAAGGATTGAAAGCGTTGAAAAACCAGTTGCTGAATTCAACCGGTGGAGAGAAAGGGCAATCGGTGCACTTATGCTAGTGTCGCTTGTTGCAGCATTAATAGGTGGAGCAATTGCTGCTTACTGGCATAAGATTATTGACGCTTTCAAGTAAACGAGAGAGGCAAAGATGCGTCTGCCCAAATGATATTTACAGCCCCTCAAAATCAATGGAAAAAATTAACATGATTGTTGTGCCAACAATGATAGCTCCCACCCCATAAAAGACGCCGCTTTTGTCAACACAAAAAAGTAAAATAATTTTATTTTTTTGAGTAATAAGAGAGAGGGCAACGTTTTAAAAAGCTATTGTTTATCAAAGAGGCTTTTTTGCCCTCTCTTTTTTATAAGTATTTGTTTTTATTGTTTTATCCTACTTCGCGTCTGGGCACCATCTCAACTTTTCACCTTTTTATCCTGATGTTTTTATTAATTATTCTCTTGAGTAAGAGAATAGAAAAGCGTTCCAATTGTTCTGACGCTTTTGAATTGCCTCATCGGCCAATTATCGCTGACCATCTGTCTTTTATATAAAGAGATACCCTTCTTTCAGCATCACAAACCAAATAGATTTCAATTGCGCTATGTGGCTCCGGAATTTTTTGCACGAGATGCATTCATTCTTGTACATCTAATGAGAATCTATTTACCTTGCCCGTATCCAAACCTCAGGGAAATAATTACCAAATATTTCTTTGGTTTGTGTTTGCCCATTTTTCCAGCATGTAAATTTCGTTTCACAATGCAACGGGAATTCTAAGTCTTTTGAAGGAACGGCAAACTCCGAAAGAACTTGGTTGCTCATACTTGGATTCTATCTTGTAGACTGTTATTAACCATGCTAACCAATTAGGCACGACAAGCATTTCTGGTAAAAAGTGGATATGACATCTAGGATTTTCTATTGTCTTTTAAAAAAATAAAACGAAATTTCAATTTTCAAAATAATGGAAATACGTACTTTTAATTTATTACCTTTTATACACGGTGTGTTTACGCATTTTTCTTTTATTTATCTAGTTAAGTTTTGTAAATGTTAATAAAATACTTATAGGAAAAATTGAAACTGGACAAAAATCACTTTTTAAACATGATAATCTATTTAAAATATTTCAAAATCGAAGTTTAAAAGGTAACTACAAAAGAAAAAACTTATTTTTTGAAATCTATAACGTGCTCAGTACGCATTCGCTTTGCAAGGTTATTACCAACGACCATCATAGGCATATAGCGACGACTATCCGGAATTACACGAGTTGTTTCACCGACAACTTCAAAGCCAGCAGAAACTCCGGCGAGCTTTAACAGCTTATTGTTTTGAACGTATATTCCACGAATTGTGGAATTTCCAATCACATATGTACCTATGCTATTATTCTTCAGGACCCTATATGCTTCTTTCGTTTGTTGTATCAAATCCGAAAAATAACGAGCAAGCATATATTTACTTTTACGTTCAAGGAGATCCAATCCGAGATCATGAAGTACATCTGAAAATTTGCCGCTAATAGTGTCGTTCAAAGCTCGCTCGGCACCAATTTCACTTATGCGAATTTTTCGAAGATTAGCCAATGAATAACCTAACCATACAAGCGACAAACGGTGCCCCCTCATATAATCAATAGCATTTAGGTAAGGAGGAGATGTAACAATACAATCTACAGAATTGCTTTTAACAACAGTTAGTTTTCTCGCATCCCCCACATAAGTTCTCGCATTCAGTTTAATTGAAGATACATCAAGCGCCCTTAAAAGGTGATCAAGAGAGAGTCTCATCGCACTAAAGACATCAAAATCATTTTCACGAATTGTCCTGTGAGGCCGACTATGAGCGGTATCTCTGGCCAGCGATGCTTTAGGTTCTTTTGTTATAATTAGTCTGGATAAAGTGACTTTCAGAAGACTTAAGACAATCTTAGAAACATTGATTGGTTGTGCATGCAAATAATACGATAATTTACGAAGCTGCTCTTTCTGTTTAGGTGCGAACCAAAAATCAATGAAATTTTTAGTTTGAATATCATCATCTATCCAAGGTAAATACACTTGATCCTTTTCCGATAGACAACGTTCTAATAATATTTCTAAACCTGCTCGAACTTCATTTTCATCAACTGATGTTGATCCAACACGTGAAATGAGCTCAGCAAGAGGATCTATGTCGATCCCTATGGCAGCAATACCATTACGCGCCGCTTGCGATAATACCATACCGGAACCCGCCATCGGATCTAATACAACTTGGCCGGCTCTCAGATTTTTTAGTTTCTCAAGTGCAATTTCAGGCGCCATACGTGCAGGAAATGGGTGTATATATTTCATTCACAAATTTACCTTTAATTGTTTCTGAAAAACGTCCGAGGTGCTATTTTGCAAATCATCTCAATTTTTTCCGCGACTTCATCACGGCTTTTATAACAATCTAATTTCAAGATACAATGGTGTTGTCTGTGATTTTTATGAGTCCTTTGTACACACCCTCGGGAAATAGACACTTACGCAAAATTATTACATTGTTCACTTAAGACGATTTAACTGTACCGTTAGACATCAAAGGCATTCTATACCCCGACAATTTAAGTCCAACAAATAAAATTCGAAAACGCGTTTTTTCGCAGAATAACACATTATTTTACGCTGGCTTATTCTTCAATAATAAAATCTATATTATTTATTCGAATTACATCGCATGATAATATCATTATATTAAATATAAACATATTATCAAACTTAATTTTGTATTTTATAATAACCGATTCATTTTTTATTTCTAATAAATTTAATTGCGTCTCCATTAATCTTATAAAACAGCCGAGCATATCCGTCTTTATTGCGAAATATTTTTAGATGATGCTTTGCATTTGGATGTTCACTTCGAGAAAATTCATTATTTGAAAAAATTCCTTTTTTACGCCGAATATTTTTGATTTCATCATCACTATACTTACTATTACTTTTCCCAAAATGACTGGTTTTATGGAACGAAATATCAGTCTTAGGGTCTTCGGATAAATCACGCTTTATATATTCGTATAGGTATTGAGGAAACTCTTCTTCAGAAAATGTTTTACGCAAACTATCTAACATTTGACTGTTCGTACGGTCTACTCTATCCATGACCTTATCATAATTGTCGTTATACTTAAACAAATGAAATGACATCTCTCCGTCTTCAAAATCTACAGTGGACTTATCAATGGAATTAGAAGATGTAGGGATTGTCTTATGATCTGAAAGCCAAACAGGCGCTCCCGACGAACTACGCATAGCAGAAATCGCGAGATTGTGAAATTCAAAACACTTGCTCCAGTTCTTCAAAAGTTCGGTTGGACACCACAACTGGAAATAATTCTTATATTCTTTTCTGGCACCGAACATGCGAGCCCGCTGAATATAGGTATCCTGAGAAAATTTTCCTTTCACACTTCTTGTGAAATACATTGACAATAAATTATCAAAAGTCACACCTCTTGAAATAATATTTCCTCCAGCAGCAAATGAGAAAAGACATTTTGGTTTAGCTATATCTGATACTTTTGCACTAAATTTACTTGAATTTATCTCTACTATTGTATTTTTATAAATATTTCTCAGAACAAATTCTACAATTTCGTCTGGTCCTTTGTCACTGTATTCGTTCGCTATTTCTTTAAGTTTTTCAACGATCTCGCCAAATGATGGATTGCCTTTTGTAGAAAGTGTACGAATAGTCTTTCGTATAGCAGCAATATCGTTATCATGTTCATTTTTCTTGCCGCTTGTATGGACTAACATCGTAAAATTTTTCTCAAAACCACGCATATGTTGTTCAGCCACACCACACAAAAAATGTAAGATTGCATTTTTCAATTCATCTCTTTCAGATCCTTTATCGGCATCAAACGTATGCAAACGATAATCTACCACCCCGTTGGAGGGAAAGAAAAATTCTTGCCCCACATAATCCGGATGCGGGCGAAATTCCACCCATGATTCACTATCATTCTCGAATGTATTGTTTAGGTTTAACCTAGCTGGTGTCGCAGTGACACCTATATACTGCCCGGTTTCCCCAAGAAGGTCATGTATGAGTTGGTTAATTCTCGTTTTTTCTTTCTTGTTTACCTTCGCATTAGGAGATGCAAAATCTGCTTCGTCATCAATAACTACAATATGTTTTCGATGTTGAAGAAGAGTTTTAAGTTTTTCTAAATCCCTGGCATTTTTTTTAGAAAAGATAACCCATTTTCTTTGATTAAAATCGTCAAGTTCTTGCGAGAGTTCATTATACTGCTTTGGTGAAGGACTAAGACCCGATTCACGAAATCTAGAAAGACTTTGTTCCAGCAGATCTACGCTGTCAGTAACAAGATTAATGATGACATCTGTGCCTTTGTCAAGCAGTTTCGCATTCAAAGCTATCATCATCTCTGTTTTTCCGCTTTGAGGTTCCCCAAATATAACAAACGATCTACTGCGGTTCTTAATCACATTTTCAATTGTTTTTTCTACAGTTTCTTCAATCGCCTTAGTATCAATTCCTCGCTCCTTCAATACCTTCAGCCTGTTTGAATATTGTTGGTTGCCTACGTTACCAACCACCTTCTTCCAATCTTTCATCAAGTCCGTCCGTATTTATTTGATTCAAATATTTTTAACAAAGTAAACATCCAACGGAACATTTTTTCAATTGTAAAATATTTAAACCACAAGGAAGTATGAACCAACGCGTAAATAAAACAACGGATTCGTTTTTTATATGACATAGCGGCTTCAATTAATCTAATGATACTTGGCGTCATTAATTATTTGTCCTTTAGAGTACCGTAAATTCCTAAATCGCCTTATTTTTTCAACGTCTGATTTTGAAATAATCAGATGCCTTGCTCTGACGCTCGGCCCAAAGGCATTACGTTCAAAAATAAGGTAATTAACGTCGAATATATTTAAAAAAGATCTTAGATTTCTATTGATATATTTCCGTTAAATTACTAATATAAAAGCAATCGCTTTGTATCTGGCCATCTACCTTCCACATCACTACGCTTTGTAAAGGATTTGACGGACATATACCGGTTCCTTGCAAAGTGATATATGATAACATCTTTTTGGAACGACGATTTTTTAAGACGAATTTGACACAAAACACAAGTCTGTTGACAAAAATCCTTGCGAACTTGTCAGATTATGCAAAATATTGCCCTACATCCAAAAAAATCAATGGTGCACAAATAACTCAAATATAAAATGCCCGATATCACAGCAGACGTTCAACATTATAAAAATGCCAACGCTTTCGCCCCCCCCCCAATAAAACCTTCAGTGAACGCTTTCTGCCCGCTATTATCTCGTACAGAATGTAAGTATGTAAACTATCCGCGGGTTTTCCGGAGACAACTATGCCAGTCTTCAAGAACTATTTCAGTAGCTTCCGGAGACAAAAGGTATGCCCTTCTTGAATCACGCACCCTACACAATTCAGTAGCTGTTATAGTATATTGCCGTAACGGCCGTTATTTCCGCTCTACATTACACACACGCCAAACAATGAGCATTTGAAAGGTATCAATGCCACCGACTCGGCTGATTCAATAAGAGCAGCAGAACAAATGTCTTCATCTTTTTGACGATTCTTATAACCCTAATCAGTGTTTTTTAGGTACTAAAGTTTCAAGATGGTAATATCGATATCATTGATCTTATCATTTAATCATAACCAACAAAAATACCTCTGCCGGTTATACAAAGCGTATGCCTATAGGCGTGAAGCTGGGGGAGGTCTAGTGATTGGTTGCGGGGGCAGGATTTGAACCTGCGGCCTT
>NZ_JACFOO010000006.1:0-286 GCF_016102485.1 Bartonella sp. W8122
GCACCGCACCTTACAATCTGTCAGGTCGCCAGAAGGCTTGGGATACATCATCTGAAGAAAGAGAAACGAAGGCGGCATTATCCGCATGTATTCATCACATATTCCTGACAGTCAAAAACTATCAGTCCTATGTAACGGTTCGAAACTGACTATCTCGAACCCTTTGTTCTAACAAGATCAAGAAGGTCTGAACTTAAAAAGCTCTTTCCAATTCTTAATCTTCCTTAGAAAGGAGGTGATCCAGCCGCAGGTTCCCCTACGGCTACCTTGTTACGACTTCACCCCA
>NZ_JACFOO010000003.1:0-77596 GCF_016102485.1 Bartonella sp. W8122
GCAGCTGCACCCAGAATTCCTAACAATACATTCTGTGAAAAACCGCTCTTATCTTTTATTTCTTCATAAAAAACATTGGTATCAACAATACCGTCGCCATTATCTGTAAGCGCCTGGCCGAAGTCGGTCAGCCATGTCGTGCCATCATCAATAAATATCAAATTGCAAATCGGTTGTCCCGAACTGAAAAAATTGTTGATCCGGACAGTTTTTCCATTAACAAAGTCAATCACCAAATCATTGCCCGAACGGGAATAGTTGGTAATACTTTCCTTATCCGCTGTGAGAACAAAATTATGCGGCTTGCCACCACTATCAACAGAACCGCTATTAACAGTCAACTTCACTGATGGGTGTTGTTTGATGATTTCCGACTTCGTCATATCTCGCTACCTGGGTCACTCATAAAAATATCAATGTGGTTTCAATCACCACATGCTCAGCACCCAATAGTCGAGATTTCCCCCAAAACACCCACCGAAGCATGTGCTTGCGAACGACACATTGTCTTATACCTAACGCGGGAAAGACAATAGACAATACTACTTATGGTTGTTTTTATGTTTTTTGCAACTTAAAACTGCTTTTCCAAACGACGCAACCAATCCGTGCAATCCGTTATTTAGAATAAATTATTTCGTAAACTTACGGATTTTGAAATATTCGTTTATTCGTTTTCTCAAATAAATTCATGTATTTAATTATATACAATATATCCTTATTTATATTAATCATGTTTTTATAATATAAATAATTACATTAAAATTTATTTTTTAATAATTTAATTGATAAAATTTTATATATATTTTTTAAATTACTAATTTAAAATAATATAATAATTGTATACTTTTATTATGCATATTTATAAAATTTTTTAAACAAATCATCATTAATAGTTTTATCCCATTTTCCAAATAGAAATATTAATGAGTTTAATTTTTTTATCCAATCATCGAATTTTTTATGACCGGTTTTCAACCATTCATTAACCCTGTTTTGTTTTTTTAGCTTGGATTGCTTACACACCTCTTGGTGGAGAAGACCCGCCGATCTATTTTCGATTGGCTTTCTTTCTCATTTTGAGCTGACATTCCATAGACAAATCTTCGCCAAGATCAACAGCTTTCACGTGATCGGCGATATATGCGCTTGCAATGTTCGGGCTAAAGTTTCTTGGCAATCGTTAATATTTATTGATCGGGCGGCACTACTTTGAAGCTTTATTAGTGTAAACTCTATTATTGCAAAAATTCTTTCAAACTTTATTATTCCCCAACTCTTCAATGTCAACTTCCTTATTGCCGACCTCTTTAATGCCTGCCTCTTTATTGCCGGCTTCTGTATTCCCGACATCATTAATGCCAATCTCTTTAATGCAAGCTTTGTTCTTTGAACTTCTGGCGGCTTGGCAATCAGGCAGATAATTGCATAAACCCTGCGGGCAAATGTTTCAAAAGCCTCCATCCAATATGTCAAGCTCTTACTTATCTGCTAAAATAAAAGCCGGAAGTTCTATCGAGCTATTTTAATTGGCTTAAGGATGCGATAATGCGTCTTTCGACAAGATACATATGTGATAAGATATATATTATTCGATTAATTCTTCCCCGTTCGAGACACCGTCAGCAAATTCAAAAACATAAAGAGCGAGAAAAAAGGGGGAAAATATTATATTGAAAATATCAATATCAAACGAAATTCTATGACACTGTGTGAGATAAATTTTTTAATATTTGAATAGTTTTTTCTCAATATAAATTTACTAAAATAAGCAGATTAAAAATAATCGCTTTGAAATCGCTTATGGTAACAGGCAAACCGCTTCTTAAGATCAAGGCGGTTTGCCTATATGGTTATTTTACCGGTTGACTCTTTCCGCCGATATTGAAAGCACAATCGCAGCCCCCACTACCAGAAAACCTGCAAGAACATACATTCCGATAGCTGGTGAATGGGTAAGATCAAGCAAAGCGCCAACCATCCATGGACTCGCAAAACCAGCGAGATTGGCAATCGAATTGATGATTGCAATTCCGGCCGCTGCGGCAGAACCGCTTAGAATGGCTGTTGGTAACGACCAGAAAAGTGGTGCACATGACAAAACGCCAGCAGTCGCAAAAGACAGAAAAATAATAGACACTGTCGTGCTCGTGGCGGTTGCTGCTATGATAAAGCCGAAAGCGCCCATTAGAGCCGGCACAACAAGATGCCAGCGCCGCTCGCGATGTTTATCGGCACTGCGCGAGAACAAAACCATGGCAATAATTGCACAGATGAAGGGGATAGCCCCAAGAAGACCGATTATCAGATTGTCTTCTACGCCGGATGCTTTAATCAATGTCGGTAACCACAAGGTTAACCCATACTGCCCCATCACAAAGCAGAAATAAATGAAAGACATGAGCCAAACCATAGGATTTCTGATAAGTTCGGCAAACGAATGTGTTGATGCCGCGGCAGCATGATCGGCCTCTATATCTTGCGAAACCAAAGCCTTTTCATTGGCGTCAAGCCATTTTGCGCCGCCCACACTATTATCAAGATAAAGCAGTACGATAACACCCAAAACAACAGCAGGGATCGCTTCAAGCACGAACATCCACTGCCAGCCATGCCAGGAATCGACAGAATGGAATGTGTTCATGATCCAGCCGGAAAGAGGATTTCCGAATATTCCGGCAGCAGGGCTACCGGCCTGGAAAATTGCGAACATCTTTGCCCGTCGATGGGAAGGAAACCAATAGGTAAGATAGAGAATAACCCCCGGATAAAACCCCGCTTCAGCAACACCCAACAGGAACCGCAAACTGTAAAATTGCCATTCATTTTGCACAAAGGCAAAAATCCCAGATAAAATTCCCCAGGTAATCAAAATACGGGCAATCCATAACCGCGCGCCGACTTTATGCAAAAGAATATTGCTCGGAACCTCGAAGAAAAAATAACCGATAAAAAAAAGCCCGGCTCCGAAACCGTAAACCGTTTCGCTAAAGCCGAGATCAACTTCCATTTGTAGTTTTGCAAATCCGACATTCACACGATCAAGATAAGCAACGATATAACAGATCATGAGAATGGGAACGATCCGGAATGCAATTTTACGATAAGTAAAATCCTCATTGCTTCGATCGATTTCCTGTAGTGAACCCAATGTGTTCATAGACAACCCTCCCGTAATTGTTCGCTATTGGTTCATATTTTCAGTGATTTACCTATTTGTTACTGTTTAAAAGTGTTCAATAAGTCTTCAATCTGGTCACTATCGAGTGCCCGCGCCGGTTTATCTTGCAGCATCAGGGCAAGGTGGGCTGACTCTTCAAGCTCTTCGGCTGCATTGACTGCGTCGACAAGTGTTTTCGCCGAAACCACTGATCCGTGGTTGGCCAACAAAAGTGCGGAAGCTGTCTTTGCCTGTTCAAATATTTCTTCTTCCATCTCGCTGTTACCCGGCCGGTAATAACGAATAACGGGTAATCTGTTGCCGATACGCATGACAAAATAAGGCGTATAAGGCGTAATCGGATGGTCTTCGCGCCCTGTCGGCATACAACTGATGGCCGTTGCATATGTTGAATGAAGGTGAACGACTGCGCCTATTTGCGGACGCGCTCTGAAAAAAGCGCGGTGCATGAATACTTCTTTGGAAGGGCGATCACCTGAAACATGGTTCCAATTCTGATCGAGCTTGCTCAATGTTTTACTATCAAGCCTTCCCAATGATGAATTGGTTGGGGTCATGAGATAACCGTCTTCAAGTCGCACAGAAATATTGCCGGCACTACCAACGCTGAAACCGCGCTGGAAAAGACTTGCGCCAAGTTCGACAAGAAGCTCGCGGGTTTCCTGTTCTGTCATTATTTCTACCTCGTTTTCTATGGGTGTTCCAAGCAACGTTATCGGATGACAAATTCATCCCGATATTGGCGAATGATACTGTCGAAATCGCGGTCGCGAATGAAGCCCAATGAAAGCGGGCGCGAAACATCGAAATTGCCCGGCCATGAACACACAATATCAATAATACGCTGTTCTGGATTTTCACTCACAAGCATGCGCGTTTCATGTCCGGCGACACGTTCGAGACTTTCTAGCATTTCATTTACGCTGACGCATAATCCGGGCAGATTGAGAACACGCTTCAAACCCAATTCCTGCTCGCCGACAGTCAAAGCATGGGTGAGGTTTTTGACCACAACATCGGGTGATGAAAGCCACATCAAGGTCGATGCGGGTACAGGATTGTTCGATTTGATCTCCGAAAGCGGCTCGCGGATAATGCCGCTTGCAAAAGACGACGCAGCAGAATTCGGCTTGCCCGGACGCACCACAATCGTTGGCAAACGGCAGACACGACCATCAACAAATCCTTTGCGGCTATATTCACAAACCAGCAATTCTCCGATTGCCTTTTCCGCACCATAAGAAGATTGCGGCATCAAAGCGAGATCTTCGGGTACGACATCGGGCATGGGGCCGCCGAAGACCGCAAGCGAAGAGGTGTAAATAAAAAACGGTTTTTTCCCGGTTTTGCGTGCCGCTTCGAGAAGCGCGCGGGTTCCGTCGACATTAACCCGCATACCGGTGTCGAATTCGGCTTCCGATTGTCCACTCAAAACCGCAGCCATATGATAGATTGCAACCGTGTCAGCGGTTACAATTTTTTTGGCAAAGTCGGGATTGGCTATATCGCCTCTCACCGATTTCACACGGTCATCTTTAACCGGACAATCGGCAAGATCGACAGATAGAATTTCTTTGAAAGCAGGAAAGCTTTTATTTCCTTGCTCCTTCAGTAAATTTGCAATCAGCCGGCTGCCCAGAAAACCGGCCCCACCGGTTACAATAATCCTACCCATGATTTTGCCCCTCTGTCGGATTTTCTTCATAGGATACGAGACGCAGCTCGATACCCCTTTCGGTAATGGCATCCCGTGCATTTTGCGGAAGACCATCGTCGGTGATAACCATATTCAACGCTTCAAGCGGAATGGCATTGAATGTCCCCACCAGACCGTATTTGCTGCTATCGGTTACCAATATGCGGCGGGAAGACCTCTCGACGACTGCGCGTTTAACCGGAATTTTATTTTCTTGCGGTGTCGAGATACCGCGCGTGCCGAATGAAGAGGTTGAAATAAAACCTATATCGAAATTGAACTGACGAATGGTCAGCCCTGCCGAAGTTCCCACACAGGACTGGTTTTCACGCTCGACCTCCCCGCCTGTATGATAAAGGCGGCATGTGCTTTCCTCACTTAAAAAACTTGCTATAACAAAATCATTGGTCACAACGATAATGTCGGGAATGTTTGCCAATTGCCGCGCCAGTTCCAACATTGTTGTGCCGGCATCAAGATAGACAACATGTCCGGGCTTTACAAAGCTTGCGGCGAATCTGCCAAGCGCTACTTTTTGGTTATGCGCCATGGCGCGTTTTGCAACATGCGAAGGCTCTCGCGAGATGCGCTCCGGCAATTCTACACCACCGGCAACAGAAAGAGCCCGCCCCTGATCTTCAAGCGCCCTGATATCCCGCCGGACAGTCATTTGCGAGACGCCCAACATGTCGGCAATTTCGGCAATCGACAAGACTTGTCGTTGCGACAAATGTTGAATAATCAGGGCCTGACGTTCTGCGGGTATCACAATCACTACTTCCTGTTATCGGGATTACTTTCTTCTATCTGGACTGCTTCCAGCTATCGGGATGACTTCCTGCTATAAGGATTATTTTCTGCTATAAGGTTGGAACCAACCCAAACCGTCTTCGGTCTTGCCGCGCGGATTATATTCGCAGCCGATAAAACCTTTGTACCCTACCCGATCAAGCACCTCGAAAATGTAAGAAAAATTCAGTTCGCCTTCATCCGGTTCATGGCGATCCGGCACAGAAGCCACCTGCACATGGGCAAATTTTCCCGCCATTTTTTCTGTCAATCGCGTTAAATCACCATCCATAATTTGCGCATGGTAAAGGTCGAACTGCACAGCAACATTTTTGCGCCCCACTTCTTCCATCAACCTTAAGCCATCAAGCTGATGATTGACGAAATAATCCGGCATATTGCGGGTATTTATCGGTTCCGTCAAAACAGTAATTCCATGCGGTGCAACTTTGTCTGCTGCATAACGGAAATTCTCGATAAATGTTTTTTCGCATTCTTTGCGATCAAGCCCGTTCACCACACCCGCCATAGCGTGAAGACATTTGCAATCCAATGCCAAAGCATATTCCAAAGCCTTATCCACATTGTCGCGAAATTCTTTTTCACGTCCGGGAATGGCCGCCATGCCACGTTCGCCTTCATCCCATTTTCCTGCTGGCATGTTGAACAAGGCCTGCTTCAAATCGTTTTTCTTAAGTTCTTCTGCAAGCTTTTCAGGCGCAAAATCATAAGGAAACAAAAATTCCACCGCTTCAAATCCGGCTTTGGCGGCACGGCCAAAACGTTCAATAAAAGGAACATCGGTGAACATCATAGAAAGATTGGCAGCAAAACGCGGCATAATATTACTCCCCTTTAACCGTCTTCATCTGTTGGGCGACAAAGAAAAAATCTTCATCACCAAAATTGCCTGACTTCAATGCCAGTGAAAGCGACTTGCCGATACTTCTGACCCACGGCACACCGGGGGCAATTTGCGGCCCGATTTTAAACCCTTCAATCGCAAGCGCCTGAGTAACCGCACCCGATGTTTCGCCACCTGCAATGATAAAACGCCGATAGCCCTGGCTTTCCAATGTTTTGGCAATTTTTGCAAAAAGCGTTTCAATGGCCTGACTCGCCGTTTCTGCTCCAAAGCTTGCTTGCGTATTGGAAAGCTCTTCCGGCATCACTGTCGCATAAATCAATGGCGCATATTTCTGATTGCTGTTTTGCTTTACCCATTCGACGAGTTCCGAAAAATAATTCGCGTCGCTCACCGCGCGGCCAACGTCTACAGCCAATGCCGGCGCCGTCTCTCTATATTTTGCAACTTGAGCATTTGTCATTTGCGAACAGGAACCGGAGAGAACCACAGTCGCCCCTTCCAAGGGTTGGCCGGCCGCTTCTGCCTGTTCGACATCACCATGCAAATCTGTCCACGCGCGCGCCATACCGTCGGCAAGGCCGGAACCGCCGGTAACAAATTTCATATCGGCAACGGCCTTTCCCAATATTTCGATATGTTTGTCATTGAGTGCATCCAGAACAGCATAACGAAAACCGCTTTGGCGAAATTGTTGCAAACAATTTTTAACCGCCGCAATGCCTTTATCAATAATTTGGCTTGGAACATTGCCGCAACGCCCTTCGGATTGTGACTCCATCACCCGCATAATATTGGAATCTGTCATTGGCGTTACCGGATGATGGCGCATTCCCGATTCGCTCAAAGGCACGCCATTCACAAAAAGATAGCCGCAATAAATGGTGCGTCCGTTCACCGGAAGAACTGGACAAATAACAGTAAAATCCTCGCCCAAAGCATCAAGCAGAGCATCCGTGACCGGCCCGATATTCCCCTTGGAAGTGCTGTCGAAGGTTGAACAATATTTGAAGAAAAACTGTTCACTGTGATGATTTTTCAACCATTGCAATGCCGCAAGGCTATCGTGAACTGCCTTTTCAGGCGCGCAGGAACGGCTTTTCAGACTGACAACAACCGCATCGGCATCAACGCTGACACCGTCACGCGGAACGCCATTCAATTGCACGGTCTTCAAACCGTTTTTGACAAGAAATCCTGCAATATCCGTTGCACCGGTAAAATCGTCGGCAATGACACCAAGTTTCATTTCAAGCATCCTGACCCGGCAATTTTATGCCTGAAAATGTTTTGATAACGGCCGAATCATCAAGCTTGCCAAAACCGGCATTTGAAGCATTGGCAAACATCGTATAGGCAGTGGCCGCAAGCGGGAGAGGAAAATTCAAAGCCAGACCGGTTTGATTAACGAGCCCAAGATCTTTGACAAAAATATCAACAGCCGATTTTGGTGAATAATCGCCATCAACCACATGCTTCATGCGATTTTCAAACATCCAGCTATTTCCGGCTGCATGGGTGACCACATCATACATGACATCAAGAGGAATATTGGCACGGGCAGCAAGCGCCATTGCTTCGGCACCGGCGGCAATATGAACACCGGCCAATAATTGGTGAATAATCTTGACTGTCGAACCCAGCCCGATTTCTTTGCCAATATTATAAACTTTGCCGGCAACAGCATTCAGAACGGGGGCAAGCCTGTCAAAAGCTTCAATTTTTCCTGCCGCCATAACGGTTATATCGCCCGCATTTGCTTTGACTGCACCGCCGGAAACCGGAGCATCCAGAACATTAAGCTTCTTTTGTTCAAGCTTACCGGCTATTTCTTTCGCGTCATTTGCCGAGATCGTGGAAGAAACCATAACAACTGTACCGGGTTTCAAACGATCGGCCAAACCGTTTTCGCCAAACAAAACCGCTTTACATTGCTTGGCATTGACAACCAGAAGAACCAATGCGTCAAGTTCGCCAGCTTGCTCGCAGCCTGCACCTGCACCCGCCGCACCGGCTTCAACAAGTTCACGGCATTTTGCCAAATCAAGGTCAACACCATAGGTGGTCAGGCCGGCTTTGACACATGAACGCGCAACCCCCATTCCCATTGATCCAAGCCCTACGACACAGACATTATATTTTTCAGGCATCGCTGCCTCCCCTTTTCTATCCGCTCGTAAATTAAACGGCAAAAAACCATTTTTCAACATATTTTAACAAAAAATAACAAAGAAACTGCAAATAATGTTATTTTTTGATAATTAAAGAGCAGTCTAAACAGTGCTTATGTTGTGAAGTAACGTAGAAGCGGAATTTTTTAAGGAGACTAAAAGGGCTCTCCTATAGGTGTGGAAATGTTCAAAAAATGTACTATCGCAAAGTGTTGGGATGCACTGTCAACACCTGCTGCATGGTGCCATTCCAGCAAGCCCCGATCCACTTTCGCGCCCGCCGCAAAGCACTATCACAACACTCACGAATGTGCTTTGGCCAATTGCCAAAAGGCATAATCTCAATCTGCCTCATGGTATTATCACTGCGGTTCTATATGGTCATTACGAATAGGGGTAATTTTGCCCATGGATTTTTGCTTTAACCGCCGAAAGAAATCACCATGCAAAGAACATGGCAGAAGCGGTAAACTTATAATTTACAATCGGCATCATCAGAAAAACAAAAACCGCTTCATCGAAGAATGAGAGCCGCTCCAGCGATTTCTCCCAATGATTTTCTGTAAAAAAGCAATCCGGCTGATTACGTTTTAATATTCGGCTTTTGCCCCGCTTTCCATTGATTATCAGCCAATTCCGGTCGTTTGATCTATCGAAAATCGACTATCCCAAAATAGTCAACAAAAGCGTCACGTCAATGAACAAAAAATATCATAAAATAAGATAGTCGAAAAATACATGTTTTCCGGATGACCATTTCCACTATTGCCGCTATTTGAATGACAAGCCGATCCGATGAGAAAAAAGCCGACAAAACTGCCGGCTCTCTCACGCGTTTGAGGTGTCGATAAGCTTATCAACGGTAAACCATACCGCCATCTGTCAAAATGGATTGACCGGTTATGTAATCGGAAGCCGGACTTGCAAGGAACGAAACAAGATTTGCAACATCATCCGGTGTTTCGGCACGGCCAAGCGCAATGCCGCCGACAAATTTCTTATAGGTTTCACCGAGCGGTGCACCTGTGGTCTCATGGAAGCGTTTGTCAATTTCCACCCACATATCTGTCCCCACAACACCCGGGCAATAGGCATTGACTGTAATCCCGTGGGAAGCATATTCCTTGGCAGCAGCTTGTGTCAAACCGCGCACGGCAAATTTTGTTGCCGAATAAATGCCAAGCATTGCATAACCTTCCTGTCCGGCAATTGAACAAGCACTGACAATCTTGCCTTTTTGTTTGCGCGCAATGAATTTCTTGGCGGCAGCCTGAATGCCCCACAAGGTGCCCTCAACATTGATCTTGAAAATTTTATCAACTTCTTCAGGTGTTACATCGGCCAAAGCGTTGACCTGTGCAATGCCGGCATTATTGACCATCACATCAAAACCACCGAGGTCTTTTTCGGCTTGCTCGATCGCTCCATAAACCTCTTCACGCACAGAAATATCACCGGTGATGGTTGTGGCTTTCTGCCCCAAAGCTTCGATTTCTTTTTTAACAGCAGCAATCTTGTCTTTCTTGACATCGACAAGACCGATATTGAAGCCGTCTTTTGCCAAATGCAAAGCAATAGCGCGACCAATTCCCTGACCTGAACCCGTGACTACAGCTACTTTATTCGTCATGAAAATTCTCCCTTTTCAACAGAGGTGTTTTTTTGAGTTAGTGTTTACAATGGAACAAAACAAGAGGCAAAAATGACGCAGTAAAAAAAACAATATTTTTGTTATAAGGGCGTTTTTATTCAATAAATTACATGCTTGCCAAAGAAGTAACATTGCAAGTTCATACAATAAATTTCATTTAATCCGTTCAAACAACTTGAACATTAATATTCCTATCATAAATCGCTTCAAAAGCAAAGCCGGAACATAATTTGTTTTACTCTTTTATCCGTTTAAAACACCATTTTTGTGAAATAAAAGGTCACTTGCTTCAACGAGCTAAAAAGAAAGCCAAAAAGCCATACCAAACTTGCTCGCTTTTTAATTGTAACCCGCGGAAACGACAATCGGATGCGGATTTCATAATCCCATCGGTAAGAAAATCGAAATACCGGAAACGCTGTTATGCCGCGTCCGGTTTTCTTTGACGATTACGCCTGTTTTTCAAGCAATTCTTTTAAAAAAGATAAGGGCAAAATTCCTTCGAAGAACCAAACATTATCCGATTGCCACAGGAGACAGGAAAAGCAATTTTCTATATTTCTCTTCACTGCATATTTGCCCAAGGCAATGCCTTTATTGTTTGACGCCATTATTGTTTGACACATTTCTTTTTGCAAAAATTTTCGGCGAAAAATAGTGCGATGACAGAATTGTCGAGCCTTGGCTTGGAACGCAATCGGACGTTCTTCAATGAACAGTTCCGATTGCACTCTATCGACCGCAATTATCTCAAATCCGCAATCAATGGCTGACCGGAATACCGTAAAGCTCGGCCAAGGCCGCCAATATCGGTTTTGCTCCCGCCACGAGCTGATGACCGTTATAGTCACCCGTTTTATGCTCTGTTTTACGCCCTTCGCCAAGGATCAGGAGTGGCAGAGACTGATTGTCTTCACCGGCAAGCGCAATAACGTTTTGGCGCGGACGGGTGAATTCGGCATAGCGCACATCAAGATCTTTGAGCTTATCTTTAAAAGAGGCAAGCGCCCCTTCGATCGGCAAGCAATGAGGACAATAAAACAATTTATCAGGTTGGTTTGGATCTTTAAAAGCCTTTGGCAATAGAAAAAGAATATCTTTGGCCATCGTTACCTCTTTTCTGAATGATACAGGTTTGAACTTCTCTAAATAATGTTGGTTTGAAACTTTATACGCCTTTCCGGCGCTCATTGACCATTATCCCAATTTAAAAACCCGAGAAAAGCAGGAAATGTTTTTTAACATTTCGAAAAACTATAGAATGGATAGGCTATCAAAATCCGAATTCTCCGCCGATTATAAAAAACGAGACGGTGTCCGGAAGGAATAAGGACAGAACAACCGTTTAACCGGCAGGAGATTTTGTAATGGTCTATGACTTGAGCCTTTTGGATAAATGCCCGCTTGATATCAACCGCAATGCAGGGCAAGCGTTACGGAATGCAGTAGAAACAGCTCGTGCGGCAGAAGCGGCTGGTTTTCGTCGTTTTTGGGTAGCTGAACATCATCATTCCAAAGAATTTGCGTCGAGCGCACCGGAAATACTTGTTGCCTATCTGTTGGCAGCAACGCGCAAAATCCGCATCGGTTCGGGTGGCGTCATGTTGCAACATTATAGCCCGTATAAAATAGCTGAGGTCTTCAATGTGCTCTCGGCTATCGAACCGGGACGCGTAGACCTCGGCATCGGCAAAACACCGGGTGGTTTGCCACATACAACAGCAGCACTTCAGGCGGAATTTTCGGATGAAAACCGCATCGGTTTCGAAGAGAAACTGGAACTTCTCGATAAGCTCCTCGGCGGCGAGGAAATCAAGGACGGGCGATTTGCCGGATTGGCCGCAACACCCAAGCCGGAAGTCCGTGCAAGTACCTTCCTGCTTGGAGCAAGTGCCGAAAGCGCAAAACTCGCTGCACGCCTCGGCTGGCAATTCAGCTATGCCGGACATTTGAATGGCAGCGAAGAGAAGTTGAAAAATACTGTTTCCACTTTTCGTCGGGCAACTTCGGGTGGCGTTCCGCAATTGGCGCTTGCCGCAGTCATTGATAAATCCGACAAGCGGGCAAAAGAACGCGCCGATGCAATTGCCATTTATAAAATCCATTTTTCCGATGGCAAAACATTTTCGCTCACCACTTTGGAAGCAGCAGAAGATTTCGGCCGTCTTTCCGGTCGTTCCGATTACACCATCGAAGAACATCGCACACAGATTATTGCTGGCACTGCCGCAACGGTCAACAAGGAGCTGCAAGCTCTTCATCACCAGTTTGGCATTGGTGAATTCATGTTGGAATTGCCTGCAAGCAGTGTCGAAGAACGCATCAATGCAATTGGCGCTCTTGCTTTCGAGCAAGAAAAACTCGCCGCCTGACCCATATCAAGGAGATTTAAGATGACGCATAAAAAAATCAATTTCGGCATCATGCTTCATGGTGCAGGCGGCCATATGAATTCATGGCGCCACCCTTCTGTTCCGGCAGATGCGAGTGTCAACATTGCTTACAATGTCAATCTTGCCAAACGCGCTGAAGCCGAGGGGCTCGCTTTCGTTTTTGTTGCCGACGGGCTTTACATCAATGAAAAATCAATTCCGCATTTTCTAAACCGCTTCGAACCGCTCACTCTTCTATCGTTTCTTGCCGCACATACGTCGAAAATCGGTCTTGGTGGCACTGTTTCAACTTCTTACAGCGACCCGTTTACAGTTGCGCGCCAATTTGCTTCGCTTGACCTTTTAAGTGGCGGGCGGGCTGCATGGAACATTGTAACAACTCCGCTTGAAGGGACCGCCAAAAATTATGGCCGCCCTCACCCCGACCATACATTGCGTTATGCAATCGCCAGCGAATATATCGACGTGGTGAAAGGGCTATGGTCTTCATGGGAAGAAGATGCGTTTATTCGTAACCGCGAAACCGGCCAGTTTTTCGACCCGAAGAAAATGCACCGCGTCAATCATCACGGAAAGTTTTTCTCGGTAGAAGGGCCGCTCAATATCCAGCGTTCCCCACAAGGCGAACCGGTCATTTTCCAGGCTGGCGCATCCGAGTCCGGCATCCATTTTGCTTCCAAATATGCCGAGGCGGTCTTTACTCACATCAGAGATATTGACGAGGCCAGAAACTATGCCAAGCGCATCAGGGATGGAGCGGTTGCACATGGTCGCTCGCTCAATGATGTGAAAATTTTCCCAGGTATCAACCCGATTGTAGGGCGAACCAAAGAAGAGGCAGAAGAAAAATTCCGCGAAATCCGCAATCTCGTCAATATTGAAGATGCACTTGCCTATCTTGGCCGCTATTTCGATCATCACGACTTTGCGCAATATGATCTCGACAAACCTTTCCCCGAAATTGGCGACATCGGGAAAAACAGTTTCCGTTCAACGAGCGACCACATCAAGCAAGAGGCAAAAGAAAAAGGCCTGACTTTACGTGAAGTGGCACTCAAGGTAACCACACAACGTGGCGATTTTATCGGCAGTTATGACGACGTTACAAATCGCATCATCGAATGGTTTGACAGCGGCGCTGCCGACGGCTTCATCCTCACTATGCAGGTGAGCGGCCAAGGCTTTTACGATTTTTCTGCCGAAATTCTGCCTCGCCTTGAAGAACGCGGCTATTTTGATCGCAAACTCCATCACAACACATTGCGTGAAAATCTGGGTCTTTCCATTCCCTCGAACCGTTATGCCGAAAAACAGCAAATCGTTGCTGCTTGAAGCCGAAAGGACAAAACATGAGCAAAGTGATCGCTTTTTCCGGCAGTTTCAACCGGCCATCAAAAACCACCGCTCTCGTCAATTATATTGGCGAAAAAGTGGCCAAAAAATTCGGCACAGAGGTTGTGACCTATGATCTTCTGGATATCGGAACCACGCTCGGTCTTGCCCAGCGTGCCGACAAGCTTGAGCCGAAAGGGCAAAAAATTATTGAAGAACTGACATTGGCAGACGCCATTATTATCGGCAGTCCGGTCTATAAAGGCAGTTATCCGGGATTGTTCAAACATTTCATTGATCTCATCGAACCTGAAAGACTTTATGGAAAACCTGTGCTTCTTTCAGCAACTGGTGGTGGCGACCGTCATGCTTTGATGGTTGAACATCAGTTACGCCCGCTTTTCGGTTTCTTCATGGCGCACAGCCTGCCAACCGCGATTTATGCTTCGTCACGTGATTTCGGGCCGGATAATGAAATCCAGTCACAATATCTCGTTTCCCGCATTGATAAGGCTGTAAATCAATTCCTTCCCTTGCTCAAAAGCCAACCGGTCGATGGTGCCGGTCAAAAAACCACCATTCAACTGACAAGGGAAAATAATGATGTTCTCCCCCTTGCGGCCAATTCCTGAGGGAGGAAACGCCCATGAAACAATTTGTTTTTACCAGCCTCAAGGATCCGCGAGCAGCGCGGCTTCGCGCCGCCTTGATAGAAGAATATGATAGCCGTTACGGCACCTTCTATGATGAAGAAGGCGCTAAAGCCGAGCTTGACCGTTATCCGGCTGAAGATTTCGCCCCGTCACGGGGAAATTTTCTTCTCCTGATTGACGGAGAAGAGACGATCGGCGGCGGTGCTTTCAAATTTTATGATGACACAACAGCCGAATTCAAACGCATCTGGATTGATAATGGTTATCGTCGTCAGGGGCTTGCGGCCCTCATTCTCGACAAACTCGAACGACAAGCGCAATTGCAAGGTTACAAGCGCGTTTATCTCACCACAGGTTTTCGCCAACCGGAGGCTGTCAATCTCTATCTGAAAAATGGCTATACCAATCTTTTTGATTTGAATGGCGATTGGGAAGCTTATCGCCATTTGCCGTTTGAAAAAGACATCCGCAACAAAAATCACGAACCCGATCGTAATCGGGATAATGGCCTCGATCATCATTTGCAGTCATTCTCACCTGTCAAAGCCGAAAGCGCATTGCCGCCAACAAGCCTTTGAGAAGGAGCCCCCATGTCATCACTAACAGATATTCATACTCCCGAACTGTCCGCAAAATTCGATTCTGAAACAAATCAATATTCGGATTGCAAGGTCATACCTGCGCGCTATCCGTTGCGAATGTTCGGCACGGTTTTTTCTGTTCTTGTGATTGCGGTTATTTTATATTCGGTTTTAACAAACGAAAAATGGGGATGGCCGGTTTTCGCAACATGGTTTTTATCCGAACCGGTTCTCGCCGGCCTTGGACGCACAATTTTGCTGACCATCCTTGCAACGATATCCGGCTCGTTACTTGGAACATGTCTGGCATTGGCCCGTGTTTCAAAATCGCCACTGCTTTCCGGCCTGTCATGGAGCTATATCTGGTTATTGCGCTCCGTGCCGCTTATTGTGCTTTTGCTCATTCTCAACAATCTGGGCTATCTTTATGAAAGCATCCGCCTCACCAATCCGTTGAATGGCGAAATACTCGTCAATTACCCGATGGTATCTTTGTTGACACCTTTTCTTGCTGCTTTCATCGGCTTGACCCTCAACCAGTCGGCATTTTTTGCCGAAATCGTACGAGGCGGCATTTTATCGGTCGATAACGGACAACATGAAGCTGCCGCTTCGCTCGGTTTATCGAAAAAACGGCAAGTCTTGCGCATCGTCTTGCCGCAAGCCATGCGCACTATTCTTCCCACCGGCTTTAACGAAATTATCGGTTTGGCCAAAGGTACCTCTATGGTTTACGTTTTGGCATTGCCGGAATTGTTTTACACCGTTCAGGTTATCTATCGGCGCAATCTCGAAGTGATACCGCTTTTGATGGTTGCAACCGTCTGGTATCTTGTCATTATGACAGTGCTTTCGATCGCCCAATATTATATTGAAAGCATCTATGCAAAAGGCGCAGTACGCAACCCTTCGGAACTCGCTTTCTCACGCATTGGCCGCCGTGTACGCAATCTTGCCGGACAGTTGTCATTTTTCAAAACGCCGTCAACTACAGAGTCGAACGACAAATTGACCTTCAAGGAAGAAGTCGAGGCATTAACCGATGACGAGGCCTTTTCACTTGACGAGTGCCAGCATCAGGGCTTCGGCAATCTCTATTCAGGTGATGGTGCAGAAGTCAATGTTCACAACGTGTCGAAATATTTCGGTGCTAATAAGGTGTTGGACAATGTCAGCCTTACAGTGCCGGCAGGGAGTGTAACCGTTATTCTTGGACCATCAGGTTCCGGAAAATCGACGCTCCTTAGAACAATCAACCACCTTGAACGTGTTGATAGCGGCTTTATTGATGTAGATGGCGAATTGATCGGCTATCGTAGAGAAGCAAATACACTTTATGAACTCAAAGAAAAAGACATTTTGAAACAGCGCGCCGACATTGCCATGGTGTTCCAGAATTTCAATTTGTTTCCGCATTTGACTGTTCTCGAAAACATTATCGAAGCACCGACACAAGTGAAAAAACTTCCCCATAAAAAGGCAGTTGAAGAAGCGCTTGATCTGTTGTCCCGTGTCGGTTTGAAAGACAAAGCCAATGTTTATCCACGCCAGCTTTCCGGTGGGCAACAACAACGTGTCGCCATTGCCCGTGCATTGGCGCTACGCCCCAAAGTTCTGCTTTTTGATGAACCGACTTCTGCCCTTGATCCGGAACTTGTCGGAGAAGTGCTCGATGTCATCAAGGAATTGGCCCGTACCGGTTCGACACTTATCGTCGTCACCCATGAAATCGGGTTTGCCCGCGAAGTTGCTGATACGATCATATTCATGGAAAGCGGAAAAATAGTTGAAACAGGAAGTCCCGAAGAGGTCTTCAACCATACAAAACAACAGAGAACCAAAGCTTTTCTGAACAAGGTTTTTAAATAATCGAACATTTCCAGATGAGGCTATTTGCCCAACACCGGGAGGTTTCTTGATGAGTTTCTTTAATAAAAATACCTATGCCAAAATAGCGCTTGTCGTCATTGGCATCACCTATTCACAGCTCTCCCGGTCTGAAACGGTGCCGATCGATTTTTCACCCGAACAACCCGGTCGACCGCATATAGCAGCGAGCCAGCAACGTATTGATGAAGTCGCCAATGTCCCTTTTGTCAAAAAAGATACATTGACGATTGCAATCAATACCAATAGCAGTTTGCCTTTGCATGATTATGCAAGCGACGCAAAAACTCCGATCGGACTGGATGCCGATCTCGCTTCTGCACTTGCCGAACGCTTGGGCAAAAAGCTGGAATTTGTTGAAATTGTCTGGGCAGATTGGCCATTGGGTTTATCGAGCGGCAAATATGACGCTGTCATCGCCAATTTGACGGTTACCGAAGAGCGCAAAGAAAAATTCGATTTTGCCACTTATCGTCATGATATTATCGGTATCTATGTCAAGAAATCGAGCCCTATAAAAGAAGTCAAAGAAGCAAAAGATATTGCCGGTTTGCGGGTGATTACCGATGCCGGTACAAATCAGGAAAAACTGCTTTTGCAATGGAACGACCAGAATGTAAAAGCCGGTTTGAAACCGGTCGAAGTTCAATATTATGATGACCGTGCCCTGCAAACACTGGCTCTCGACAGTGACCGCGCAGATGCAATTTTCAGCGTTAACGCCATGCAGTCCTATATTTCTGCCACAACCGGAAAAACAAGGCTGGTTGGCACTGTCAATGGTGGTTGGCCATTAACCGCCGATATTGCCGTTGGTTTGCCGAAAAACAGCCCGCTCACCAAACCCGTTTCGGATTCAATCAATGATATGATTGCCGACGGGACATATGAAAAAATCCTGAAACGTTGGAATTTGTGGGAAGAAGCTGTTTCACAATCGCAAATCAATCCCCCCGGCCTGCCAAAACCTAAAGCCCAATAAAGATAAATTTTTCAGAAAAACCGGTCACACTCCCATGAAGAAGACAAAACTTTTTCTTCCCTTAATCCTTCTCGTCGTCCTCATCGAAACGGTAACGAATACTTCGGCGCTTGACCAGAAGCCCTTTTTTGACACCACTGCCGAACAGAATGGACGCATTCACGTAGGCAAAAATGACGACGCAATCAAAGTAATTCCGCCAGACTATCATTTCGTCAAACAGGACACATTTACTGTTGCTGTTGCCCCGAGCGATCCGCCGTTATTGTTTTATGCAAATGATGCCAAAACGCCTATCGGTTCGGAAGCGGATTTTGCCTCTGCAATCGCCGAAAGTTTAGGTAAAAAGTTCGAGCTTGTTCCCATTCCGTGGGTCGACTGGCCACTCGGTTTATCTTCCGGCAAGTATGACGCGGTGCTAGCAAATGTCGGCGTTACCGAAGCACGCAAAAAGAAGTTCGATTTTTCCAGCTATCGTCAGGGTATCCATGGATTTTACGTAAGAACCGACAGCCCGATCAAGAAGGTCGAAAAACCCGAGGACCTCGCCGGATATCGGGTTGTCGTCGGTAGCGGCACCAATCAGGAACGTATCATGTTACACTGGAATGATATTGTTACCCGTGAAAAGCTGAAGCCGATCGCACTTCAAGACTATGATGATAGTGCTGCAAGACTTCTTGCCATACAGTCCGGGCGGGCTGATGTGATTGTCGCTCCACATGCAAAACTGGCTTACATGGCATTGCGTGATGGCAATTTGCGCAAAGTCGGGACACTTCTTGCCGGTTGGCCCGATCGTTCCGACGTTTCGGTCGCGACGAGAAAATCAAGTGGTCTTGCCGAACCGATCACGATTGCAATCAACGGACTTATAAAGTCGGGAGTTTACAGAAAAATTCTCGAGAAATGGCATCTGGAAGATGAAGCGCTCGACGTTTCAGAAACCAATCCCAAAGGCATGGCAGAAGAATAGCGGAGAATTATCCCCATGAAAATCCATCACAATATCACCGAACTTATCGGCAAGACACCACTTGTCGAGCTTCATCATTACGGCAAAAAACATCATTTGAAATCACGTATTATTGCCAAACTGGAATATCTTAATCCGGCGGGCAGTATAAAAGACCGTGCCGCTTTGAATATGATTAATGAAGCGGAAAAATCCGGCAAACTGAAAAAGGGCGATACCATTGTCGATGTTACAAGCGGCAATACGGGCATTGCGCTTGCCGCTGTGGCAGCGGCCAAAGGCTATAAAACGAAATTCTATGTGAGCGATAATATCAGCGCCGACAAAATAAAACTTCTCAAGCTTTATGGTGCGGAAGTGATTGCGGTTGAAAATGCTTTTTTTATGGATCCGGAAGCATTGGAAAAAATGGCTGCCCGCATCGTTTCGGAAAATCCGGACGCCTTTTTTATCGACCAATTGGCCAATCCCGATAATCCGAAGGTTCATATTGTCTCGACCGGTCCTGAAATCTGGGAAGATACAGACGGTCAGGTGGATATTCTGGTTTGTGCCATGGGAACAGGCGGAACAGTGTCGGGAACCGGAAAATATTTGAAATCGAAAAATCCGAAAATCAAAGTCGTTATTGCAGAACCGGCAGAAACCTCGCTTCCTAGCGAAGAAAATCCCTATCCCGATGAAATTGACGGGGTGCACAAGGTAAGTGAAGTGCCTGCAGAGTCTCTACCAAAGAACTATGCGGCAGAAGTGGTTGATGAAATTTTTTCACTCGACACTGCTGATGCTCTTAATGTTCAACGTGATCTCTTAACCACAGAGGGAATATTCCCCGGTGTTTCGGCTGCTGCCATTTTATGGACCGCAACCCGCATTGCCGAACGGGAAGAAAATAAAGGCAAAATGATTGTGGCAATTTTCCCTGATAGTGGCGAACGTTATTTGAGTGCTGCAACAAAGAACTAAAACAATTGCATATTTGTGGGCAGATGCACTTCTGCCCGCAAGTTTTTTAAGAAATATTTGCAGTTTCAAGTTTTTCATTCCCTGTAATGACTTTTTGCGAAAACTCAAAACCGAACGGAAAAGTTTTTATTCTGCCAACGCCGAAAACCAAAAACTTTTTATTTTCGGCGTTAATCACCTCATTTGTTTAAACAAAATCAGACCATACAACCCGAAACAGGATTTTTATAATCTGCCTCGCGCTGGCAGCAAACAGGAACGATCAAACGAACGGAAAAAGATTTGAAACATGAATTGGCATTTTAAAGCTACACATTTTCCTGCTCTGCACATTTGCGGGTAACCCGCGCACTGGCTTTTTAAACTGAACCCTCTGCCCGTCAAGTTTGAAAAAACAATTGCCAAACGAATGCGCAAGTAAGCTATTTTAAAAAGCGTGAAGTTTTTCGAGTGGTTTCAAGCGCGCCTATACAATGAACTGTTTATTTGCCGTTACAAAATTGTTTGGTAATTTCCGCAACATGATGTCCGAGATATTTGGCGGTGTTCAGATCTTCTATTTTTCGTGTGACATCCTGTGACGCATTATCCGACTGCGCCATAGCGCCGAGTCAGCTTCCGATACCATTAAGATCATTGCGTGTTTTACCGGAAAGCAAACCGAGATTGCCCCATATCATCGCATGTTGGGCGGCAAAAGGTTCATTGTCATCAAACTGTTGAGCTTGTCGCCATATTCGGCTCCCGAATTGGTAAAACCTGCCGCAATCTTGTTGCGCCATTTCTGTTCGACAAAAGCCGGACCGGTTGAATCTTCCATGAATTGTTTGAAACGTGCACTAACGGTTCCATTATAGGTGGGCGAGCCGAAAATAATCGCATCGACTTTTTCAAGCAGGGTCCAATCGACCGGTTTTTCATCAAGTCCGATCAAAAATGTTTCGGCATTTTTTACTTCTTTCGCTCCCTCTTCGACATAATGTGCCAATTTTTGCGTGTGCCCGAAGCCACTATGATAAACGATTGCTATTTTCATGTTCGACAAAACCTCTAAAAAACCGCAACTGATAGGGAAAGAAAAACGCTATCTTCCAGTCATCGAAAATCTAATTCAAACAATATTTTATCGTTGTGTTTTCTTTTTTTGTTAAAGATATGATTGATATTCATGAATAGTGAAAGTGACGGCTTCATAAACAGGAAAAATCTGGAGAACGTCACAAGCGAAATCGCCGGTGCAAATGGGTCTCTATGAACAATCTGTTTTCCCCACTCAGGCAAAACAAAACGGGAAATCGGAATTGATCTGTCGGTCATTCGATATTTGAGGGGAACAATGAAATTTTTGAATGATCGTGACGTTTTACAAATTTTATAGATGTGAGCGGAGCAGTATCAATTTTGAACAAAGATGCAAGTGGTGCTTTCAACACATCAAGCATAACCATTCGCAAAAAATTGGCATCGGCAACGATCAATGTTGGTTCGGAATAATTCACATGTTCAAGCCAGTCTGCGGTTTTGTCATAAAGGGTTTTGAAAGACGTTCCCCCATGCGGGGCCGAATAAGGGTCGCTCAACCATTGCTCAAGCTCGTCTTCTTCTTCATTTGCGAGTTCTTTCAAGGCTTTTCTTTGCCAATGGCCGTAATCGATAACAGGAATTGAAAAATCTATTTTGAAATCCAGCCCCAATAATTCGACCGTGCGGATAGATGAGGTAAGATTGGCGCAAACAATATTCATGCTCTTTTGAATTGAAAAATTTTCGGGCAAAAGGACATCGCTATCAAGACTTTCATTTCCGGGAAAAATGCCGCGCTGTTCGGCGCGTGTCATGCCATGAGTCATAATAATAATTTCCGCCATTTCGCTTCCCGATCTTTTTATTTCATCCAAACACGATGAATTTCTAAATTGTCACAGACAATAATCTAGTATTTTCAAACAGAATTTGACAGGGATTTTGCTTGAGACTATGGTGAACCTCACATTCAACTTCGTGGAACCCGGTGTCAATCCGGGGCGGTCGCGCCACTGTGACTGTCTACCAATCATGGGACAGAAGCCAGAACTTCGATTTGGATGCTTTTCCCTTAAACTCAAGGACGCGTTATCCTGAAGGAGGTTTCATGTCTATTAAAACGGCGCATGCGCCGCAAACCATATTTGTTCCGGCAAAAACCATTCCGGTCAAAGCCATTTTGCCATGGGCTATTTTTGGCGGTCTCATTTGCCTCATCGCACTTTATTTCATCACCACAGAGCAAGGTGCATTGTCGCTTTTCAGCGGCACCACCATTCATGAATTCGTTCATGATGGGCGCCATCTTCTCGGCTTTCCATGTCACTGAGGAGATAGAATAATGGGTTCACTCCTTTATCGGGGCATGCTTGTCGGCCTCGTTGCCGGTCTTATTGCGTTCGGATTTGCCCGCCTTTACGGCGAGCCTTATGTTGATCGTGCCATTGCTTTTGAAGAATCCCATGAAGCGGCAGAGGAAGCACAAAGCGGTCATTCCCATGAAGCTGAAGAAGAAGTTGTTAGCAGAAAAACACAGGCCGGTTTTGGTCTTTTGACTGCACTTGTGGTTTTTGGTGCGGGTGCAGGCGGGCTTTTTTCCTGTTTTTGCAGCTATGCCTTTGGCCGTTTGGGAAAATTGAACATCATGGCCACAAGTCTCATAATTTCGGCTTCTGCCTTTATCTCGGTGGTACTGGTGCCGCAGTTGAAATATCCATCCAACCCGCCAGCGGTCGGGCAACCCGAAACTATTGTTTCCCGTACCGAAGACTATTTTGCGCTTATTCTGGTGTCACTTCTTGCCATGGTTCTGGTTTATGTTGTGGCAAACCGGCTTAAAGCAAAATTCGGCGGGCTTAATGCGGCGATTATTGCCATGATCGGCTATGCCGTATTCATGGGGATCGTCTATTTCATTATGCCGGTTGTCAACGAAGTTCCGGCCGATTTTTCAGCGGATGTTTTGTGGCATTTCCGCATTGCGACTTTCGGTATTCAGGCCATATTGTGGCTGATACTCGGTGTCGGCTTCGGTTATCTCGCCGAAAGACATATGAAAAAACTTTAGCGGGGGATCGCAAGGAATAGCCAAAGCGGAAATTTTCACGAAAAACTTTTTTCTTCGACAACGAAATTATCCGACTTTCCGCTTCTATTCCTTGCATCACCAATTCAGTTTCTGTCATACTCTTTGTCTTCATAACAGAAGGTTCTAACCTTCTGTTTGTTTTGGCGCGGCTTTCGACCGGTCGCGGATTTTAAAAAACAGGACAATGAGAATTTTATGAAAATTTATATTTCAGCCGATATAGAGGGGGTGGCCGGTGTTGTTATCCCTCAGCAATGTTCATCCGGCAATGCCGAATATGAACGGGCGCGCCGCCTGATGACCAACGAAGTCAATGCTGCTGTTACCGGTGCATTTGAAGCCGGTGCAAAAGAAGTTGTTGTGAACGATTCCCATGGTGCAATGGTCAATCTTGTTCCCGAACTTCTCCATCCCGATGCCGAACTTATTCAGGGAAAACCGAAACCGCAAAATATGGCTTGCGGCCTTGCCGATGGCGGTTTCGATATGGTTTTTCTTGTTGGCCACCATGCCGGTGCAAGCCTTGAAGGTGTGCTTGCCCACACCACCAACAGCCGCGCTTTCCGTGCTGTCTATCTTGGTGACAAACGATTGGGAGAACCCGGCATTTATGGCGCCTATGCGGGTGAACTTGGTATCCCTGTCGGGCTTTTAACCGGCGACAATTGCCTTGAAGAACAAAACAGGGAATTTTTCCCCAAAGCGAGATTTGCAACGGTCAAACATGCTTATGCCAATCGTGCTGCGCGTTCTCTTTCGCCCACAAAATCGTGCGAAAAAATAAAAGCGGCCGCCTTCGAAGCTGTCAAAAACAAGCATGAAATGAAACCCTTTATTATACGCCCACCTTTTATGGTGAAATTCGAGGTTCTTTGGCCAGCCCTTGCCGATCAGGCCGCACATCTCCCTCCGGCCAAGCGTATTGACGCGGTAACAATCGGCTTTGACTGCAATTCGGTTCGTGATGCAATCGGCTGGATGAGCGCTGTTTCTGCACTTGCCGCTTCAGTCATGTGAGAGAAGGCTTGAACTTTTCTTGAACCATGAAAGCGGGCTTTCGCCCGCTTTTTCTTCTTTTTGAGGCGACCGGTTTCACATTCAAAACAATATGGGATAGACCTGCTTTTAATGGTAAAACAAGACCTGCTTTTCGAGTGTGAAGCTTCAAATTTCGGCATTGATCTTGGCATACTTTACAAAAGCAGCCTTACGGTTTTTCCGGCTTAAAAATGTTCCGGAAAAGAAAGCTTACAAACCGATATTTTAATGAAATTCTGAAACCAACTTCAAAGCAGAAATGCTGCGCAAAGGGAAACAGTTTCCCCTTCACTTAACAAACTTAACGAACAATCACCGATTGCCGGAAAATCAATAAATGCCGGTATGGATTTCACCGTCCTGCCCCATCCATGCGCGATACATTCCCTCGCTATTGAAAGGCAGACAGACTTCGCCCTTGGCATTAACGGCAATAAGCCCGCCCTCGCCGCCGATTTTTGCAAGATCTTTGACAACCGATTGTGCGGCTTCTTCAAGTGTTTCTTTTCCCCAGCGGATACGGGCATCGATTTCGTGTGCTGCGGCATAGCGGATAAAATATTCGCCATGTCCGGTTGCCGAAACTGCACAGGTTTTGTCATCTGCCCATGTACCGGCACCGATAACCGGGCTATCGCCGACACGACCGGGGAACTTGGCAGTCATTCCGCCGGTGGATGTTGCCGCAGCCACATGGCCGAAAACGTCACAGGCAACAGCACCGACTGTGCCGTGGCGACGTGAGGGATCATTTTCTTCCCCACCATTGCGGCGCCGCTCCATTTCCTGTTCAAGCGCTTTCATGCGCCGTTCGGTATAAAACCATTCGGCCGGTTTTATCTCGAGCCCGATCTCGCGGCAAAATTCATTGGCCCCTTCACCGGCAAGAAAAACATGTTCGGTTTTTTCCATGACGGCGCGGGCTGCAAGAACCGGATGACGCGGCCCGAAAATTCCGGCAACGGCACCGGCATTCCTGTCGCGCCCGTCCATAATGGCCGCATCCATTTCCTGCGTGCGGTTGGTGGTATAAACAGCGCCACGACCGGCATTGAAAAGCGGATCGTCTTCCAGTGCCATCACGGAAGCAGTGACCGCATCAACGGCCGAGCCATTTGCTTTCAGCACTGCCCGCCCTGCCTCAAGTGCCAATGTCAATCCATGACGATAGGCTCTTTCTTTTTCTTCCGTCATATCTTTCGAGCGCATTGTGCCGGCGCCACCATGAATGGCGATAACCGGTTTTACAGGAGACGACATTTCAAAGTCCTTTCAAAAAACATTTCAGGCTATTTTAAAAAAATAGCGTTTCGACGCCGGTCAATTGACGTCGATTTTTGGATCAAGCGCGTCACGCAAGCCATCGCCGAAAACATTGAAGGCCAAAACCGTAACGAAAATTGCAATACCCGGATAAAGGGTGAGGTGGTCGGCAACGCCCATATAGCTGCGTCCAGCGGCAAGCATTGCCCCCCATTCCGAGCTTGGTGGTTGTGCCCCAAGGCCGATAAAGGAAAGGCTTGCAGCGGTTAAAATAGATGTGCCGATACGCATGGAAAAATAGACAATCACATTGGGTAAGGTTCCGGGCAGCAAATGGCGCAACACAATCATATGGTCGGAAACACCGATGGCACGCGCCGCATCAATATAGACAGCCTTTTTCATCGAAAGTGTCGTTCCGCGCGAAAGACGGGCAAAAACCGGTACGGAAAACACCGCAACCGCATAAATCACATTGTCAATTCCCGGCCCCAGAATGGCGATGACGGCAATGGCAAGCAAAATGCCGGGGAAGGCAAACAGCACATCGGAAATGCGCATAATGAGAGAGTCGAGAAAGCCGCCATAAAAGCCAGCAAGAATTCCCAGAAACACCCCGATAAGACCGCCAAGCGTGACCGATAGAAAACCGACAGCCAGAGAGATACGCCCGCCATAAATGATGCGGGTAAATATATCGCGGCCATATTCATCGGTTCCTGCCCAGTGGGCGGCAGATGAACCCTGCAAAATGGCATTATAATCGGCACTATTGGGGTCAAGCGTCATGAACAAGGGAGCGAAAATAGCCGAGCCGATCAACAAAAGCAGAAAAACAAGTGCCACAATCGCGGCTTTCTGGCGCGCGAAACGACGCAAAAATTCGCCAAAGGGCTTGCGCGTTGCCTCGGCAACAAGTGTATCGGATGAAGTGTTCGCACTCATGAGTAACGGATCTCCGGATTAACAAAAGCATAGAGAACATCAACCAGAAGATTGATAAGGATGAACTCTAGTGAAAAGAGCAAGATCAGCGCCTGAAGAACCGGATAGTCGCGATAGGAGACAGAATCGATCAACAGTCTTCCAAGACCCGGCCACGAAAACACTGTTTCGACAACAATCGAGCCACCAAGCAAAAAGCCGAATTGCAGACCCACCATGGTGATGACCGGAATAAGCGCATTGCGCAATGTGTGTTTCCATGTCACCAGACGTTCGGGAACCCCTTTGGCGCGAGCAGTGCGGATGTAATCCTCACGCGATATTTCGATAAAGGCCGAACGCGAAAAGCGTGCCATCACGGCGGCAACCCCGACGCCGAGTGTAAATGACGGCATGATAAAATGAAGTGCTGTTCCATAACCGCCGGTTGGAAGAAGGCCAAGCCGCACAGAAAAGAGATTGATCAAGAGAAGGCCAAGCCAGAACACCGGAAATGAAATGCCGGAAACGGCCACAACCATACCGGTATAATCCTGCCAACGCCCTCTTTTGACCGCCGAAAAAACACCGATTAAGAGCCCCAATATGGTTGACCAGATCATCGAAAAAACGGTGAGCCAGACAGTTGGCATAAAACGTTCGCCAATTTCTGTTGAAACGGGTTTGCGGGTTTTCAAGGATTCGCCAAAATCACCATGAACGGCGTTTTCCACAAAGGTCACATATTGCGCCCATATCGGCCGATCAAGACCAAGTTGCGAGCGCATGGCTTCCACTGTTTCCGCATCGGCATCAACACCTGCTGCAAGACGGGCAGGATCGCCCGGCAAAAGCCGCACAAAACCGAATACGATCAGTGATATGACAAAAATCACCGGTATGATGGAAAGCAGGCGTTTGATAATAAAAGCAAACATCGAAAATCCCGAAATTTAGGCTGAACGGCGCGAACACGCGCCTATTCTCCGTTATTATCCAGTTTAAAAACCCGTGTTTTTATGGATAACCACGGGTTCAATTCAAAAAACTCCGTTTCAATCGGCAAACTTTGCATCTTTCAAAAGAAAACCGCCATCCGGCAATGCATAAACACCTTCAAGGTTCTTTGTTTTGCCGGAAAGCACGTCTTTCTGGCCAAGGAATATCCATGGTGCATCCTGAAAGATGATCTTTTGCGCTTTGCCGTAAAGCTCGGCGCGTTTTGTGTCATCTGCCGTTTTGACGGCATCTGAAAGATCTTGGTCGACCTCGGCATTTTTATAATAGGCAACATTGAAGAGATTGGGCGGAAAGCTTTCGCTCGAAAAAAGCGGGCGCATTCCATAATCGGCATCGGCAGTTGATGCCGACCAGCCACCAAACTGCATTTGCACAGTTGATTCTTCGGGTGTTCTTGCCCCCCAGACGCGGTCAGCCTCGACACCGGCTTCAAGCGGTGTAACGTTCACCTTGATATTCACTGCGGCCAGTTGCTGCTGCAAAAACTGCAAACCGCGAATGACCATGGTGCTGTTTTTGCCGAAAATTTCGGTATTGAAACCATTCGGATAACCGGCGTCTGTCAAAAGCTCTTTGGCTTTTTCGATATTATATTTATACTCACCGACATTGGTGTAATATTTCAGAAGTGGTGGAATAGGTGATGTGGCCGGTTCGCAAAAACCGTTCATCACAACTTTGCAAAAGGCATTTTTATCAACTGCATAATTCATAGCCTGACGCACACGCACATCGTCAAACGGCTTTTTCATTGTGTTGATTGCCACATAATATTCCGCAATAGACGGTTCTTTCGTCACAACCAGATTGGGCATCTTCTGTGCAACGGCAAAAAGTTCCGGCGGAAAATCGGGAACGAATTGCACTTCTTGCGCCTGCAACATGGCAAAACGCGCACCGTTTTCCGGTACCGAACGAATGGTGACGCCATCAACGCCGACAGTGCCATTCCAGTAATGGTCGTTTTTTATGACTTCAAATGTGTCGCTTGAACGGTTCTTGAAAATAAACGGGCCGGTGCCAACAGGGTGGCGGTCAATATCGCGACCATATTTTTCTATAGCCGCCGGAGAAATCATCATGGTTCCGGTATGCGCCATGGAAGATGGAAAAGCGCCATAGGGTTCTTTAAGGATAACCTTGACGGTATAATCATCCACGACTTCGACATGATCGAGCATGGAGACAAGAACGCGACGCGACAATTTGTTTTCAGGATTGGCGAGCCGTTCAAGATTGATTTTGACAGCTTCTGCGTTAAAGTCTGTCCCGTCATGGAACTTCACGCCTTTGCGCAAATAGAAGGTAAATTCTTTGGCCTCTTCCGAGGCTTCATAACGTTCTGCCAGAAGCGGTACAATTTTCAAATCCTTGTCGAACCCCAACAGGCCTTCATAAATCGTCCGGAGCGAAGTCATGGTCAATGTATCATTGATATTGGTCGGGTCGAGTTTTGTCAGATTGACAGGAACGGCAACCGTCAACGTTTTGGCTTCTGACAGAGCCGGCATCAACATGGTGGTAGAGATCAGCCCCGCAGCAAGCAATCGTTTCAAATTCAACATCAATCATCCATTTCGTTGGTTTGTAGAGATTTATCGGTTTGTTGATAAAAGTTTTCAAAAAGTGGCAGCAAGGCTGCCACCCTTATTTTCATTCACCGGTAAATTTGGCGCCATCAAGCGAGAAACCACCATCCGGCAGCATATAAACGCCTGACAATTTTTTGGTTTTTACAGAAATATTCTGTTTTTCACCGAGGAAAATCCACGGAGCATCTTCAAACACCGTTTGCTGGACAATTTTATAAGCTTCCGCCCGTTTTGTATCATCAGCCGTCTTTACCCCTTCGGCGAGAGCCTGATCGACCTTTTCATTTTTGTAATAGGAGGTGTTATAGAGATTGGGCGGAAAGCTTTCGCTGGCAAAAAGCGGACGAAGACCATAATCGGCATCACCTGTTGAAGCCGACCAGCCACTATAAAGCAATTGCACGTCGGATTTTTCAGGTGTTTCGGCTCCCCAGACGCGGTCAGCCTCAACACCGGCTTCAAGCGGGGTTACCGTAACCTTGACATTGACCTTGGCAAGTTCCTGTTGCAAAAACTGCATGGCACGAATAACAGCCGTGCTGTTTCTTGAAAAAACCTCTGTTTCAAAACCGTTTGCATAGCCTGCCTCGGCAAGCAATTGTTTGGCTTTTTCGAGGTTATATTCATATTGCCCGACATTGGTATAAAAGCGCAATAGCGGCGGAATGGACGATGTTGCCGGCTCACAATAACCGTTCAGGACAACCTTGCAGAAAGCTTCCTTGTTGACGGCATAGTTCAGGGCTTTGCGAACCCTTATGTCATCAAAAGGTTTTTTCATGACATTCATCGACGTATAGAATTCATATATCGACGGGGCTGTTGTCACGTCAAGTGTCGGTATTTTTTTGGCAACTTCAACAAGTTCGGAAGGAAAATCGGGAACAAATTGCAATTCACCGGCCTGTAGCATGGCAAAACGGGCGCCACTTTCGGGAACCGAGCGGATGAGAACGCCATCGACATCGGCAACTTTACCCCAATAATTTTCGTTTTTTGTTACCACGAAAATATCACCGCTCCAGCTTTTGAATTTGAACGGTCCGGTTCCGACAGGATGACGGTCAATATCCTTGCCATATTTCTTGATCGCGGCCGGAGAAATCATCATTGTACCGGGGTGGGCAAGCGAGGAAGGCAGCGCACCATAAGGCTCTTTGAGATAAATTTTGATTGTATAATCATCGACAATGTCGACATGGTCGAGCATCGAAATCAACACCCGCCGCGACAATTTGTTTTCCGGATTGGCTAAACGGTCAAGATTGAATTTCACTGCCTCGGCGTTAAAATCCGTGCCATCATGGAACTTGACGCCTTTTCTGAGATAAAATGTGAATTCCTTGGCGTCGCTTGAGGCTTCATAACGTTCGGCCAGAAGCGGAACAATCTTGTAATCCTTGTCGAAACCCAACAGCCCCTGATAGACCGTGCGCAGCGATGTCATTGTCAATGTGTCATTGATATTGGTGGGGTCAAGTTTGGTGAGGTTGAATTCGACACCGACAGCCAATGGTTTGGCTTCTGCCCAAACCGGCATTGCTGCCAATACCGAAACCAGTCCGGCTGCAAAATATCGTTTAACAAATCTCATTTTCCCTCTCCTTCAAACAATAGACCCGATTGTTCAACGCGTTCAAAAATGCCCACCGGATGACAGGCAACAAAATGTTCCGGCTCTACTTCAACGAGCGGCTCGACCAAAGGTTCATTACCCGGTACCCGTACAGGGCTTGGCACTTCCCCTTCAATGAGCGGCCGCTCGATAAAACGGCGCGCCGGATCGGCTATCGGTACGGCGGCAAGCAGACGCTGCGTATAAGGGTGAAGCGGACGATTGAACACTGCCTGCCTTGGACCGATTTCGACAATCTGGCCAAGATACATCACTGCCACACGATGACTGATGCGCTCCACCACAGCCATATCATGGCTGATGAAAAGATAGGATAGACCCAATTTTCTTTGCAAGTCCATCAATAGATTGACAATTTGCGCCTGAATAGAAACATCAAGCGCTGCCACTGCCTCGTCGGCAATGAGGAGTTCCGGCCCGCAAGCCAATGCGCGGGCAATACACAAGCGCTGGCGCTGGCCGCCCGAAAATTCATGCGGGTAACGGCGCGCTACATTTGGGGGAAGGCCTACCGCCTGCAACAATTCCTGCACACGCTCGTCAACCTTGTTTGAGGGAACGAGTTTATGAGTCAACAAGGGTTCGGCAATCGAAAAGCCGACAGTCAAGCGCGGATCAAGCGAGGCAAACGGATCCTGAAACACATATTGGATGTTCTGGCGTATCTTGTGGCGCTCGGCATTATCCATTTTTAAAATGTCGCGCCCGTGAAGCAGAATTTCGCCGCTCCGTGGTTCGGTCAATTGCATGATCGTGCGCCCGACTGTGGATTTGCCGCAACCACTTTCACCAACAAGTGCCAGCGTTTCACCGGCTTTAATGGAAAAGCTCACCTGCTCGGCAGCATGAACCCGCCCTGTCACCTTGCCGAAAAAGTTCTTTTTGACATCGTAACGGGTTACGAGTTTCTTGACATCAAGCACAACATCATCGGGTTTCACCGTATCCTGCGGCAGTGCTTCAACCTTATCTTTACCGGCTGAGCGTATATCGAAAGGACGCGGCAATTTTTCATTGGCAAGTGCACCAAGTTGCGGAACTGCGGCAAGCAAAGCTTGCGTATAAGGTGCTTGCGGGTGCTTGAAAATTTCGTTCGACGTGCCTTCTTCGATCTTGTCGCCACGGCACATCACAAGCACGCGGTCGGCAACCTCGGCAACGACCCCCATATCATGGGTGATAAAGACCACGCCCATGCCAAGCTCGTCCTGCAACATGCGGATAAGGCGCAAAATCTGCGCTTGAATTGTTACATCAAGTGCGGTTGTCGGTTCGTCGGCAATAAGAAGTTGCGGGCGACAGGCAAGTGCCATCGCAATCATCACCCTTTGGCGCATACCGCCGGAAAGCTGGTGCGGGTGGCGATCAAGGAGCCCCTTGGCATCGGGAATACGCACTTTTTCAAGCATGGCAAGCGCTTCCTGACGCACTTCCTTGTGCGTACCCCCCTGATGGAGGCGGATTGCCTCGCCAATCTGGTCACCTATGGTGAAAACGGGATTGAGCGATGTCATCGGTTCCTGAAAAATCATCGCAATATTTTTGCCGCGAACGCTATTCATTTGCGATTGCGTAAGCTTTGTAAGATCGCGCACAGCGCTCTTGTCGTTAAAGAGCACCTCGCCGGAAGAAATCTTGCCACCGCCGAATTCGATAAGACGCATAATAGAGAGCGACGTTACCGATTTTCCCGAGCCGCTTTCGCCCACGATTGCCAATGTTTCACCGGCATTGACCGAAAAATCAAGCGACTTCACCGCACGGAAATTGCCGTCTTCGGTTTTGAAATCGACATCAAGGCCTTTTACGTTTAATAGCGGCGCATCCAAATTGACCAACCTCTTTTCTTCCGACATTTCAACCGCTTTCCGGAACGCGTTTGAAAAAGCTGACTCCACCCGCTTTTTTAACGTACTCAAATTTCAACGAAAGGTTTTTTCTCAAATTCTTTCTACCCACTATGGTTGTTTTAGGCAAAACCATGGACAGAGCACCCCGTTGTCACGGACAACGCCGTTAAACTGTCTTGCTATGACACACTCACCAGACTCTTGCTGTCTTGCCCCTTCGGACACAAGAAAAGATTGCTCACAATTAAAAATGCCGCCGAATATATCTTTTGCGGGCGCATTCCTGCTTTACCTTTTTTTAAAACCGTCAAAGCCGGTTTTATTCCCTAAATCCTACTTGTCGTTCAAGTGTTTTTTTCAAAAACTTTTAAAACTGGCATATAAATTGCTTGTGTGCCCGTTATTTTCCTTTAAAAATCAGTCTGTTGCGGCATTGTTGATAAGTGTGGCAAGCGACGTAAAATGCGAAGGTTTCATGGTTGCAGCATTAACGCCCGACATATCATGCGCCATCCATAAAGACCGTAAAATGCTTTCTTCGGTTGCTTCTATGACCGCCTCGAACATGGGCGAGAGGGCACGGTCGTCAATATGGGGAACATCAACCATGTGCGATTCTTCTTCTCTATGGCGAAGTTCTTTTGCGGTGGAAAAAGCAAGGGCAAAATCGCCCGAGCCATTGCTCAAAGCTGCTCCACTTTTAGCTAGCCCCCCGAATGTCCGGTTGGCTAGCCGTTTCAATTGCCTTGAATCGAGGGGCGCATCGGTTGCAACAATCATAATAATCGACCCGTCTTTATCAGCACTCGGTACTGGGTAATTTATGTTGCTCTTTTCGAGAATTCCAAGATGACCGCCAAAATTCGACTGCACGAGAATGCCGATTGTATAGGTTTTGTCACCAATTTCGATAAGGCGCGAGGCCGTGCCGATACCGCCTTTAAGACCGAAGGCCACTGTGCCGGTGCCGGCTCCCACTGCCCCTTCTTCAAACCGGCCGGTTCGAGCATTTTTCAAAGCTTCGAGCATTTCATCAAAACTCGGGCGCAACGCCCGTATATTATTCAGCCGTGAATCATTGGTTTCACCGACAACAGCATTGATGGATGTTGCGTTTTCATTGCCCTTTTCATGCAAAGTGTAATAGATCAGTGCTTCAATCGCGCGACCGGTTGCAAGTGTATTGGTAAGCAAGATCGGTGTTTCAAGCTCGCCAAGTTCTTCCACCTGAACAGAGCCCGCAAATTTTCCATAACCGTTAAATGCGCTGAAACCCGCCGGTATCTTATTTTGAAAAATATTGTTGGAATGCGGCAGAATTGCTGTGACGCCGGTGCGGGTTGCATCCCCTTCCTTGATCGTGACATGGCCTACTTTGACACCGGCAACATCTGTCAATGCATTGAGCGGACCGGTTTTATAATGACGGGTGACATAATGTTCCGGCAAAGGTTTCGAACAATCATTTTGGAACGACAATGCTAACCCTTTCATTTTTTCCTTCAGGCATGCCAACCCGAAGGATTTACAAATTATACAACAATTTCAATGACGAGTAAGCTTAAACATTTTCCCGCATTGTGTCCGGCTGTCTCGCAGTCACGAGATAATCAATATCTTCCATGGGTGCAACGGCGAATGTACCCTGTTTTTCGAATTTTAAATAATCGGCAAGAACGGTTAGCTTTTCTCGAGTTTGCAATCAGAGCGCGCACAACTTTAGTCATTGCCAGATCAAAATCCGCCCCATATTACAAATTGCACTGACAGCTATGAAAGCATAACGGGCGTGGACTTTTTTTGATCTCTTGAGAGGAAAGCCACCGATCTTTTGAGACGACACCCGACTTCTAACGAACAGCTCACAACGTGGGCACTCGAAATATCGGGAACACTGCTTGAATTTTTAACAATTAACATTCTTTAAAAAAACAGCCTCTTTCTACAGGCTGTTTTTTCTTTCAGCACACTTACCTTAACTGCCAAACCGGTAGTTTATCCGTTCTTGGCTTTTCCGGTTTAAAAACCGTTTTAAGTTCCGGATGCCGATTTTTAAAGCGCCCGATTTCTAGCGGATACGGGCAATCACTTCCCCGACATTGGCGATACTGCCAGCGGGTTTTACAATTTCCAGTGTTCCGCTTGTTTCGGCTTTAATTTCAGTCTCCATTTTCATGGCCTCCATTACGGCTAAAGTCGAACCTTCTTCGACTTTTTTGCCGTTCTCGACGAGCCATGCTTTGATCGTTCCGGGAATAGGTGCAGCAATATCACCAGCGCCCTTATCGGCCTTCACTTGTTTCCCACTATCGAATTGCGGATTTTGTGCACCATTCACTGCACTTCCTGCCCCTTCAAGCAATTTCAAAAACCGGAATGGCAAACCGAGTTCCACCCGCTTTCCATCAATTTCAATATCGAAACGCTCAATTTGCGGGTCAATTTTATCGGCTTTGGTTTCCATAGCCAATTTTTCGGCAAAATCGGTCTCGATCCAGCGTGTATAAACTTTAAAGCCGTTTTCTCCAATAAAATCCGGATGTTGAACAACAAGCCGGTCAAATGGCAAGACCGTTGCAACCCCTTCGATTTCAAATTCGTTCAAAGCCCGTGCGGCACGCTTTAACGCTTCTTCGCGTGTTCTTCCGGTAATAACGAGTTTCGCAATCATCGAGTCAAATTGCGGGGCAACAATGCCGCCTTCACGAACGCCACTATCAAGCCGCACACCGGGACCAGACGGCGGCGAAAACTTTGTAATTGTTCCAGGGCACGGCAAAAACCCGCGTCCGACATCCTCGGCATTGATACGAAATTCAATGGCGTGACCAATGGGGGTAGGCGTTTTATCAATTGTCAAAGGTAAACCTTCGGCAATACGGAATTGTTCAACAACGACATCAATCCTGCTTGTTTCTTCTGTCACAGGATGCTCGACCTGCAACCTCGTATTGACTTCGAGAAAGGAAACAACGTCATTGCGCCCCAACAGGAATTCGACAGTTCCGACACCGCTATAATTGACATGACGGCAAATATTTGTAGCTGCTTCCTTCAAACGTTTTTCAACTCTCTCGGAAATAAACGGTGCCGGTGCTTCTTCGACAAGTTTCTGGTTGCGCCTTTGTAATGAACAATCGCGGGTTCCAAGCACCACAACATGCCCCAGTTTGTCGGCAATCACCTGCGCTTCGACATGGCGGGGGCGATCAAGGAACTGTTCGACATAACATTCGCCACGGCCAAAAGCCTGAACAGCCTCACGGACAGCCGACTGGAAAAGCTCTTCTGCCTCTTCCCGTTTCCATACAACCTTCATGCCGCGCCCGCCGCCACCATGCGCTGCCTTGATTGCAACGGGAAAGCCATATTTTTCGGCAAAAGCGATAACATCCTTACCGCTTGTGATCATACCGTTGCTACCGGCAACAAGCGGCGCGCCCACCTCTTTTGCAACTGCACGGGCTTTGAGCTTGTCGCCCAAGAGGTCAATCACTTCCGGATCCGACCCAATCCAGATGAGACCTGCATCAATCACTGCTTTGGCAAATTCGGCACTTTCCGACAAAAAGCCATAGCCCGGATGAATGGCATCGGCCCCCGAACGTTTGGCAATAGCAATAATTTTGTCGCCATCAAGATAGGTTTCTTCCGGCCGGTTACCGTTGAGGCTATAAGCCTCGTCGGCTTCTTTGACAAAAAGCGCTGAACTATCAATATCGGCATAAATTGCAACCGAAGAAACACCATAATCGTGTGCTGCACGAATAATGCGCAATGCAATTTCTCCACGATTGGCAATCAATATTTTTTTCATGAACGTCCCCATCACTCCGAATTTGTAATTTCTTAAATCAAGCCCGTGCTCTTGTGTCTTCCGAAAGCCCGTGTTTCGACTTTATGTTTTTTGGTTCTTGCCATTTCCATTTAATTTCATGATTTTTTTGAAGTTTTATTGGCACCGCTCTTCAAGCTTTTCTGCTCGCTGTCATAAAAATTTCTGACAGCGCGAAACTTGATAAAGGCCCCTATCGGAATTTGTGCCGCAAGGTCGATCTGGTCTTCAACAAGATTGGCAATAACCGGATATCCGCCGGTAACAGGTCGGTCACGCAAAAACAAAACCGGCTCGCCATTTGCAGGAACTTCTATTGCCCCCGTTACTGTGCCTTCACTCGGCAATTCATCGCTTCGCGAGCGCTCGAGACGGGCGTCACTTTGTAATCTTATGCCAATTCTGTTTGAAGCTGGCGTCACTTGCCAGTGTTTTTCAAGAAACATCGCAATTGATTGCTCTGTAAACCAATCGGTACGCGGCCCCATAACCACATCAAGCACCACTTTATCGCCTGCTTCCGGCAAGGAATAAGGGTCATCAAGCGACAATAAAACCGGCCGCAAAGCGCTGTTATTGGCTATAAAGATGTTGTCACCTGCTGATAGCGGTTTTGGCCCCAAATTGGAAAGACTGTCAAAAGAAGCACTTTTTAAAACCGGTTCAACTTTAAAGCCACCACGCAAAGCCATATAGCTACGAAAGCCTGTGAATGGCCGCCCAAGAATGATTTCATCACCTTCATCAATAGAGAGCGGTGTGTTTTTTTCAAAAACAAAAACTGTGCCTGTTGCTGTTTTGACAGTAATTGGCAGGTTCGCACCGGTAAAAGCAATAACCGATGGTTGCAATGCTTTTAAACGCGCATTCCCATAGGTGAATTCCAGCACCGGTTGTTCAAGAGAATTGCCGACAAGCCGGTTGGCATTGGCCATTGCTTTCTGGTCAAGTGCCCCTGAACAGGAAAGCCCTTGAGAAGATTGGAACAAGCGCCCACGATCCTGAAATGTAACCGGCATCAATGTTGTTACCAATTTGAAAACCGCATTTTCTTGAGGTTTCGGCGTTGCTTCGGTGGCTGATCTTCCGTTGTCGTCATGACCGCCCGTTTTTGCTAAACTGGCTTTTTCATTCTGCTCTGCGGCGTTCGTTGAAGCAATGCTCTTTAAAGCTTTGCTACCCGACCTATCCGGCAATAATTTTCCCTCGTCAGGCGAAAAAAAGTTTTGTGATTTTTCCTGTTCGGCAATCTCAATCCTGTCATTTTTCATTTGTTTTTCGGAAAGAGTTCCGACTTTTTCCTTTCGGGAAAAGGAAAAGTTTGTCGCCCCTTCAGGACGAGCCGAATAATCTTTCGTCACATCAACAAAATGCACCCTGTCACCGGGTTTTAAAAGTGAAGGCGGGTCGCGGTCGAGATCAAACATTTTAACATTTGTCCGCCCGATCAATTGCCAGCCACCGGGGCTCGGTTGCGGATAGACACCACCGAATTTTCCTGCAAGTGCTACAGAACCGGCGGGAATAGATTTTCGTGGTGACGCACGCCTTGGAACATTAAAAATGGGATCACCGCCCGTCAAATAGGCAAAACCGGGAGCAAAGCCACAAAAAGCAACCTGATAATGACTTTCCACATGACGACGGATAACCTCTTCACGGTCAATTTTTAAAAGAGCGGCAACATCGTCAAGATCTTCCCCGTCATAGACAACCGGTATCTCGACAAGTTTGCCGCTTTTTTGTTGCCCTTTTTCAAGTTTCAATCCCGCAATTTTTGTCTCCAACGTGTTTTCATCGGCAAGAGACGGATCAAACTTAATGAGCAAAGTCCGCGCTGCCGGAATAATTTCGACAATAGCTTGAAGACTTTCTTGCCCCTGAAGCTTTTCTTGATCTTGCAGATCTTTCTCTTCGCGCCGGATTTCTTGTTGCAAGCGGTCAAACAAAGCCAATGTTTCTTCAAGATCGGCAAGCTCGATCAGAAAGGCCGAATTATTGACACCGAGAAAGCGCATGGGAAAAAGACACTCCCTCAATCAACAAATGGCTTTAAGGAAACACCGGCTTTTTCAAGACCGGCTTTGACAGCTCTAGCCATTAATACAGCACTCGGACTATCGCCGTGAAGGCAAATCGACTGTGCATCAAGGCTAATCTCTTTGCCATCAATCGCGGTAATTTTGCCTGTCTCGACAAATTTTACCATACGTTCGGCAACGACAGCCGGGTCACTCAGCACAGCACCTTTTTCGCGGCGGGATAGAAGTGTCCCATCGCTCTTATAGGCACGGTCGGCAAAAGCTTCTGCCACCACAACAAGTCCGGCTTCACGGGCAAAAGGAATAAGAGTCGAGCCTGCCAAGGCCATAAGAATGAGTGACGGCTCGACCACTTTGATCGCATTGATAACGGCTTTCGCCTGACGCATATCATGGGCAATTGTGTTATAGAGCGCGCCATGCGGCTTCACATAGACAACTTTGGTTCCTGCCGCTTTGGCAAGCCCCATAAGCGCACCGATCTGATAAATGGCGTCACCTGTCAATTCGCTATCGGTCGGGTCCATATTGCGGCGCCCGAAGCCCACAAGGTCACGATAACCGATATGGGCACCAACGCGCACATTATTCTTCTTGGCTGCTTCCAGTGTTCTTAAAATACCGGCAGGGTCGCCTGCATGAAAACCACAAGCAACATTGGCACTGGTAACAATAGACAACATTTCGCTATCTTCGCCCATTTTCCAGGGACCAAAACTTTCACCCAGATCGCTGTTCAAATCAATCGACTTCATATGAACCTCCCCTTTTCGAATATAAATTATTGGCTGCTTTTAAATTGTTGAACAATCTAACTTTGATTGTCAGGCATTGCAATCATCTTCTTTCTCAAATAAACTTGTAAATATATTTGGAGGATATTGAACCGGGGAGGTTTTCGGCTTTGCATTTTGTTTCCAATTATTTTTGTGAAAAAGGCTCCGTAATTTATATCGACGGAACCGCCAACCAAGGGGGCAAACGGTCGAATGAAAAAAACGAACGATGAACTATCACTTGCAGATCAGACTGTAAAAGCCATCGAAGCCGCCATTATCAACGGCCATTACCATCCTGGCGAGCATTTGAGCGAAGCGATACTGGCAAAAAAATTGTCGGTCTCGCGTAATACATTGCGTGAAGCATTTCGCCTGCTCACAAAAAACGGACTTATCGAATACCGTGCGAACCGTGGTGTCTTCGTAACTATTCCCGATTTCAACACGATTATCGACGTTTACCGCTTACGTAAAATTATCGAAGTTGGCTCCGTTCGCAATGTGCATTTTCCCCATTCAGCTATTTTCATGATGGACAAAGTCGTAGGAAAAGCGGAAAAGCTCTGCGAAGAAAAAAAATGGCAGGATGTCGGTACTGCCGATATGGAATTTCACCAATTGCTGGTAAGCCTCGGCAACAGCCCGCGACTTGACCGGCTTTTTGCCGAGCTGACAGTCGAACTCAGATTAATCTTCGGTCTGATTTCCGACTTGCGTTCGCTTCACCAGCCTTTTGTAGCCATGAACCGCGCTATCGTTAACTGCTTAAAAAAAGAAAAAGCCAAAAAAGCTGCCAAGCTTCTCGGCGATTATTTAAAACAATCCGAAAAAATGATTATCGAGGCCTATAGCGCACTTCAAAAATAATCGTGTTTCTTGTAATAAACATAAAAAAATACGGACTGGTGATAAACCGGTCCGTTGCAACAACCGATATGATAATACCAACTTCTTTCATATATGTCGTTCTATGAAGTAAATCCTTGCATGGCGAATTAATTAAACATACCCGCCCGTTCAAGCGGATTATTTCGGCTTTTGTTCAAATAGTATAATTCCAAACGGTTTTGCGTTTTTTCTGTGCTCCATGATAGACTATGTCCGTTTAAAAAATTGAAGGCACAGTCATGCTTCGAGAAAATATCGCCGATCTTATGGCCTTTATGGTTGTTGCCGAGGAAAAAAGCTTTACCAAAGCAGCTCACAAGCTCAACATATCCCAATCGGCTTTGAGCCATTCGATAAAAAATCTGGAAGATCGCCTCCATTTACAATTATTGCGCCGCACCACTCGTTCAGTTGCACCGACCGATAATGGCGAACGGCTTCTCGAACTTTATACCCCCCATCTTGTGGCGATGGAAAGCGAACTGAAACACCTTTGCGAGACAATCGATCATCCATCCGGCACAATCCGCATAACCGCACCCGATTATGCAGCAAAAGCCATTTTATGGCCAAAGCTTTACCCGCTTCTTGCAAAATATCCCGATATTCATCTTGAAATCTCGATTGATTATGCCTTGACCGACATTGTGGCCGAGCGTTTCGACGCCGGTGTGCGGCTTGGTGAACAGGTCGAAAAAGATATGATCGCGTTAAAAATCGGGCCGGATCTCCGTATGGCGGCTGTCGCCTCACCACAATATCTTGGAAAACATCCCACTCCGGAAACGCCGCGCGATCTTCTTGAACATCAGTGCATCAATCTTCGATTGCCGACATCCGGCGGCTTTTACGTTTGGGAATTTGAAGAAAATGGCCATGAATGCAAAATAAGGGTCGAAGGACAATTGAGCTTCAACACAATTGATCAGGCTTTGGATGCTGCCGAAGCCGGCTTCGGCATTGCCTACACAACCGAAGATGCAGTGGTCGAACGGGTGGAAAGCGGACGGCTTAAACGCATTCTTGAAAATTATTGTCCGCCATTTCCGGGATATTATCTCTATTATCCGACACGACGTCAACACACTGCCGCTTTTCAATTGGTTATCGATTGTTTGCGCTATAAGGCTTTATGATAGCACGCCATGTTCCCCCGCGCATTTTACATCTCAATTTCCGATAAGGCTTAAAAAAAAGGGGACTATCTGCCATTCCGGTTCGTTCCATTGCGGTTTTCATTCTGTCCAGCCCCTTTTTCCTTTTCCCCAGATTTGCTGTTTGCGTCATTCTCCCCTTCCCGTAAATTTGTTTTATGAATTCCCGATATTTCTGCTGCCTCTCCTGAAGCCTTGCCTTTTCAAATTGTTGGGACGGGAAGTTTTTTGACCGGTAAACTTTGAGAACCAAACATTGCCAAGACAGCTTGTTTTATGAAAATTTTGCATAAAGTCTAGTTTCTTGCGCCCGCTTTCGGAAAAAGTGCTCTTCGGATTAATCTCGATAATAAAAAGCAGCCGCGCATAGTCGATAAAAGACTGTACGCATTTGAAAATGCATCTTGTCAAAGGGTTTCAAAAAATGGTCAAGCGCAACTGGGTGATAACGGGTGTTTCAAGCGGTTTCGGCTATGAAATGATCAAACAGGTTTTAAGCCGCGGCGATAACGTATTGGGAACTGTACGCAAAACTCGACCTGTTGAAGATTTGATTGACCGCTATCCCGATAATTTTCATGTCGCAATTGTCGAAATGAGAGACCGGAAGGCTGTGAAACAACTTGGGCAAAAAGCGGAAGAATTGTTTTCAACAATTGATGTGATTGTCAGCAATGCCGGATATGGATTGTTCGGTGCTGCCGAAGAATTGTCGGATGAAGAAATTGACGATATTATCGCAACCAATCTTACCGGTTCGATTGACTTTATTCGCGCCTTCCTGCCCATTATGAGGAAAAAGCAACATGGGCGTATCATCCAGATTTCTTCCTATGGAGGTGAAGTCGCTTTTGCCGGAAATTCGCTTTATCACGCGACGAAATGGGGCATCGAAGGATTTTGTGACTCGCTTTCACAAGAAATGGCACCATTCAATATTGGCGTGACGATTGTCGAACCCGGTGGAGCAAGAACCGAATTCCGCTATAAAAGCGCAAAAATTGCCAAGCCTATAAAAGCTTATGACAACACGCCCGCCCATGCTTTCCAGAAAATGCTTGATCGAAAAAACGGCTTGGCCGCAGGTGATCCGGAGCGCATGGCCGCCCGCATTATCGAAAGTGTCGATATAACGCCCGCACCGTTACGTATGGTGCTCGGTTCAGGTGCTTTAAAAACCACCATCGAGGTTTTAAAAAAACGGCTTGAAGACTTCAAAGGGCAGGAACAACTCGCCGCTTCAACCGACTTTCAAGCGGGATGAAACAACGCCTCATATAAAACGGAGATCTCAATATAATGGCCCCGTTCCTGATTATATTGAAATTTCTTTAATCTCCGGAAAAGTCGACTATAGAGAGCTGGCGGTTCAGTCAGAAGAAGCGTTTCAGCCAACGGGAAACATTTTTAACCAGAAGACCAATTGCGTTCGGCGGAATTATCGGCTGTGTTCCTTCATGCTCAGACGGCTAAATGATTGCGATTTTTCATCGGCAACTGTTAAATACGTCGCCGAAAGCCCGATCTATTGCTTTTAACGCTTATTGTTCCCGATTTTTCTGATGGTGTATTTTATAGCGCAGTGCAATAACACCCTGACCGGCGTTTTTTACCTCCAGCAATTCGAGTGACTGTCCGGCGGCCGGATTTCCTCTCACCAAAACCGGTTCTCCCGTTGCACTATTATCCGTGCGAGGTGACCAATCAAATAAGGAAGGTGCGGCTTTTCGCCCGTCAATTCCGGGATAGATCATCACACTCAATTCATCGATAAGCCCGTTTTCCAGAAATGCTCCGTTAATCGTGCCACCACCCTGCAAAACAATTCGCTTCATATTGAAAAAATGCCCAAGACTTTCCATGGCTTCCACAAGGTCATTTCCATCCTCACCGGCGAAGACATAGGAAATCCCCAAGGCACGAAGATGTTCCAGATAGGCTTGCGATATTTTTTTGCCCAAAACGACAATGATATTTTCGCCGCAAATTCTGTCGCCCTCATATTTGATACGCCCATGGCGATCGAAAACAATGCATAGCCGTTTTGTTTCGCGCTTACCGATAAAAGGTTGCGGGTCAATCGCGTTAACAGGATTTGGGTTATTAAATTTCTGCTTTGCAAAATGCCTTTGAACGGTAACCCGCCCCAGCATTTCCGCATCGCACTTAAAACTGTCGTTAAGGTCATAATAGGAAATTGTCGTCTCATCATTTTCTGTTCCGTCATAAGGCGCAGTCCAATGATCTTCCACTATTTTTCCGTCAATCGATGTCATCATATGGCAAATTATAAAAGGGCGCATGATTTCTCCTTGAACAATAAAATCATGAAAGAGCAATGAGATAAGCGAAGGCTCTTTGAAATGTCTTCTTCACCTATAAACGCTTGAAGCCCCCTCATAAACCGGCCTCTTTTCACAAGGCCTATTAGAAAAGTGGGAATGGAAAAGCGGGCTTTGCCTGAAACGCGTTCTTTTTTAAAAGCTCGCAAAAATAAAACATACGGATATATGGGAAAAAAAGCACATCATAAACTTGTAACCCGTGGGATAAGCCTCTCTCTTTCTCGGAATTGCTTAACCTCCCTTTTTCTTACATCTCCTCCCCTTCTTATGACACTCGCTTCTCGTTCCCTGTCATCTTGCTATGTCCCTTCTCACCGTCTCTTTCCCGAACTTCCCGATGGTCTTCTATTCCCCGCTTCTTTGCCGATTTTTTTAAAAATTCCTGTTGGTTGTTTTGGTCTATCTTGCAAAAAAAATAAAACTGGATAATTGTTTCCTTAAAAGGGAAAGTTTTTGCGAAATGATCGGGACGAGCAAACCATTTTCCGTGGTTATCAGGGTGTTGTGCATTTTCGCACTGCTCAACCTCGCCTTCGCCCATAATCGCAATTTTCCGGTTCTACCAAACAGTTTTGAAGCCCACTCGTCTCACCATCATGAAAGCGTTCAGCAGAACCATTCGCATATGGTTTCCGATAGCGACATTTGCTCGAAAAACGCAACTTCAAAACCGCAAAAATTAAGCAAAAAACACCATAATGACAATTCATGTCATGAACTGGGTGCATGTCATGCCTGCCGCATCGGCGCATCAATGCTCACCCCGCCCGATAGCGTTGAAATCGGCGAACATCACCTCTTCCTCGTCGAGATTTTACTGCCCTATGACGCGGTAACCTTCGGCACCTTTTTTGTAAAATCCAACGCCTCGCCGCGCTCACCGCCATTGTCACTCATAAGCTGACAGGTTCAATAGATCATCACATCGAATTTTTAAAAAAATGGCCGCGTTTTTTGCCGACGTGGCGCAAGTCACTGCTGCCATTTTTTGGTTTTCAATTGTGATTGTAAAACTTGTCAGCCTGTTTTTTTAACCGTCAAAATGCATGGTTTAAAGCCTCACAAAAAACGAGGCTCAGAGAATGCCTTTCATGGCAATTCCTGTTTGTTTTCCATGCCTGACAAAGTTTCAATCCACTTTTCCTCATGGATTTTAAAAAAATGGATTCTCTCTTTCAAACCGACAGGCAATTTTCCGCGCGCTCGAACGCATTAAAATCATCGTCTGCCGCAATTGGTGCCATTGCTACCCTTTCCACCCTGCTCATCATAATGCCGACGGGCGCAAAAGCCGAAACGGTTTCAAATAATGAGAAGAGCACGATGACGCCACTTCAAACCCCGCCAACTAGTCCCGCACAAAAAGAAGCTGCGTCAAAGGCCGCAGAAAATGAAAACATGGTTCTAAAACCGGTTATCGTTACATCGGCTGCCATGTCTTCACCGGTCACTGTTGTTACCAATCCGAAAGCCCCACGCCAACCTATTCCCGCTTCGGACGGTGCCGATTATCTCAAAACCATTCCCGGTTTTGCAACCATTCGCAATGGTGGCACCAATGGCGACCCCGTTTTTCGAGGCCAATTCGGCTCGCGTCTTAATATTGTCAATGATGGCAGCACGATTATGGGCGCTTGTCCGGGGCGGATGGATAATCCGACATCCTATATCTCGCCTGAAAGCTATGACCGGCTCACTGTTGTGAAGGGGCCTCAAACCGTGCGCTATGGCCCCACCGGTTCGGCGGCAACAATTTTGTTTGAACGCGACCCGCAACATTTTGACAAGCCGACCGTCAAAGGCGATTCCAGTATTGTCATCGGTTCCAATAGCCGTTTTGAATCCCGCCTTGACGGCACTGTCGGAGCGCGTCCCGGCTATGTCCGGATTATCGGTAACAAAGCCCTTTCCCATGATTATCATGATGGTGATGGCAATAGTGTTCCCTCAAAATGGGACAAATGGAATGGCGATATGTTTTTGGGGTTCACTCCAGACGAAAATACATTGTTCGAGCTTTCGGGCGGCGGCGGTGATGGTGAAGCCCGCTATGCCGGCCGCGCTATGGATGGCAGCCAATTCAAGCGGGAATCGCTTGGTGCCAAATTCATCAAAGAAAATATTAATGACAAGCTTACCAAGGTCGACGCGCAATTTTACTATAATTATGCCGATCACATTATGGATAATTTCCGTTTGCGCCATCTTGCGACCAACGCTTCCCCACGTCCAATCGGTATCACCAGCACAGGCAAACCGGGCACCGGTCATATGGGGCATATGTCGGCTATGGGAGCCATGGATATGAACCATATGATGGGAAGCGGAGGCGGAAATCCGATGGCCGGTATGGGTGGCATGAACGGCATGGGAGGAATGAATGGCATGGGCGGAATGGGAGGTACAGGTGGCGCAATGGATATGTCGTCTATGCCGATGGAATCGCGCCTTGACCGGCGCACCATGGGCGGCCACTTTACCACCAATTGGGATTTTGGCGATTTATCGCTCGTGAGCGGAGTTGATGTTCAAACCAACACCCACCGCAAAAGAAAAAGCCGCAATATGATGAGCATTAACGGTTGGGATAAGGATGCGGTATTTTTCAATTACGGACTGTTCAGCGAAGCGACATGGAACTTTGCCGAAAATCAACGTCTTGTTTTTGGCGGCAGACTTGATCGGGCTTCTGCGAAGGATGAGAGAAGCACAAGTCCGACAGATGGCGACAAGCGCGACAGAACATTGCCAAGCGGTTTTCTTCGCTATGAGCGCGACCTCGATCAAATACCGCTTACAACCTATATCGGGCTTGGACATGCCGAGCGTTTTCCCGATTATTGGGAACTGTTTTCCCCCAAACAATCCGACGCTAACTCACTCAATGCATTTGACGGCATAAAGCCCGAAAAAACCACTCAGCTTGATTTCGGTGCGCAATATAGCGGGGAAAATAGCGACATCTGGGCTTCTGCTTATGTCGGCCAGATTGATGACTATATTCTCTTCGACTATTCAAGCGGGCAGTCAAAAGCATCGAATGTCGATGCCACCATAATGGGGGGCGAGTTGGGGCTTTCCCATATGTTCTTCAATGTCTGGAAGTTTGATTCAAGCCTTGCCTATTCGTGGGGGAAAAACACCACTGACAATGAAGCTTTGCCGCAAATTCCACCCTTGGAGGGAAGGCTCGGCCTCACTTATCAAAAAGAAAAATGGAGCATTGGCGGCCTTTTAAGGCTTGTTGCCGATCAACCGCGCATTGCCGAAAACAAGGGTAATGTGGTGGGGAAAGACTTTGATAAAAGTGCGGGCTTTGGTGTTTTTTCTTTAAATGGCAGCTACAAGATTTCAAAAAATGTCGCTTTGACCGGCGGGGTCGATAACGTCTTTAACAAGGATTATTTCGAACATCTGAACCGTGATGGAGATGCCGGTTTCGGCTTTCCCGCCCATTATCAAGTACGAGAGCCGGGACGCACCTTCTGGGCAAAAGCCGATTTCAAGTTCTGAAATCTATTTGTAGAGTTAAGGCAAATAATAGCAAACTTAGCCCATTATATTTCAGCTTATGTTGTGAGGCATAATTTTTTTAAAAATTATGCCTCATCAAACAATGAAATTGAGTGCCACGGGTATCAAAACCGTCAACTAACGTTGCAGGCTTGACATAGAACCTTTTTAACGACCGAAAACGCCGATTTAATGCCTCTCACCTTTCCGGCAATTCCTTGAAGCTTTCTCGTGCAAAATGTTTTTCTGACCTCAGGAACATGGATGACAAGAATAATTTTTGTCCGATAGCTGCGATGATCGTGATACAGGTTTGAAAAGCCTGATGGAAAGCGCATAAAATTGATCGCGTTTTTTTCCAAAAATTATCCTGTTTGGAAAACGGTTTTCTCCTGAGAACACCGAAATTTATTCTAAAAAATCGGTGACAACAAAACCGATAAAAAAGTTTTTCATGGGTAAACAAATAAAACTATACCAAAATTATCAAAAATAAGTCATAGTCGGTTTTTAACAATTTTTGCGGTAATCGTGATGAGCCAACAACCATCCATGAATTCAACATTTTATGACAGTGAAAAGCCTGCCACTTTTCTGGGGCTTTTACGCTATTCGCGTTTTTTTACAGGCTCCGCCATCATCACGGCCATTATTGCTGCGGCTTTGAGCATTGCGCCCTTCTATGTGATTTCGCTTATTGCCGGCGAGCTTTTGAAACCGACGGTCAACCCGACGAGACTCTGGTATCTTGCAGGTGTTGCGATCGGCCTTGTTCTGCTTAGATGGATATTCGTATCTTTAAGTGACATGCTTGCCCATAAAGGGGCGTTCACCATTCTCTTTACACTCAGAAAAAGAGCAGCGCAAAAACTGGGAGAGGTTCCACTGTCGTTTTTTGCAAACCAGTCTTCAGGGAAACTCAGGCGCACGCTTTATGATGATATTGACAGTCTTGAAAGCCTTTATGCCCATATTTTGCCTAATCTCAGTTCTGCTCCCATTGTATCGCTTTCGGCTCTTATCCTTTTGTTTTTTGCCGATTGGCGGCTTGCCATTATTGTTTTAATCCCCTTGCCGATTGCCTTTTTTGCGCAATGGTGGATGACCCGCGGCATGGGCGATGACATGCGTGAATGGATTGGTTTACAACAAAAAATTTCAGGCGAAATCAGCGAATTTATCCGTGGTGTACACGTTATCAAAAGTTTCGGTCTCGATACGCGGTCTTTTGGCAATCTTTCAAAGACAATCCATAATGCGGTTGACTGGGCGCACAGTTTTGCGGCCAGAGTAACACGCTCGTTCATGACATTTGCTATTTTACTGCGCGGCAATCTTGTTCTGGTCGCCCCGATCGGAGCCATATTCTATGTAAACGGTTCACTTGAACCGGCTACTTTTGTGTTATTTTTGCTTCTTTCGCCACTGGTTCTTGAACCTCTTCTGACCCTTTCAGGGGCACTTCATGAGAAAATGAACCATATCGAAGCGATGGATCATATCAACGAGGTTTTGACTGCAAAACCGCTTATCGAAAATTACAATAGCAAAACACCTGAAGGCCCCTATGAAATTGTTTTTGACGATGTTTCTTATAGTTACGGCAAAAGGCTCGCGATCGACCATGTCAGTTTTAGCGCAAAAGCCGATCAAGTTACGGCATTGGTGGGGCCAAGCGGTTCGGGCAAAAGTACACTTCTGAAACTTGTTGCGCGACTTTATGAATTCGACCATGGGCATTTAACAATAGGTGGGCTTGATGTGCGCGACTGGCGACTTGACGACCTTCTCGACAAGACCAGCATTGTTTTTCAGGATGTTGTTCTCCTTTATGGCACTGTTGCCGATAATTTGCGCATTGCCAAACCCGATGCGAGTGATGAGGAACTTAAAGAGGCCTGCCGCCTTGCCAAAGCAGACGGTTTTATCGAAGCTCTGCCGCAAGGCTATGATACGCTCCTTCAGGAACGCGGCTCGCAACTTTCCGGCGGCGAACGCCAAAGGCTTTCGATTGCCCGCGCTTTTTTGAAAAATTCGCCAATCCTGCTCCTTGATGAACCGACTTCAAGTCTTGATCCGGAAAATGAAAACCTCATCCATGAGGCACTCGAAACACTTTATAAAAATCGCACAGTTCTCATTGTCGGCCATCATTTGCAAAATCTTGTTTCTGCCGACAAGATTATTGTGATGGATCATGGCAGGCTAGCGGGCGAAGGCCGCCATGAAGAGCTTTTGAAAAATTGCCCGACCTACCGGATTTTATGGCAAGACCAGCTTTCGGCCGGCGCGTGGTCGCTCGGAGAAGAGGCAGGAGAAGCCGAAGAAAAAACCGACACTAGGGTGGAAGACAATAGAACCCTCTCAACAAAACAGGATAATTTGGCAGAAAAAGGCGGGCAGTCATGATAATCGATATTTTAACGTCCGGTTTCCGGCTGTCGAAAACGCGCGACAAACAACTCGTTCACGGCATTTTATGGACGATTGTCGAAGGTTTTTTTGCAGCACTCCCCTTCGTCTTCCTTTTTATGATGTTGACACAGGCCTTTGCCAAAGAGTTGACAATCAAAGCCGCTATTTTTTTCGGGGGCGGCATGGTTTTGAGCTTTTTATTGCGCATCGGTACAAGTGCGATCGGTGCGCCGAAAATATATAATGGTGCTTTCACTATGATGGGCGAGGCGCGCCTTAATGTGGCAGAACATTTGCGCAAACTTCCCATGGGTTGGTTCAACAAGCAAAGAAGCGGCGACCTTGCAGGAAGACTGACGTCCGATATTACTTTTGTCGAACATATGTGGTCGCATTTCATCCAGCCATTTGTTGCCGGTTTTTCAATGCCGGTTTTTCTGACTATTTTTCTTTTCTTTGTCGACTTTCGTCTGGCAATTGTCATGCTTTGCGGCTTTCCTTTGACTTTGCTTGCCTTGTTATGGACGCTCGCTATGGGAAAAAGCGCAGGCGTGAAACTTGGAAAAGCCAATAGTGCCGTGCAGTCGGCATTGCTTGAATATGTGCAAAGTATCACTGTTATCCGCAGCTTTGGACGTTTCGGCAATAGCTGGAAGAGACTTGTAAAAATCCTCAACGACCAGCGCAATGCCTGGTTCCACGCCGAAACAAGAACCTCGCCGTTCCTGTCATGCTTCGGTTTTGTGCTGGAAATGAGCTATATCAGTCTGGTTATTTTCGGCATTTATTGGTTGGCAAATGACAAGCTTACAGTCCCTCAATTGTTGATTTTCCTGATTATCGCTTTGCCCGTCTACCGCCAATTATATGAAGTCGGTCAGGCAATGTTGATGTTGCGTCTGGCAAACCGTTCACTCATGCGCATTGAAGCGCTGCTTCATGAACCGACCTTGTCAGAGCCGCAACATCCAAAAATGCCGGAAAATTATGAAATCCGTTTCGACCATGTGGGTTTCAGCTATGACAAAAAAGAAGCTGACAAAAAAGAAGTGGCCGGACACAAAGTCCTAGATGATATTTCATGCACGATCAGGCCGCAGGAATTAACGGCAATAGTTGGCCCGAGCGGTGCCGGAAAGACAAGTTTTGTCCACCTTATCGCGCGTCTTTGGGAAAGAACGGAAGGTAAAATCACGATCGGCAATATCGACCTTAAAGACATAGGGACCGAAAATCTTCACCGGTTGATCGGCATGGTGTTTCAGGATGTTCTTCTCTTTTCCGGAACGGTCTATGACAATATCAAAATCGGCAAGGAAGATGCGAGCCGTGAGGAAATCATCGAAGCAGCAAAACAGGCCGAAGCCCATCAATTTATCATGGCATTGCCGGAAGGTTATGACACAGTGCTTGACGAGCATGGAAGCTCGCTTTCAGGGGGCGAACAGCAGCGCATATCCATTGCCCGCGCTTTCTTGAAAAACGCCCCGATATTGCTTCTTGATGAAGCAACCGCAAGCCTTGACCCGTCGGCAGAAGCAGAAATTCAACGCGCCATGAATGCTTTAACCAGAACCCGCACAGTCGTTGTCATTGCCCACCGGCTGAACAGCATTCGTCGGGCCGACCATATCATTGTTCTGAAAAATGGGAAAATCGTTGAAGAAGGAACCCATGATACATTGGTGAAAGCCGATGGCCTCTATCAAAAATTATGGAATAACCAGAATAAAGCACATGGCGTGTCTCCGCAAACCGAAGCCATTCCGAATTGATCCAAAGATGAACAAAAAGCAGGGTTACCAGCCGCCAATCAAGCTTGAAATTTCAAGCTTTTTCGGGTTGGAAAAGCTGGTCTTCAAGCTTTGTCACAAGAATTGCCAAATGCGACAGCGCGCTCTTTGCAGGAAAAAATGGGAAAGCACAGTCATAGAGGGAAAGAATGCGATAGTATGCCCTTTATGTGAAAATTGGAGAGCACGCTTTGTATAGAAATATTACACGTCATCCTGTCAACTGACAGGCGCAATTTGAAGGAACTCACTATTTCCTGGATTGGACGGTCATCAATGGATAAGCACTGTTCATTCTGGCAAACTTCCGGCAAGCCGGAAAACCACATGAAAACGTAATTGACAGACAGCGATATTTTCTTCAATACCGGTTTACTAAAAACTTGACTATTATATTCATTTTTATTCGTCTATAGTTTTAAACCTAAAAAAAACAATCGGTGCGGGAGTTTAAGAGATGGAAAAGACAGAAAACGGGAATACGGCTGAACTAACGCCGGAAAACCACATGGACGGGATGGAACGCCTTGAACTCACGGTCAGCCGGATTTATGAACCTTTTCCCCACCTCATCCGCCTGACCGGAACAATCAGCCCGACGAACCCGATTGAATGGCAACAGGCAAATGTTGCCGTGCGTTTCGAGATAGGCGAAACCGGACAAGGCCGCAAGGTTTACCGGATTTATACAATCCGTTCTTTTAATCCCGCGACACATGAAATCGAAGTCGATTTTGTCAAACATAAAGGGGAAAGCCCCGCTATCAATTGGCTTCAAAGTTTGAAAGCCGGATCTCATGCTTATTTGATTGGTCCACGCCCGCAATTTTCAACGGAAGAATATAAAAATAAAAAGCTGAAGCTCTTTGCTGATGAAACCGCCATTCCGGCCATTTTTTCCATTCTTTCCCATTGGCCGGAAAATACCGAAGCCGAAATCTATATCGAATCCGCCACGGCAGAAGCAGCCGGTGAACTCCCCGATAGAAAGGGGGTCAAAAAACATATCTATGTGCGAAAGGAAGAAGAATATCCGGGGCAAACCGGTTTTCTTGTTCACTCGGCTGAAAAGATTAGCTCCGCAGAAGGTTGCTCCATCTGGATTGCCTGTGAACGCGAAGAAGCCCGTGCAATCAGGAAACACTTTATGGCGAACTGCAATGTGAAAAAGCAGAATATCAAAGCCGTCGGATATTGGCGCCGTGGGCTTGCCAGTTCGGAAATCGAAAAAATTCGCGGCAAATATTATAACGAACTTATTGCACAGGGAAAAACCGAAAAAGATTTCGATGAATTCGACATTCCGGCTTGATAGGCGGCTGGCTCGAAAATAGAATATCAATATTTACGAGATGTCCCCTAAAGGTAAACAGCGACCGATGATAAATAGCTGATCGGTGACTGGTAAATAAATATAAATGATGGAAAAGCCGATATGACCGACATACCGGCTCCAACAAGAGGCGTTCCCCTTTTTAAAAAATGCCCGGCCTTTTTCGACTGTCAAAGAGGTGAAAGAAGTCAGATCTTCTTTTCCCCCTTTTCTGCTATAAAGGTGAAAAAAATAGCCCTCGTCAAAACCGACCTCTACCAATTTTCAAGAGACAACTTCTCGTTAAGAGCACGCTATTTCTTTGTTAATCGGCACTTTGTTAAATAATCGACACGTCAATCAGTGAATTGCGTTTACCCAAACGGGCGAAAACGAAACACCTATATTTATTCACCCGAATTTTGAAAGCTCGGGCGTATAGCCACGAAAAAATCATGGAACACTATGGCAAAACGTCTTAAATAACGGCTTTGCTTTAAAAAAACGTCATTTTTATAATTTTTATAATAAAAATCCGAATATTTTCCAATAAAAACCTATTTTTGGTTCATATATGCAAATTTTAAGCTCAAATAAATTGACGTTTTAGTTTTCTTCAGCCTTACTACTTACCAGCCAACATTTATCGCACACGTATTGGGAGGAGAAAACAATGACGTGGATGCAGAATTATATTCCGGTTGGAAATATTTGGCTTTCGGCATTAATTGCCGCAATACCGATTATTTTCTTTTTTCTGGCTTTAACTCTTCTTCGCATGAAAGGGCATGTGGCTGGTACAATCACTGTTATCCTGTCATTCCTGATTGCCGTTTTTGTCTATGGCATGCCGATCGGACCGGCGGTTTCATCTGCGATATATGGTTTTTTCTACGGTCTTTGGCCAATCGCATGGATTATCGTTGGCGCGGTGTTTCTTTATAAGATTTCGGTTGTCACCGGTGACTTCAACATTGTTCGCCATTCCATTTTAGGAATTACCGAAGACCAGCGCCTGCAGCTCATTCTGGTGGGTTTTGCTTTCGGCGCTTTTCTTGAAGGTGCTGCCGGTTTCGGTGCACCGGTTGCAATTACTGCGGCGCTCCTTGCAGGCTTGGGCTTTCGCCCGCTTTATGCGGCCGGTCTTTGTCTTATTGCCAATACCGCTCCGGTTGCCTTCGGCGCCATGGGAATTCCGATTATTGTTGCCGGACAGGTTTCAAATCTCGACCCGTTTTTATTAAGCCAGATGGCAGGGCGCCAATTGCCATTTCTTTCGGTGTTTGTTCCTTTTCTGCTTGTCATTATCATGGATGGCTGGCGTGGCGTTCGCGAAACCTGGCCGGCTGTGCTTGTTGGTGGCGGCACATTTGCGATTGTCCAATTCCTGACTTCCAACTATTTCGGGCCGGAATTGCCTGATATTACAGCCGCTATTGCAACACTCGTTGTTTTGCCGCTGTTCTTGCGTTTCTGGCAGCCAAAACGCGTTTTCCGCTTTGACGAAAGCGAAGCTGCCCCCAAAGAAGATGTTCCCCATTATTCAATGGGAGAAATTATCAAAGCATGGTCACCTTTTATCATATTGACCATTTTTGTTATGATTTGGAGCATTGCGCCTTTCAAAAAACTATTTGCCAAAGGTGGCGCCTTGGAAAGCTGGGTGTTGAGTTTCGACGTATCATTCCTCAATAATATCATTGTCAAAACGGCGCCCATCGTTGCAACCGATGCCAAAATCAGCGCTGTTTATAAATTCGACTGGTTTTCAGCCACGGGAACTGCAATTATCCTTGCCGCAATCGTCAGTACTTTTGTTTTGAAAATGCGCCCTGCTCGCGCCATTGGCGTTTTCGGCATGACGTTGAAAGAACTTGCCCTTCCGATTTATTCGATCGGCATTGTTCTTGCTTTTGCTTTCATTGCCAATTATTCGGGACTTTCCTCCACTTTGGCGCTGGCTTTGTCACATACGGGTAAAAGTTTTACGTTCTTCTCGCCATTTCTCGGATGGCTCGGCGTTTTTGTGACCGGTTCGGATACGTCTTCCAATGCGCTGTTCGGTGCCTTGCAAGCAACCACAGCCCATCAGATTGGCGTTTCCGATGTTCTGCTTGTTGCAGTCAACAGTACGGGTGGTGTCACCGGCAAGATGATCTCGCCGCAGTCGATTGCAATTGCCTGTGCGGCGGTGGGACTTGTCGGGAAAGAATCCGACCTCTTCCGCTACACTGTCAAATATTCGCTGGGGCTTTGTGCCGTTGCCGGTATCATGACAACGCTTCAGGGATATGTTCTTTCGTGGATGATCCCGTAATATTGATTTTACTTCCCGTTACTGTTTCTTGTTAATATCGGAAATACTGACAGTCTTCCTGAAACATAGAAATAAAACCGGAAGTTAAAGCGGAATTTCGGAGGCGTAAAAGGTCAATTTTATTACGCCTCTCGAAAAACATTCAATACCAATATCAACATTTTCAAAGGATAAAATTTTTATTCATCTCTTTGCCGAATTGGCTCCGGCGTTCGAGCCATAAAACAACCAAGACGGGTAATGAAATGATTATATCTTCTATCTCGGATTATCGCGAAGGTGCGCGGCGCAAACTCCCTCCATTTCTTTTTCATTATATTGATGGCGGGGCTTATGCCGAGCGAACCCTGCAACGCAATACAACCGATCTGTCCGATATTGCGCTTCGCCAACGCATTTTGAAAAATATGTCGGAGCTTAGTCTCGAAACCGAGCTTTTCGGCGAAAAAATGAAAATGCCGGTGGCACTTTCACCGGTGGGGCTTACCGGCATGTATGCGCGCCGTGGTGAAGTTCAGGCTGCAAAGGCTGCCCAATCACGCGGTATTCCCTTTACACTTTCGACTGTTTCAGTGTGTCCGATTGAAGAGGTCCAGTCACAAGTTCCAAATCCGATCTGGTTCCAGCTTTATGTTCTCAAAGATCGCGGGTTCATGAAAAATGTACTCGAAAGAGCGGCCGCCCAAGGCATCAAGACATTGGTATTCACTGTTGATATGCCGGTTCCGGGGGCCCGTTACCGTGACCGCCATTCCGGCATGTCCGGTCCGTTTGCCAAATTGCGCCAATATACACAAGCTGTTCTTCATCCTGCCTGGGCTTATGATGTCGGCATCATGGGACGGCCTCACGACCTCGGCAATATTTCCACCTATCGCGGAAAACCGACCAATCTGGAAGATTATATTGGTTGGCTTGGTGCCAATTTCGACCCGTCGATAAGCTGGAAAGACCTTGAATGGATTCGTGAATTCTGGAAAGGTCCAATGCTTATCAAAGGCATTCTCGACGTTGAAGATGCCCGCGATGCTGTGCGTTTCGGAGCAGACGGCGTTATTGTTTCCAACCATGGCGGGCGCCAGCTTGACGGCGTGCCTTCAACCGTCAAGGCATTGCCGAAAATTGCCGAAGTTTTAAAACCCGATCTCAAAGTTCTCGTTGATAGCGGTGTGCGCTCAGGCCTTGATGTTGTGCGCATGATTGCACTTGGAGCCGATACAGTTATGCTTGGCCGTGCCTTTGCTTATGCCTTGGGAACCGATGGCGAAAAGGGCGTTGCCAATATGCTTGATCTCATAGCCAAGGAAATGCGTGTTGCAATGACGCTGACCGGAGCCAAGAAAATAAGCGACATTAATGCGGACATGCTCGTCAAAGACTAAAAAACTGTGTCGGGATTTAAAGCTGCATAAATCTCGACATAGCCGATTTTCAATCAATGCATCAGAACCTCATAAATCGCTTTTGGCTTCTGTTGAAAATTGCTTTTGAAAAAAGGACTGCCAGAATGGTGATGCCATCTCGCAGTCCCCATTTCGCAGCTTTTGTTTTTATGACAAGCATTGCCTGTTTTTTGCTTTGTCCAAAGCGGAGTTGAAGTGATTTTCTGTTTGGAAAATGAATGGTCATTTGTCGGTTCAAAAAATTTGTCGGTTTCCCACTTCCCGCGAAAAATTCTATTACTTCTTGCCTTTTTTATCGGCAATTTAAAGAACTATTTTTTTAAAAACTCTTGTTTCCAATGATAAATTGTTCAACAATTTTATCATTCCGCTTTTTTCGGAGCCAAAGATTGCCCCCGCTTGCGTAACAGGCATGTGATTTGTTGCCTCGGGCCCGATTTTAAACCAGCTTTTTCATTTAAAAATTTTTAAAAATGCATGCGGGTTTTCTTGATGAAAAAATAAAAGGTTGAACATTTCTAAAAAACAAGAAATATTAACGATGTCCATAGCAAGTTTGCGGGGAATTAAAATGTCTCTTCCTTCACAATTCAACGTTTTTCAATCGCGCCTTTCTTCAACAAGCGGCGCGAAAAAACAGTGTTTGTCTTTTTCTTCTCCCCTCACCAATAGGCTATTTTAAAATGTTATCCCCTCGTTTGAAGAGCTCGGATAAGCTCTATCCGTGGGCTGAAGCCCATGCAGAGGAATGGGACACCACGGTCCAATCCTCGAAAATTATATTGGAGAGCCTCGCAAAAGAAAAATTGACCGGCATAGGTGTGCCGGAAAAATTCGGTGGCGATGGCAAAACCATTGCTGACGCTATTTTGACGATTTCCGACATTGCCTATTCCTCGTTCACGGCTGCCTTCGTCTTATGGGCGCACCGCGCTTATATCGAATGCGTTTTAGAAAGCCCGAATGAAGCGCTCAAAAGCCGTCAATTGCCGCTTTTGACATCAGGTAAAATGGCCGGTTCTGCCGGTCTTTCCAATTTGATGAAGCATCTTTCGGGCCTCGAAAAAATGGAAAATTTTGCCTCGCTTGAGAATGGCATCTATCAGCTTACCGGTAAAATGCCGTGGATTACCAATATCGACCAACAAGGCTTTTTTGCAGCCTGTGCAGCCGAACTTGATAACGGGCGCGCGGTCGTTTTCAGCCTTGAAAACAGTGACAAAGGGGTGAATGTCCAATCGCTCGATTTATTGGCTTTGCGTTCAAGCGGGACAAAAGCGATCACCATGGATAAGGTTGCTTTAACGGCTGACCGGATTTTACATGACAATATTGCCGAATGGCTGAAAACATTGCGTCCGGCGTTTATCGCACTCCAATGCGGTCTATTTTCAGGATTGGCAGCGCGCTTTATTGACGAAGCCAAAAAACATTTCAATGCCCGAAGAGCGTCGCTCAAAGGCGACATAGACGAGGTAGACAAAAAGCTGTCAAGCTTGCGCGATGCACTTATCAAAGGTGTAAACAACCGCCATTTTGTCGATGCTCCCGAAGACTTATTCAAGCTCCGCATCAGCTTGACCGACTGGCTCTGGAAAGCGGTTCTGCTTGAATTGGAAACCCGCGGTGGCGGTGCCTATCTCATGGAGACTGCCGAAGGATTTCCCCGTCGTTTGCGCGAAGCAAGTTTTGTTCCCATTATTACCCCCAGTGTCACGCAGCTTAAAAACGCCTTGGCGTGATTAACCCGTTTATGCATTCAAATTCATGACAGAAAAAGCCCCCCTTCTTGAAGCCAAAAACATCGTTTTGCGGTATCGCGACGATGCGCCCTCTATTCTTGAAAATTTCAACCTTGCAATCGGAAGGAATGAAACTGTTTCCATTCTGGGGCCAAGCGGTGTCGGAAAATCGAGCCTTTTACGTGTACTTTCCGGCCTGCAAAAGCCCAATGGCGGCCATATTTTTGTTCACGGCAAAGAGCTTACCCGTGTTGACCCGAATATTGCTGTGGCCTTTCAAAATCCGGGTTTATTGCCGTGGCTGACATTGGAAAAAAATGTGGCCTTTGGCCTTGATTTCAAAAACCGCGAAAAGCTTGAAAAAAGCGAACGGCAAAATCGGGTGAATAAAGCGATCCACGAAGTGGGGCTTGATTATGCGCGCAAACTTCGCCCCTCCGAGCTTTCCGGCGGCATGGCGCAACGGGCAGGACTGGCGCGTTGCTTTGCAAGAAATCCGGAACTGCTTTTTCTCGACGAACCGTTCGGCGCACTTGATGAATTGACGCGCCAAGATATGCAAAATCTGCTGATTAAACTCGTTAAAGAATTTTCCGCTTCAACGCTTCTTGTTACGCATGACATCGATGAAGCCTTGCTTGTCAGCGAACGCATTATTCTGCTTGGCGGAAAACCGGCAAACATCATCGGCACATGGACAATCAATTTCCCCAAACCGCGCAATCAATTTGTCGAAGAACTCGGCAAAATCCGTATCGAAATTCTTGCAACTTTGAGAGATGCAGGACTTAAAAAAAGAGATGAAATATGAAAGATGAATATTTTTCCCGCCGCGACATTTTGCGGCTATCGGCTTTATTGACGGCAAGTGGCGCTTTGCCGTTTTTAAATATTGGAAGAGCAAAATCACAGGAAAAGGATGAGCCGGTAAAAGTCGGCTATTTGCCAATCACCGATGCAACAGCTTTGCTTGTGGCTCATGGTAAAGGTTTTTTTGAAAGCGAAGGTTTGAAAGCTGAAAAACCGGTTCTCTTTCGGAGCTGGTCACAAATTGTAGAAGCTTTTTTTGCCGGCCAGATCAATGTGATGCATGTCCTTTCGCCAATCGCTATCTGGGCACGCTATTCAAGTAAAGCGCCGCTTAAAGTCGTTGCATGGAACCATATGAGCGGCTCCGGTTTTTCAGTTGCCAATGACATCAATTCCATTTCCGATCTTGGCGGCAAGAACGTTGCTATTCCATTCTGGTATTCAATCCACACAGTTGTGTTACAAATGATCTTGCGCAAAAACGGCTTGAAACCTGTTTCCAGAAAAAGTGGCACAATTGAAAAAAATGAAGTCAATATGGTGATCATGGCCCCATCGGATATGATACCGGCTGTCGCCAATGGTCAGGTTTCGGGCTTTATCGTTGCAGAACCCTTCAATGCAGCAGGTGAAGCGGCCAAAGTTTCAAAACTTGCAAGATTTACGGCCGATGTCTGGCGTGACCATGCCTGCTGTCTTGTCTGTATGCAGGAAAACGACCTGAAAGAGCGCCCCGAATGGTCGCAAAAAGTCGTATCCGCCATGGTCAAAGCGCAATTGTGGACAGCAAAGAACCGCGAAGAAACAGCGCTTCTTCTTTCCAAAGAAAATCCGAACAAATATATGCCTTTCGGTTCCGATGTTCTTAAACGTGTTCTTGTTCCGAACGAAGATGATAACCGGTTTTATGAAAAATCGGGTGCAATCATTCACCCCGACTGGCTTGAAAAGCGCATAGATTTTCAGCCCTATCCTTATCCGAGCTACACGGAAGAACTGGTAAGACGCCTGAAAGACACTTTGATTGAGGGTGATAATGCGTTTCTTCAACCGCTTGATCCGGCTTTTGCCGCAAAAGACCTTGTCGATGACCAATTTGTCAAACGCGCATTAAGCGAAGTTGGCGGACTTCCCGCTTTCGGCATGAAAGACAGTTTCGTGCGCAATGAAGAGATTGAAGTTTAACGGGGAGAAAGCGTGATGAAAAGCTGCCTTCGCCATTTGTCCGGTTTGTCAGGACTTGTTCTGCTTCTTTTCCTCTGGTGGCTTGGAACAGATGTTTTGAGCGCCAAAAACAGCTTTGCAAGCCGCTTTTCGGTTGAGGAAACATTGCCGACTTTCTGGCACTTGTTGACCGGCTCCGACTTATTCCTTCACGCTCTCATCAGCCTTAAACGCATTGTCGTCGGTTTGCTTTTTGCACTCGTCATTGGCGTGCCTGTCGGGCTTTTGATCGGTGCTAAACCATGGGTGGAAAGAGCGACCGGTCCGGCATTCCAGTTTCTGCGCATGATCTCGCCATTGTCGTGGATGCCGATTGCCGTGATGGTTTTCGGCATTGGCGACAAGCCGATTTATTTTCTTCTTACCTTTGCAACCGTCTGGCCAATCATGTTCAACACGGCAGCAGGTGTCAAACAACTTGATCGGCATTTTCTGCTGGTTGCAAAAAGCCTTGCTGCAACACAAAGTGAAACATTGCTCTATGTGGTTTTTCCGGGAATTCTAAGCCATATGATGACGGGGATCCGTTTGGCTATCGGCATTGCATGGATTATCATTGTACCTTGTGAAATGTTGGGCGTCTCGGCAGGCCTTGGCTATTTCATTCTTGATACACGCGACCGGCTTGCTTATCCGGAACTGATGTCAACCATATTGCTTATCGGATTGATCGGCTATTTGCTTGATAGCGCAGTTCGCGCGGTCGCCCGCCGCCTTGGCTGATCTTGCCTTGCAACTTTGGCTGAAAAAATGACCCGAACCGGATTTTAAAAGGACGAGGGCGAAAGTCCCCATCCTTTATCCGAGTGTTTTAAATAACCTTGATAAACCGGATGTAGGGTTAATAGCCGCAGTAATTTTAACCGTAAGCATCGCTAACGATTTTGTTCCTTGAAAATCCTGACTGTGGTGAACGGGGAAGAAAAGAACATATGGTCTAATTTTTCAAGTTTTCCGGTTACTCACCCGATGTTTCCCGCAAACAAAAGCAAGGGAAAATACCACTTTGTTTTACTAACGCTACGTGGGGCTTCTGCCATCATTTTACCAACGCATTAATGAGCGGGTTTCTCATCCTGTTTTGCGTTTTTGTGCTGGTTTTTCTCGAACTTTTCCAATGCGTCGCAGTTGCTTTTTCCCCAATCAAACAGCATTTCAACTGGTTCGCAAAATCTTTTTCCAAGCGGGGTGAGCGAATATTCAACCTTTGGGGGAACAACCGTAAAAACATGGCGGTGAACCAGCCCACCTTGTTCAAGATCACGCAATGTCTGGATCATCATTTTTTTGGAAATTCCCGGTAAAGCGCGTTGCAGTTCACCAGTGCGACATTTGCCATTTGGCCAATGGAACAATGCGTGCAAAAGCATGCTTTTCCATTTGACCGAAAATAATTCCATAATTCTTCGTGCCGGACAGGTTTCGACAAAGACTAGGTTTTCCTTGGTGTTTTTCGGCATAATAGTCACTTTTTGGTATCTATGTCCCTATCAAGTACCTTCTAGCATATTTTTTACTACTAGCCTAGCTGTTTCCTGTATCTAACACAAATCAGGGAATATCATTATGCCAGCTGCTTTATGGGCTTTTGCAATTGCCGCTTTTGGTATCGGCACAACAGAATATATTATTTCCGGCCTTTTGCCTGCCATTCAGGCAGAGTTTCACATTTCGGTCTCGGCTGCCGGTTTCTTGGCAACCTCTTATGCATTGGGGGTATTTTTCGGAACACCGATTATCATCATATTGGGAAGCAATGTCGAAAAGAAAAAACTGCTGCTTCTTGCATTGACATTTTTCATCGTCGGAAATTTTCTGACTGCGCTTGCCCCCAATTTTACCACCGCCATTTTCGGGCGGGTTATCAATTCTCTTTGCCACGGGGTTTTCATCGGTATTGCTTCTGTCCTTGCCGCCGACCTCGTCCCTCAAGATAAGCGGACCAGCGCAATCGCCTTCATGTTCAGCGGCATGACAGCCGCCAATTTTATCGGCGTTCCTGCCGGTACCTGGTTCAGCCATGTAACGTCATGGCGTACCACTTTTTATCTCATTACACTTATCGGTATGGTTGCATTTGTTGCAACGTCGCGACTTGTTCCGAAACAGCCGAAACATCATGAACAATCATTGAAAAACGAACTATTTGTTTTTGGCGATATTCATGTTCTTCTTGCCATGGGCATCACTATTTTAGGCCCTGCAGCATTTTTCACCTCGATTACCTATATTGCCCCGATGGCCAAGGAGCTTGGTCATTTTTCCGATCAGGGCGTTACATTTCTTCTGTTTATTTTTGGCGGAGGCCTGTTTGTCGGAAATTATTTGGGTGGCAAATTTGCCGACCGTGCACTGATGCCGGTTCTTTATATTACGCTCTTCGGGCAAGCCGTTGTGATGCTGTTTTTCTATCTCACTATAGCCAGCAAAATTGCGGATGTATTTTCGATATTTTTCATGGCTGCCTTCGGTTTTGCCAGCGTCTCGCCAATCCAGCGCCTTGTTATGGATAGGGCAAAAGCCGCTGGCGGTGCCAATCTCGCTTCGGCAGTCAATATCGGCTTTTTCAACCTTGGTAATGCGCTGGGCTCATGGCTCGGCGGTCTGGTGATCGCCCTTGGCTTTGGCTATGCCTCGCCGAACTGGGCAGGTGCTTGCCTTTCTTTTGCAGCACTTTTCCTTGCGGTTCTCTCAAGCCTTTTTGCAAAACACCAAGCAAAGAAGGAATTAAGGGACTGTTGCTCATCAAATACAAACTAAACCATTGCCTGGCGGGGACATACAAGTCCCCGCTCTTTGTTTCGCCTTTTTAGAGCGTTGACATTTATCGGTAACTGCCGAAACTGCGCCTCAAGGCGAAAGCAACGAGGCAATGTCGTAGTCAGGCAAGGGAAAAAGACCAGCTCACCAAAAAGCCCTTCTTACCAGAAATTCAATTTCAGCCGGGAAATCCGCCTTATCAACAAATCCGCACCATCTGTAAATTCGGGCTAGCCGTCAATTTATGCCATTTGCGAATCCGGAACGTCCACAAACCCAAGACGCACGAACATTTTATAAAGTGGGTGCCAGTGCTGTTTTTCTGATCTTCAAGGATTAAAACTATGTAGCGGTAGAAGTTTCATAGCTCCCACGAAGCCGACATTTCGACACCACGATATATCTTTGCAACAGAAGTTTCCCGACCATTTATTTTAACAATCGTTTGATTTAACAAAATGGAATTCAGAACCCTTGGCTATGTCCGGTCATGAACACCCGCCGACTAAACAGATTTTTTAATAAAAATTCCCGTTTCGGAAATTTTCCAACAAGTTACAAGAGCTTGAAACTTTGGCGACACCAATGCCGGTGAACAAAATTTTCTAGACGTCGAAACTGCGCCAACTTTCAAGACGCCTTGCAAATCCATTCGTCGGGCATTTGGCACCCTCCTCTAATACTCCCTCTCACTACAAAGGAAACGCGCTGGTATTTCTGAAAGCGCAGATGTCGGAAATCCGAATTTCCAAATTGACTGTCCGAATTCTTGATCTACTTTGGAAGTAATAGCTATGAAAAATCGCCCGCCTCAGGACCATTTGCCCCTTGAAGTGGCAAAAAAACCTCTAAAACCCGTAATCAATTGGATAATCACAGTCCTGCACTTCACGGAAAGTCAAATCGCCCCTTTTTCCCTTTAGAAAAAATTATCAAGATCATTGCAATTCCTGGTCACCACGCGTTGCGGGCTCACAGGAATATTGGATTAGCGAGAGTTTGAACAAGCCGGTATTTTTGCTCGCCAGTGTTTCAGCCGATCAATGTTTCAGACACACGGAATTTTCAACCCGATAAATTCATGCCGATAAATTTCTCTATTCGTGATATTTTTTCAACTTCAAAAATACTCCAGTACTTTCACAGGCTTTTCCCGAAAATAGATAGTTTTGAACACACTTCCCGTTATATTCTTTAACCGGATAATTATTTCTCTATAAAGCTGCAAAAAAGGATACGATTCACTTCAAACGATTTTTTTGGAAAAATATTCCTCTAAAATAAAGCTAGAAGTTTCGCTATTGGTGCAAAATACCCGTTTTAATTACTGTTTTAGGAAATTTTTCAATTTTCCGTTTGTAACCGGAATATTTTTCTTCCACGTCGCTTCGTAACGGATTTGTATCGGGCGCTCTTCCTGATCGCACAAGATATAACGCTGACCTGATGTCATAGTGATTGCCGATTTTGGCAAGAGTGCCGCTCCGAGTCCGCAATGCGCCCAGTTTTCAAGTTCACGAAAAGAAACTGTTTTTCCGGTATATTCTTTCAGAACATGATTGTGGTGCCCGAACATTTCCCTGATAAACTTGTTCAATCCGGATTCGTCATCGACCATAACAAAGACTTCGTCGGCAATATCGGAAAAATGCACCACATTGACGTTTCTGATCGGTTGTGCCGTGCTCGGTATAAAATAGAGCGGCTCTTCATAAAGAAATTCGCTTGCCCTTGTAGGCTTTTTTTCTGCTTCAACATCAAAGACATAATCGACTTCACCGCGTTCCAGCAAGTCGATGAGATCACCGCTATTGCGTTCGCATAACACGATTTCCGAGTTCGGATTCTCCGTGCGAAAATCATTCATAACGGCTGCCAGATATTGGCAGCTCATCAATGGCGATTTGCCGATCCTGACAACGTTTGTTTCCTGATTATTGAATTTTTTGCTTTCGTCGACGAGATTGAAATTCGCCTCGATCAGCTTTTCGATATAGGGCATGATATGTTGGCCAAAAGGCGTAAGGCCGACACGGCGCGTCGTGCGCGAGAAAATGCGCGCCTGAAACTCGTCCTCAAGCTGGGCAATGCTGTTTGACAAGGTCGGCTGCGTCACATGGCAGTTCTTTGCCGCTACAGTAAAATTGCCGGACTGTGCAACAGCAAGGACATAATTCAATTGTGCCAGATTCATCAGTCGTACCCCAAGTGTTCCCTCTCATGATTTATAGCTTAAAGAAATAAATCACATTTGCAAATACAATTTTTAAAACCCGGTCCGCCCATGTATAAAAAATTTATGAGCTCATACCTATATAATACTCATTGATACAATAACGCCTATTCTTGAAATTTAAAGAAGTGAGGACGTAAGTGTTGGCGGCAATTCGGCCGCAACGACCTTATATGTTTTGACTGTGAAAACGGGTCAAATTGATATGGAAAATGAAAGAGCCGGTCACTTGCCAAGGCTTACCCTATCACAAATCATATTCAGTCTTTTGCCACTCTTCTGGATTGCCGAAGCTGCACTATTGAGCCTGATTGTTGCCAAAGCAGACGGGGCATTATCAACCGTTATCATTGCAGGCCTTGCCATTATTATACTTGCAGCAATCAAAGCCTGTCTTGATTATCATAGCCAACTTGATCTCTTCAAAAATTCCCGTCAGAACCTGAATGAGTGGCGCAAACGCGGATTAGCCCACCTTAATTTTCTTTCTCCTTTAAGTAAAAAACGTATGCCGAGTGGCGAGGCAGCCAATATTCTTGTCGATCAGGGCGAGACGCTCGTTTCATGGAACGCGAAATACTTCCCCCTGATGCTTCGCGCTGCGGTCGTTCCGCTTGTCATCCTTTGCCTTATACTGCCGTTTTCGTGGCTTGCCTGTCTGCTGCTTTTTATAACTGCACCGATCATCCCGCTCTTTTGGGCTATTATCGGCGCCAAAGCCCAAAAAGCCGCAAAAGAACAATGGCAGGAAATGGGCGAGATGAACGGCTATCTGCTTGATCGTTTGCGCGGAATAAAAACATTGCGCATTCTTGATGCCACCTTCTGGAGTGCGAAACGCCTTGCCCGCCAATCCGACGACCTCATTACACGGACAATGAAGGTGCTACGCATTGCTTTTTTGTCGTCGGCCGTGCTCGAACTTTTCTCGGCTCTCGGTGTCGCTTTGATGGCCGTCTATATCGGTTTTCATCTTTTAGGCGTCATTACTATCGGCTTTTGGGGAAACAAGCTCAGCCTTGCCGAAGGACTCTTCATTCTTTTGCTTGCTCCGAGTTTTTTTGAACCTTTGCGCGAACTTGCAAGCGTCTGGCACGACCGTGTTGCAGGTAAAGCTGCCATGGAAAATTTCACAAAACTTGTCGGCAAAGGCGAGACGATAGTTCATCAACCTTCTGATGTTCGCCAATCGCCAATTGTTCAACAATCATATGATACGAAACCGGAAGAAACAGCTTCCCTGAAGAATGGCGCTGCAATCGAAATTGAGAATCTCTCATTCGGCTTTATTCCCGAAAAGCCGGTTTTCAAAAACTTTTCGCTAAAAATCGGCAGACAAGAAAAAGTTGCGCTGACAGGAAAAAGCGGCGCCGGAAAATCGGTTCTGCTCGCGCTTATTGCCGGTCTTATTCAGCCTGACAAGGGATCAATCAAAGTCAACGGCTTGACTGTGGACGGGAACAATATAGATGAAATTCGAGCCAAAATCGGCTGGATGGGTGCAAAGCCTTATTGGTTCGACCAGTCAATCCTCTCCAATATAACATTCAACAGAAAATTCGATCATATAGACGATTATCTTGATCTTGCCAATTTGCATGATTTCGCCAATGAGCGCAAATACCAGCGCCTCGGTGAAGGCGGAACCGGTGTTTCCGGTGGCGAAGCTGCCCGTCTTTCTTTGGTGCGGCTCGCACTGGAAAAAGACCGCAATGTCCTTCTTATCGACGAGCCGACAGCCCATCTTGACCCTGAAAGTGCAAAAATCGTTATAGATGCACTCGTCAAAATTTCCGGAGAAAATAGCCTCCTTGTTGCAACCCATGACCCGGAACTTTTCAAGCGCATGGACAGAGTGATTGAACTTTCGCCGGACGTTAATTTGAGGGAGAGCGAGAGATGAAAACAATCCTTGCTCTTATTGCGCCTCGCGACAGAATTATTCGCAAAAAAATGCTTTGGGGACTTGTCTTCGCCGTTCTCACAGCACTTTCGACAATCGGCCTTCTTTGCCTATCCGGCTGGTTTATCACCGCAACAGGAATAGCGGGATTAACGATTGCGGCAACACGTGTTTTTGATGTTTTTATGCCCTCGGCTGCCATACGGTTTTTTGCACTTTTGAGAACCGGTGCGCGCTACGCAGAACGGCTCGTCAATCATGATGCGACATTCATGCAGAGCAGAGGCTTGCGGTTGCAACTCTTCAAAACGATTGCACAAAGAAAATCCTTGCGCGATCTTGCCATGCGTCCGGCAAGGCTATTGCACCGTTTAACCGGCGATATTGATAGTTACGAGCTCATTTATCTGAAGCTTATCGTCCCTTCCATTGTTGCGCTCATTGCAATTTTAACAATTATAGCGGTGCTTTCGTCCGTTCATTTGGGCATGGGGATTGGCTTCGGACTGATTGTTTTTGCCACCGTCATTGTTTTTTCCAGCCTTTCCATAAAACTTGACGAAAAACGGTCGGCCTCCCTTGCAATACGTCGTGAAAGCCTGCGCACGCGTGTAATCGCACTTCTTTCCGGCCAGACCGATCTTGTTATGAATGGTTGCCAGCAGGCTTTCACCAGCCATGTTATGAACACGGAAGACAGCCTTGCAACAAGTGATATTTCTCTGAAAAGACGGCAGCTCGCCATTGAAGCAGTAAGCGGTTTTGTCGACAAGTTCATTTTTGTCGGGCTTATTTTCTCAACTGTTTTCCTCTATCGCTATGGTTCGATCAGTCTGCCGCTAACTGTACTTTGTGTACTTGCCGCACTGACACTCTATGACCTTATCAAACCGCTTTATCAGGGCTGTGGCGAGATCGGCCGCTATATATTGGCGTTACGCAGACTTTCGCCATTTGTCGAAGGTGAAAGTGCCAATTCAGCCAAACCCCGCGAAGAGTTGCCACCATGTAGCTATGTTGCGATAGCCGACATCAAGCGGGCAAGCTACGAGCCGCAATTGCCGGCAGTTTTGAACGATATTCATTTCAACGTCAGCTCGGGAGAAAAAATAGCCTTTGTTGGCCCCAATGGTGCCGGCAAAAGTTCGCTTATTTCGCTCTTCATGACAAAAGATATGATTGTGGAGGGAAAAATTGCAGCAATTAAAGCAGCATTATTGGAACAAAATACCTATATATTTCATGACACTCTGCATGAGAACCTGAAACTTGCCAATGTGACCGCCTCAGACGAAGACATGGTCGAGGCCATGGAGCGTGCGGGACTACACGACTATCTCGATAATCTCAAAGACGGCCTCTATAGCAGCATCGGTGAAAACCAGACCGGTCTTTCAACCGGTCAGGCACGTCGCTTCGCATTGGCACGCCTTTTCCTGCAGAAACGCGACCTGTGGCTACTTGATGAGCCGACAGAGAATATAGATGGCGGAACCGCCCGCGATATTCTCGAGCGCATGAAGCACTATGGGCGTGAAAAAAGCTGGCTCCTTGTCACCCACCTGAAACGGGAAGCAACCTGTTGCGACCGCATCATCACACTCGATCACACCCGCATCACCGGCGACTATGAGCGCTCGAGCGAGAACTATCAACGCGTTTTAGAAAGTTTACGCGAGGACAATTATGACAAACACTCAATGTAAGGACTTGAATTATGGATATTGACATTGTCAGCCTATCACGGTTCCAATTCGCCGCGACAGCGCTTTACCATTTTCTGTTTGTCCCACTAACGCTAGGATTATCAATCCTGCTTGCCATTATGGAAAGCGTTTATGTCATGACAGGTCGAACGATCTGGCGAGACATGACCAAGTTCTGGGGACTGCTATTTGGTATAAATTTTGCGTTAGGTGTGGCAACCGGCGTGGTTATGGAATTCCAGTTCGGCATGAACTGGAGCTATTATAGCCATTATGTCGGCGATATTTTTGGCGCACCTTTGGCTATCGAAGCTTTGATGGCTTTCTTTCTGGAAGCAACTTTTGTCGGCCTGTTCTTCTTCGGATGGGACCGCATGTCAAAGGTTAAACACCTGATTGCCACATGGTGCGTGGCCTTCGGCTCGAACTTCTCGGCTTTGTGGATTCTGGTTGCCAATGGCTGGATGCAAAATCCGGTCGCCTCGACCTTCAACCCGCAAACCATGCGTATGGAATTGGGCGACTTTGCCTCGGTTATTTTAAATCCTGTTGCGCAAGCGAAATTCGTTCACACGGTTTCAGCCGGTTATACAACAGCTGCCGCTTTCGTTCTTGGCGTTTCAGCCTGGTACCTCCTGAGAGGTCGCTATAAAGAAATTGCCAAACGGTCGATGACAGTTGCTGCATCATTCGGTCTTGCTGCTTCACTTTCCGTCGTTGTTCTGGGGGATGAAAGCGGCTACCTTTCCGGCGAACACCAGAAAATGAAACTCGCTGCAATCGAAGCCATGTGGGATACTGAAAAAGCTCCGGCTTCTTTCACACTGTTCGGTCTTCCCGATGTTCAAAACCGCGAAACCCATTTTGCAATCCACATTCCGTGGGTAATGGGCATTATCGGTACGCGTTCGTTTGACGAACAGATCCCCGGCATCAAGGATCTCGTTGCCCAATCTGAAAAAGAAATCAGACAAGGTATCCTTGCTTATGATGCACTGGACAAAATCCAGCAGGCAAAAGGCGCAGCTGTTCCACAAGAAACAATCGACCAGTTTGAAAATAACGGTCGTTCACTCGGTTATGCACTTCTGTTGAAACGCTATGTCGATGACCCGCGCACGGCAACAGATGAACAAATCAGCAAAGCGGCTTGGGACCTTGTTCCGGAAGTTCCGGTCATCTTCTGGGCTTTCCGTATCATGGTTGCCTGTGGTTTTGCCCTTATCCTGATTATGGCGACATTCTTCTATCTGTCGGCACGTCATCGTTTGGAAAACAGACGTTGGTTGCTTAAACTTGCTGTTTGCGCCATCGCACTTCCATGGATTTCTGTTGAATGTGGATGGGTTGTTGCCGAAATTGGACGTCAGCCCTGGATTATCGAAGGAATTCTTCCGACCGCCGTTGCGGTTTCAAACCTCGGCGTTACGACAGTATTCCTTACAATTTGCGGCTTTGTTGCCCTCTATACCGCGCTTCTTGTCGTAGAAGTCCGCTTGATGCTGAAATATATCAGGAAAGGTCCGGATGCTCTTAACGACCACAGCGAGGTTCAAAACAACGCCTCTGCCACAGCATTATCTTAAAGGATAAAAATCATGATTTTGCACGATTTGATTTCATATGACGTGTTACGTATCATATGGTGGCTGCTGCTTGGCATTGTGCTTGTCGGCTTTGCAGTCATGGACGGTTTCGATCTGGGAACCGGTATGTTGCTCCCCTTTGTTGGTAAGACAGATCTTGAGCGACGCATTGTCATCAACACCGTCGGACCGGTTTGGGAAGGCAACCAGGTTTGGTTGATTTTGGCAGGCGGCGGCATTTTCGCCGCTTGGCCACAACTTTACGCGGTTTCGTTTTCGGGCTTTTATATTGCCATGTTCCTTGTGCTCGTTGGCATTATTCTGCGCCCTGTCGGCTTCAAATACCGCAGCAAACGCGAAAGCAAAACTTGGCGGTCAACATGGGACTGGCTGCTTTTTATCGGTGGCTTTTTGCCAAGTCTGATTTTCGGTGTTGCAATGGGCAATGTGCTTGAAGGCGTTCCATTCGAGATTAAACCCGATATGCAGATTTTCTATCATGGTTCGTTTTTCGGACTGTTGAACCCGTTTGCAATCCTTTGCGGGGTTCTGTCGATTGTCATGCTGCTCACCCACGGGGCAAGCTGGCTTGCTGTCAAAACAGATGATCCGATTTTCAGCCGTGTACGCAAAGTCGGCATGATTACGGGTGTTCTCACAACCATTCTTTATGGTTTGTGCGGGCTTTTGTTGAATGTTGCAACAACCGGCTATCATATTACCGGTGGTGTGGTTGCCAACGGCCCTTCAAACCCGTTGATGAAACAGATCGCAACCAATGCTTCGGGTTGGCTTGAAAATTACCATCAAACACCGATGTTGTGGATTGTTCCGATTATCGGACTTGTTGCACCACTATTGGCAGCCGCATGTCTCGCCATGAGAAAACCGGTCCTTGCCATTATCGCTAACGGACTTGGCATTGCCGGCATTATCGCAAGCGTTGGCGTTGCAATGTTCCCGTTCATCCTGCCTTCAATTATTGATCCGGTGATGAGCCTTACGGTATGGGATTCTTCCTCAAGCCATTTCACCCTCTTTGTCATGCTGATTGTCGCGATCATTTTTGTTCCGACAGTCTTGGCCTACACAAGCTGGGTTTACAAAATCCTTTGGGGAAAAGTCAGCGTCAAAACAATCGAAGGAAACAAGCAATCCTATTGATTGCTACTCTTGAAAGGAAATTCCATGTGGTATTTTTCTTGGGCTCTCGGCCTTCCGCTTGCCGCCGCTTTCGCAATATTGAATGCGATGTGGTATGAATTGACGGAAGACAGCGCCAAACAGAAAACAGGCGAAAATAAATCCGAATAGCCTGTAAAAAAACAAAAATCATCGCCGCGGAAAGCCTACGCTCTCCGCGGCATTTTTATTGTTGTAACGCAGTTTTTTCCCTGATCGCCGATTAAAAAAGCACGACTACCAGTCTATTCGCCTATCAATTTATGCTCTCCGAAATCATCTTTATTCGACGTCGAGATTTTTTAACCATTTCCGCAAGCGGTTCCGTGCATTGGAATAGGGTGAAGAGGTGTTCAATTGGATCATCCTCCCCATTGTCCATTTTCCGCACCACTCTTTTTCGTAAAGCTTCTGGTTATTCCGTTTGGAAATTTCGACAACAATTTGGTCTTTTGCCTGACAAAGCCGATCAACAAGATCAACAAAAGGAACATTCTTATAATCGGAATAAAATTTTTTGGCGAGTTCACCAAGTTCATTCCACTTGAAACCTGTTTCGGGAAAATCGATGGGCTCTCCTTTTTCATCCCTTTCCAACCATTTCAGGACAAGCCTGTTCCACCCCAAAAGATAGGCAACGAGATTTGAAACAGTCATAAGCTCGCCTTTTGAATGGCCCTCCATGAACGGCAAACCGGAAACATCTGCTGGTACTTTACGCAAATCTTCAGCCAGTTTGGAAAAAGTCGTTTCGATAGCATTCAGCAATTCATCTTTGTTTTGCGGTGTCGACATTTTTCCTTCTTTCAACTGTTGCTCAGCACGTTGCCTGTTCTTTATAATTTCTTTCACAAACAAATCGATGAGTTAACAACGTAAGGCAGTTGTGCATTCTCTAATAAAGGGACAATTCCACTTCAATAATAAATCTTTGGACCTATCCCGCCCATATTATCAACTTAAAAAAATAAAACACAGCCTAAGTTAAGTGCAATGTCAACGCAGGCAGGATGCGTTGGTGAGATCGTGAACTTAACCTTTTGACCTTCAGTCAAGACAACATTGTAAACTCCTAAACCGACGCTGCGAACAACTGTACGGGTTCTTTGTTAGGTTATATCTGGAGATAAAAAGAATGTCTTTCTGAAGCAGACTATCACGGCATTTGTTCGCTATACAGCATATTTCCGTGAGGAGCTTTATTCCGAGATGCGATACAGACGAAAAGCGTTTGAACGCTATCACAACTTCAGGCCAGTTTCAGGAGCCAACAGTTTTGACGTGTGGTATCTTTGAGTAAGAAGCAGAAGGGGGAATGATTGCGGTGATAAAATAATTTTGCAATTGCTGCAAAGGTCGCCTAGCGTCTTGCATGGTTTCGGTTCTATGAGTTTTGCTTGTGCCTCTACCGCCAGAACAAAGCGGCGGATCATGTGGGATACAGCGATATTCTAGAACCGGGCTGTTTTTGGAAGAAAGTTTTTTCAACTTTAGAAAGGCGAAGATACAAACCGGCATCTTTTTTGATGCTATCATCACTCTTCATTTTCTTATCTGAGTTGCCTTGCTATTCATCCTTCATAAGATTGGTTTTAAAAGGCCGCGCCCAGAGCGGCAAATTATGAAAGTGTATACTTTCATCACATCCTGCCACCTGAAAAACTTAACCTACAGGCAATCGCATGACAATAGGGATATAGGGAGAGTTCCCAAATGGCGTGGGACTATTCATTGTTGTCAGAAACAGCTGTGAGATTTTTCAAAGGCAATCAACTTTCTAACTTAGGCTTTAATGGCGCATCCATCTTGATGATCATCTCCATTACTGTCGAATTTTTATAATTTGGGTAATTGCAACATCACATATCAAACATAAATTCGATGCAATTGCCTTAACAAAATGGTGTCAACTCGGCAACAAGGTTCACGTAACACTTCACAAAAACGATTCTGGGGGGAGAAAATCTTCATACCCAGCAAGCATTACATATCCAATGTAGTCTACACGCTTCATGTAGGCCATTCGCTTTGCCTTTGGGGTGAACGAACAGCTAGAAGAACTTGACTTATTCTTTCGCCGTATGAGCCGAGTGTCATTCTTGATTTCTCCTAAATAATGCCCATGACAATTATAGATAACATCACGTCTAAAACGACCGACATGCTTCCCATCATAGGTCCACAAATCATCACCATTACGATAACCAAAAAATTTACCGTTCGATGTCCAAAGCCAGTTCAAAAGCCCCTCCATGATGGTACGTTTGACGCCTATATTCTTACTACTTATAATTGGTTCAAACAATATCTATAAGCTGGCATGTTACGATGGCAATTCGGTTATTAATGCAGCAATACAACATGAAGGGGATGTCATGTTTGAGTCAGAAAACGGATATAATTTTCAAAAATTGAAGGAAGCTATTCTCTCGCGTAGTGTAGCTAAAGATTGGGATCAAGCAAAAAGTGAATGGGAGTTGTCGCAAATTTATATAGCTGATCAACCAGAAAGCTGCTTATGTGGTCACACGCCCATTATTGAAATTTGCGTTTTGATTAACAGGCTTAATGGAAACCACGCTACAGTTGGCAATCGCTGCGTCAATCGCTTCCTTGGCCTTCGATCAGATCTAATTTTTTCCGGAATAAAACTCATTACGACAGATATCAACAAAAGCTTAAACACTGAATCTACAGCGTTTTTCTATGAGAAAGGCGTGATCACTAAATGGGAATATGACTTTCAGGCTAATACGCACGCAAAAAGGAACCTATCTATAAGACAGATGGAGACTCGTAGAAAAATCAATATTAAGGTACTAAACTATATCCAAATAAAACGGATTTCTATTTAAGTTCATAAGTTTAACACTTTAAAATTTCTCTAAAAAAGCAACGCTTTCATTTATTTTTAATAACCAGACAAAGTAATGGCAACCAATTTCATGTCTACAATGGAATACCACTATCAAACCATGAGGCGAATTCTATCTTACATCATACAAAAAATTTTTAGTCGAGTTGATTTTGATGACTCAGATACTATGGATATTATGAAAGAATGGCGGGGGAACGAGGAAGAAGTTCTTTAAACTTTTGCCGAAGCCCGTACTGGATAAATAGTAAAGGGCTGATCCGCATAGCTAACATTTAGAAATATGATGGTGGCTATATCTTCTCTGGCATCCAACTCACTTCGAAAAGCGTTGCCAACATTCAAGCCAAAGCCACTGACCCCGAACTAGGCGATAGTATCGAAAAGAAAGTTAGCGGAAACAGAGATTTTGATGCTTCTGTTTATACAATAATTGGTTCATTTGTTGGTGGGCGTTTGGATAGAGCAACACAAACAATGCCAGAATAATTCTTTTGGTTCACTACTCAGTTGGCTCATTCAATTATTTCATCGACTATCTGTAAGGAAGCGGCGAGCCGTATAATTATTATTGACACCAAATGCAGATAAAAGGTTACGTCCGGGGCAAGTATTATCTGCCTCACTCATGACGATGCACATCGCCGCCCTAGCTGTGAAGCCCTCAAGACCAGTACTGAATGCTTATCGATCTTGGCGAGAACGACATCAACATACGGTGGATGTTTTTTTACAATTGGCTGAGATGTTGCACGGGGCTGGAGTCACCAATAGGCCGAACCGGCGCAATCACGCCGAAATAGCGGCATAGGGGGCTATTGTGGGTCTTTGGCAGTCAAATTATCTTTGTGAATCTCAAGAAAATACTCATCGGGAGGATTGTCAGCATTATAATAACAACCATCCACCTTTATTTTGGTGAACGATCCGTGATAATGAAAACCAGACAAATCACTTTGCTCGAATTCTAAGATATTTTCTTCGTACTCTCTATATTTCGTCCAATACCCAACGCCCGTGACATGGCTATACACACTTTCAATAATACAACCCCAAAACGAGCAATTGATTGGGAAAATGCCTTTGATTATACAACCATCAAAAAAACAATTTTCAAACTGGCTAAAATCATAAGTGTTTTCAAAGTTCATACGAACAATGGTGAAGTTTTTGTAGCAAATAAGAAGGTTGAATGTATTCTGCAGAAAGCGATCATCCGGCGATGTCTCCAAAATGATAATTTCCTTATCCCAAGTCTCATATTTATCGATAAGGACCTCAAGATATTTGAGCGCAGCAATACGAGTTTTATTTGCCGTTGTCTGATCTTTTTCATACAAAACATAATGATAAATCATATCAAATGCCTGTTTACTAAATGGCGTGTCTTCTTTGCTGGCCACTTTGTTCAAAAAAGCAAGGCCTGCATATTTTTCTGCATCACTCTGGCCTCCAAGAAGTTTAGCTGCATCAGAGATGAGTTGAGCCGTGTCGTGTTCCACGTGTCTTTTGGCTTCCAACTTGCGCTCGGTCAAATCTTCAGCTTTAATAAAATTTGCTTTGGCGGCCCAATAAAAAGTTGTAATACCGGCAGAGAACAACACAATTTTTGTAAATGTGATGCTCTCATCAAATATTTCTCCCCCCTTAGGAAAAAAGAGGTAAGAAATTGCAGAAGACACTATAATTAGTATTGCAACACCAACTATAGCGGCGAGTGCTCTTTTATTGCTTTCATAATCAACGTCGTCTGTTATTGGTTTGTGTGCTCTCTTCAAGCTTTCCAGATATGTCTTAAATATAACGCCTACAGAAATCAGGAATACGCAAATAGCCATAAAGGCATTGAAAAACTGATCGAAAGCTTGCGTTGTTATATTGTCACGCACCCCTACGGTAACATAAAACCACGCTGCGCTTATAAAAACACCAAACAATGCGGCGTAGAAAGCGGCGCGTTTAAAATACTCCGAAAAAAGCACTGTTATCCAAATTATGCCACCCCCAATTGTGAACGCATAACTACAGAAAACCAAAGCAATATATGGAAATGGTCTGATTCCATTCACACAGATATAACCCCAAACAGCAATGGACAAAGCTACCAAAACACAGCTAGATATTATTGCCACCTTCTCTTTAGTAGGAATATATTCTTTCTTTTCCTGTGGGTTCTGTTGCTTCATGTAAATGCTCCATTAACTCGTTTATCAACGAATACATTTATTGCCTAACCACCTGCAACCGAGGATTACTTATCACCGCAGCTTTATAGTTCAACTATGATCCAATCTGTTCTCGACCTCCCCCATTACGAAGGGAAACGTGAGCTTTACGGCCAACTATAATTTATACATGGAGATATATCTGCATTGCAGCCACCGGCCATGCATGAAGATGATACAAAGCGACGAGGAAACCAGCAATGACTGTACCAGGCCTTGCGTTGTCACTGTCGACTGCACATATATCTCGACAGAGGATATCGGCGACGCGGTAGAGGCAGCACAAACCGCTTTTGCCTTTGGCGGCGTCTTACACCTCGGTGCCACGCTAGAAACGGTCTATTGTTTGACCGAACTGATAAATGACCATCTAAGCAATCTTCCGATTCTTCCTGTCTTTGAGACACTACGGAACGCGCTGTTCAAAGCCGGCGGGCAATGCCACGATGCGTATTTTATTTTGGTGGCGATAAAACCCGTGTCTGCAATCGCTGAAGGACAGATCAATTTTTACTGCTGGCAAAAAGACCAATGACTCACTAAAGAGCTCTCATTTGAACCAAAGATGAACAGTTTAAACGCCGTTAGCGATGACCTGCTTTTCCAGAACACGATTTATCGCGCAACAACGGGTGACTTGGTTTATTTTACACCCAACGATTAGCGGCCATTTTGGAGCAGGTAATTCAATTACCTCATGGTCATGTGAGGCGTTTTAGCAGGTTGCTAGTTGCTTTATCGAGCATCCTTTCAAAAGGCATTTCTTTCAGTATCAGGCGCCTACTGCATTTTTTTCCAAGGGTAACGAGTTGTGCACGTTGTTATTTCCGCTTCGCATTACACACATTCCAAGCGACAAGCGTTTGAAGACAAGCAGAGAAGCAGAGCCGTCGTCTGCTGGAAAGCTTAGCGTTATACAAAGCGTATGCCTATAGGCGTGAAGCTGGGGGAGGTCTAGTGATTGGTTGCGGGGGCAGGATTTGAACCTGCGGCCTT
>NZ_JACFOO010000007.1:0-285 GCF_016102485.1 Bartonella sp. W8122
GCACCGCACCTTACAATCTGTCAGGTCGCCAGAAGGCTTGGGATACATCATCTGAAGAAAGAGAAACGAAGGCGGCATTATCCGCTTGTATTCATCACATATAACCAACAGTCAAAACTACCAGTCCTATGTAACGGTTCGAAACTGACTATCTCGAACCCTTTGTTCTAACAAGATCAAGAAGGTCTGAACTTAAAAAACTCTTTCCAATTCTTAATCTTCCTTAGAAAGGAGGTGATCCAGCCGCAGGTTCCCCTACGGCTACCTTGTTACGACTTCACCCCA
>NZ_JACFOO010000004.1:0-14781 GCF_016102485.1 Bartonella sp. W8122
CTTATCCGGATGGCAACCGTTCACTGAAAAACAATGATATTACCGACGACACCACGCCGACCTTTAATGGTAAAGGTGTCGCGGGAGACATTATCAAGCTTTATACGGTTAATGATAAGGGTGAGCGCACGCTTATCGGCCAGACAGTGGTTCATGAGGATGGAACATGGTCGGTTACGCCAACGGTCGCTTTGACCGATGATCCAAATCATAGTCCGACAAAATATACATTTGTTGTGACAGAGACGGATAGTGTCGGCAATGAAAGTAATCCGACAGATGGCTATGATCTTTTCATTGATCGCACGGCGCCGGTTCTCGACGACAGCACCATCAAGCTTGTCGACAACAAGGAAACAAATGTCGGTGACTTCCCGAGCTGGCTCGAGAAGGATGACGGTAAGGGTGGAAAGATCAAGCTTACCAATGATGATACGCCGACAATGAGCGGACGCGCGATTTCAAGCGACACCCAATCGGTCAATATTTATGACAAGGATTCGGACGGCAAGTTGATATTGATCGGTTCTGCAAAAGTTGACGAAAATGGCGACTGGAGTTTCACACCGTCAACAGGACACGGTCTTGCCGAAGGCGTGCACGAATGGATAGCGCGTCCGGTTGATAAAGCCGGCAATGAAGGTCAGCCAACGCCGGCCTATAAATTCGAGGTTGATACCAAGGGACCGACAGGGACACTTGGCAGTGACATTGGTTTGTGGGATGACGAGGGACCACAGACTGGCGAATTTGATGGCGCCAATGGCACCACGGCATGGAGCCTGAACGATGCCAATCATAAAGTAACCGACGATAAAACACCTGAGATCAAGGGCAAACTTCCGGCAGGAAGCGATGTCACGAAAGTGCACATCTATATTGATGGCACGCTTTCCGGCATTGCCGATGTTGCAGCTGATGGCACATGGTCCTATACGCCGCATTTAAGCTCGGGCACGCATAAGATCGAAGCCCGTCCGTCCGATGATGCGGGCAATGAAGGTGAGGCCAAGACCTGGGATTTCGACATTGCCGGGGCAGCCCCGGGAATGCCGGCCATTACCGGCATTTACAACAATGAAGAAAAAGAGATTGATGCATCCCATCCGGATGGCAAGTTCATTGATAAAAACCAGTTTACCAATGATGCCACACCGCTCATCAAAGGAACCGGTGATGCCGGTTCGTTTATCAATATCTATATTGGTGACAAACTTGTTGCCAAGGGTGTTAAGGTCGGAGGTGACGGCCATTGGGCGGTCGCGATTGATCCTTCATTGGCCGGTATTTTACCAAATGGCGAGAGCTGGCAAATTCGCGCTTCGGCAAGTGACAGCGCCGGACAGGAATCCGACAAGACAGGGTTCTGGCCGATCAATGTCGATACGTTGAAGCCGCTCACACCGGATCTGCCGAAGTTGGACGACCATGTCGGTGATAAAAAGGGAGACGTAGAGAAAAACAGCACAATTGATGACAAAGCACCGACAATTCATGGAAAAGCTGCCGAGGGCAGTGTTGTTGTCAATATTTATGATACAGTTGATGGCAAGACAAAACTTGTTCAGACTGTTATGTCCGATGCCGAGGGAAACTGGAGCTATACGCCAACCGACCTCGGACAGGGCAAACATTCGATTACCACGACCTACACCGATAAGGCTGGCAATATCAGTGACAAGAGTCCGGCATTCGACTTTAACATTGATAGTTCGTCAATTCTCGTTTCGATCAATTATGCTGCAGATAATGCAGGCCATATTGTCAAAGACCTTGCAAATGGCGCAACAACGGATGACACGACACCGACGCTTTTCGGTACGACCAGCCGCAACACAGTTGTAACCATTAAAGAAGGCGAAAAGGTCATCGGCATGGTTACCTCCGACGGGCATGGCAACTGGTCGTTCGAACTTCCAAAACAAACAAACGGGCACCATGTTTATACCGCTGTTGTGACAGCTCAAAACGGCAACAATGCCCATTCCGATTTTGCCCTTGATATTGATAATACGCCGCCTGCATCACCGGACATTACGCGTGTTCAGGATGACGTACCGTTAAAAACGGATGATCTAGTTTCGGGTGGCAAAACCAATGATACCAAGCCGACATTCTATGGCGAGGGCAATCCCGGCGATATAATAACCATTTATGACGAGATTGATGGAAAACTTGTCAAGATCGGTACGGCCACTATCGGTAATGATCATAAATGGGTATGCACGGTTGACGAGCTTGCCCCGGGTGCCCATCATTTCAAGCTCCAGACAACCAACAAGCTTGGCGTCGACAGCGAAAAATATACCGAATACGATTTGACGGTGAAGACAGATGCACCGACCGAGACGACAAGACTTGTTTCGATTACGGAAGATCGCGGTTTGAGCGATAGCGATTTCAAGACCGGCGATGACAGCCTTGTTTTCAAATTCGGTGTTAATGAGAAATTGCCTGCCGGCTACAAGGTTCAGGTCAATATTGACGGCAAATGGTATGATGCCACCTATGACGAGAATGACGGTTATTGGTATTATGACCATTCGAACACTCATCTTGCTGAAGGCGTCCACAAAATTTACGGGCGCGTTGTCGACGATGCAGGCAATGTCAAAGAAGGTCCGGCTCAGGATGTTGCAATCGACAAGACTGCGCCAATCGGTGGCGACTATACAATCGTGATTGACAGCTATACCGATAATGTCAATGAGGAGGGCGGGTCGAAGAGCCGTTCCAATGGTGAAGCAACCAATGATAATACGCCGACGTTGAACGGTCATACGTCCGGTATGAAGGCCGGTGATTATGTCACTGTGCAGGTCAAAATCGGTAATGACTGGGTAACAATCGGCACGGCAACAGTTGATGAGTCAGGCAATTGGAAGTTCGACGTCAAAGGTATTCCCGGTGGTACGGCAAAAGATCATCTTGATGATGGCTATCACGAGTTCAGAGGCGTGATCACAGACGAAGCGGGTAATCTCGGACAAGCCTCTTCCGGTTTCGGCCTGGATGTTACGACAACACCGCCACCTGTAATCAACGAAAGCGGCCTTGATCTTTTTGACGACCAGTTGCCGACAACCGGCACAATTGAAAAGGGTACAACCACCGATGACAGCCGTCCGACATTAAAAGGTGCTGCCCATTCGGTTGACCCGACAAAAGTTGGTTCAATCAACCTTTATGACAATGGCACATTGATCGGAACAGGTAAGGTCAATAGTGACGGGTCATGGAGTGTCGAGCCGACAGTACCATTGCGTCAGGGTAATCACAGTTTTGTTGCAAAACCGGTTGATCATGCCGGAAACGAGCAATCGCAGGGTACAACAGCATGGGATTTCAACTTTGTCGGCCATGCACCGGCAACACCTTCTATCATCAATGTTCTTGATGATAAGGGCGAAACAATCCAGAAAAATGCCGTTACAAGCGATTCCACACCGCTTATCAAGGGCACAGGCACAACCGGTTCGACTGTTCATATTTATGTTGACGATGTGGAAGTGGCGACAGCCAAAGTGAAGGATGATGGAACCTGGCAAACCACACTTCCGACGCTTGCCAATCCGGCAACAGACCGTAATGGTACCAGTCACAACATTAAAGCCCAAGCAGTGGATCCGGCCGGTAACTGGAGCCATGAAACGGGCGAGTATCCGATCATTGTCGACAGACAAGCGCCGGATGCACCCGATGCACCGACAGCCAAAGACGATCAGGGCAATACAATTACCGGAACAACGGCCGATTCAACACCGACTTTAAGCGGCAAGGTCAACGGGAATCAACCCGGTGACAAGGTCAACATCTATCAGGATGGTGTGAAAGTCGGAGAGACAAAGGTGAACGATCAGGGAGAATGGTCGTGGACACCGAAGAATCCGTTAGGAAAAGGCAATCACCAGTTCCAGACATCTTTAAGTGATGCAGCCGGTAATGAAAGCGGCAAGGGGACGGCGACCAATATCACGGTTGACACCAGTACGGTCAAGGTGAGCATTGATTATCTTGTTGATGATCAGGCACCGCTTGAAACACACGTTACAAACAATAACAAGACCAATGACAGAACGCCGCTTATTGTCGGTAAAGCAACACCGAATTCTGATGTTATTCTGACATATACCGACGCCAATAATCAGGTTCATCAGCTTGCAAAGGTTAGGACCGATGGTGAAGGCAATTGGTCCTATCAGGTCAAAGACAGTGAAAAACTCGACGCGGGGCATTATGTCATTCATGCTGAAACCACGGATGCTTCAGGAGGCAAATCGACAGCCGATTTCAATTTCGATATTGATATAACGAACAATCAAAAGCCGTCGATTGATAGAGTAACCGATGATGTCGGCGCTGTTCAGAATGATGTTGGAAGTGGTGAGAGCACCGATGATACAACTCCGACAATTATCGGTAGTGGTGCAAAGCCATATCAGACGGTCAATATCTATGACCAGGAAGAAAATAGTAACGGCGAAAAAGGCGAAAGCAAGCTGATCGGTTCAGCCATAGCCGATGGTGAAGGAAAATGGAGTTTCACACCACCTTCTCCGCTTGGAGGAGACACAACACATCATTTAAGCGCGACCACTGTCGACGAGGTTGGTAACGAGAGTGAGCATTCTTCCGACTATAATGTGATTGTCGATATTAAGTCGCCCGAACCGATCGCCAATGATACAGTTTCGGTGACTGATGATGTCAAAAACGATGCCAATGATTTTACCGGTCAACTTGAAAAAGACCAGTATACCAATGACAATCGGCCCGAATATTCAGGAAAAGCACCTTCGGACGCAAAAACTGTCAATATTTACGACAATGGCAAGCTGATCGGTTCAACAAAAGTCAAAGAAGACGGGACATGGTCATTTACGCCTGACGAAACTCACAAGCTTTCCGAAGGTAAACATACATTGACTGCCCGTCCGGTGGATAGTGCCGGTAATGAAGGCACAGATTGTCAGGGTTCGGAATTTATTGTCGATACAATTGCACCAGGTGCAGTGCCGACAATCAGCGGCGTGTCGAACGATACCGGACCAAAAGACGACGACCTTATAACGCAGGACAGAAATCCGACGATTTTTGTAACTGTCAATCAGCCACTTGCCGATAACGAGCATGTCGAAATTTCGCTTGATGACGGGCTGACATGGGTTACGGCAAGCTATAATAAGGACACCGGAAAATATTATTATGCGGTGGGGCATGAACTGACCGATCAGGTCTATCACGTCAAAGCGCGTGTGGTCGATGCGGCAGGCAATGTCGGCCAGAACACGACGCGGGATTTGACAGTCGACAATACCCCGCCTTTAGACGGTTATACGGTCACGATTGACAAATTCCATGACGATGTCGAAAACAATGTTGGCGATTATCCGTCAGGAACGGCAACCAATGACAAGACGCCACTTCTTAAAGGCACTGTGAAAGGTGCACATGAGGGCGATGTTGTTCATCTCTATTATCGTGATTCCCAAGGCAATCTCCATAGTGTTGCCGACAATATTCACCTCACATCAAACGTCGATGGCACTTATAGCTGGCAGTACCAGTTTTCCGAACTTGCCGAAGGCAATTACCAATATGTTGCAGTGGTCAAGGATGCTGCCGGAAATGAAGGCGCTTCAAGCAACGACTTCCTTTTGACTGTTGATGTGACAGGCCCTCAATGGGGCAATGCCAATTCTATAAAACTGGTGGACGACCAGCAACCGGATATCGGCGATATACCGCATTCGGGTGGCGTCACCGATGACAATTATCCGGAAGTTCAGGCGGGAGCGGGGACGGTTACGGGGGCAGCCGGTGGAATCGTAGAACTTTACGACGGAAACACCAAAATCGGTGAGGGACTTATCGAGGCGGATGGATCATTCAAAATCGTTCCGAATAAAGCCATTACCCCCGGCCAACACCGTTTCCATCTGGTTGCTGTCGATCCGGCAGGGAACCGCACACCGCTTCAAGATGTCGAATGGAACTTCAATTTTGCCGGACATGCTCCGGGTACACCATCGATCACCAATATTATTGATGATTATAACAATCCGGAAGGCAAATCCGTTTACCTGCAAAAAGGCCAGTCGACAGACGATGCGACACCGACCCTTCATGGTATGGGAACCAAAGGCACACGCATTCACATTTTTAAAAACGGCCAGGAAATCAATACCGATGACAATCCGGTTATTGTCGGCGATGATGGCACATGGACTTTCAAGCTTCCGGCTGCTTATGCGTTGAAAGATACTTCGACCGATGGTCTTGGAACGCATTATAACTTTGCCGTTCAAGCGGTTGACCAGACGGGTGTGCCGAGTTCAAAAACCGGCGAATATCCGATTATTTATGATAATCATGCGCCAAACCAGCCGGATGTTCCTGCTCTTCAATCCGATCAGGAACCCGGTATCGGTACGATTGAAAATAATGGCACGACACCCGATCAAACCCCGACATTCAGCGGTACTGTTCAAAACCCGCAAGTAGGCGACAAGGTTACTATTTACAACAAAGTCGACGGTCAATATGTCAAAATTGGCGAGACAACGGTCGACCCGTCGTCGGGCAAATGGTCATGGACACCGGAAAATCCGCTTGATAAAGGTGATTACGAATTTGCAACATCGGTTACCGATGCGGCAGGAAATGAAAGTGCAAAAAGCCAATCAACAACAGTCACTGTTGATCCGACAAATGTCGATGTCAGCATCCTTTACGCTGTTGATGACAAAAATGTTTCCACCGGAGATTACACCGGAAGGATTTCCGACGGAGGGCTCACCAATGACACAACACCGGAACTGCATGGACGTGCAACGCCCAACTCGGCTGTCACTATCTATACTGATGTTGGCGGAGTGAGAACAGAATTCGGCAAAGTCTACGCCGATTCCAATGGCGACTGGGCATTTGTCTGGCCGCAAGACAAGCAACTTCCCGATGGTAGTTACACAATTGTTGCCGAGGCAACGCTTCCGAATAATTCGACGAAGTCTGACAGCTTCAATCTTGTTGTCGACACGCAAAATGACCACGTTCCAGAGATTGCCAGCGCCAGCGATGATGTCGGTGCGAACCAGTCGGATGATCTAGCCTCCGGTGCGGCAAGCGACGACACCACGCCGACCTTGAAAGGTCATGGTGCCGAACCGAACGGCATAGTCAATATTTATGATACGGTGAATGGCGAGACGCATCTGGTTGATAGCGTGAAAGCCGATTCCAACGGCAATTGGGAATATTCGGTTCAAAGCCCGTTACCGGAAGGAGAACATCATTTTCAGGCAACATCTGTTGATGCAGCCGGCAATGAAAGCGACAAATCACCCGTTTTCGATTATACGATCGATTTGACTGCGCCGGATGCTTTGCAGTCTGTCAACTTGACCGACGACGTACCGGAAACCACCGGTACGATCAGCAATAATGGCATGACGAATGACGACAGGCCGACCTATAGCGGTTCGGCCACAGCCGACATCGACAAGGTCTTTATCTATGACCATGGCGTCAAAATCGGGGAAGCCAAGGTTGTCAACAATAACGGGCAATATACATGGAGCTATACACCAGATACTGCCTTGGCAAATGGCGACCATTCGTTTCAGGCCAAACCCGTTGATGCTGTTGGCAATATAGGTATTCCAACCGGTGCATGGAATTTCAAGGTTCTCACCGGAACGATTGCCACCAAACCGACAATTGTCGGTATTTCACAAGATACCGGTTTTGATACGAACGACTATGTTACCAGTGATACACAGCCGACAATCTACATCACGACCTCGGCCAAGCTCAATGCCGCAAATGGTGAAAAAGTCCAGATCAATATTGGCGGGCAGTGGTACGACACAGAATATGATGAAGCAAGCGGCCGTTATTTCTTCCGTCCGGTAACAGCTTTGCCGGCGAGTGCCAATGGCACAAATTATAGCATCAAAACCCGCATTATCGACAATGCCGGCCGGACATCGGATATCGATGAAAAAACAATGACGCTTGATAATCAAGGTCCGGATGGCACGATAACGCTTGATAAATTCGTTGATAATGTCGGCGTTGAACAAGATTTCAGCAGCCATACCGAAAAAAATTATACCGATGATCGCACACCCGAATTGCATGGAACAGTTACGGGTGCGAAGTCCGGCGACTATGTTGTTATTTATCTTGCCGATAAAGACGGCAATATTCTAAAAGACGAGAATGGCAAGCCGATCAAGCTTGGTTCTATCCATCCTGATGGCACCAATTGGAAATTTACCCCAAATCTTGATGAAGCCCATTATCCGGATAATAAGGATTATTATTTTGTAGCTGTGCTTGAGGATAAGGCCGGTAATCAGGGACCGAAATCACCACCTTTGGGCTTGTCTCTGACAACTGAAGGACCGGATTGGTCCGGCTCGAAGGATTTTGATGTCTATGACGATCAGGCTCCCGATATCGGCATTATCGGGGAAAATAATAAACCGCACGTCACCGATGACAATCGGCCGACAGTCAAAGGCAAAGCCGGTTCCCTTGACCCTGCCAAGGTCGATTCTGTGCTTCTTTATGATAGCGACCCTTCAGACCCGAACGCCAAGCCGATTGGCAAGAAGACTATCAATAGTGACGGTTCGTGGGAGGTTGAACCGGATAGTCCGTTGATGCCGGGACATCACCGTTTCTGGGTGGTTCCGGTCAACCATGCCGGCGTGGTGGGCAAAACAAAATCCGATGTTTTCGAGTTCGATCTCATCGGGCATGCGCCCGGTACTCCGTCGGTTACCCAGATTGGCCATGATGATGATCCGAATGTTGTTTTTCCGGATAACCAGATTCAGCAAAACGGGATCACGCGCGACAACACGCCGTTTATCAAAGGAACCGGTACAAAAGGCTCTTATGTTAAAATTTACGACCAGTTCAATGGCGAAGACAGGTTGCTCGACACCGTAAAAGTCGATAATGACGGCCATTGGGAAACGAGTTTGCAGGGACTTGATGACGGGACCCATAAAATCTGGGTTCAGGCAACAGATGCCGGCGGCAACAAGAGTGCGGCAACCGCACCTTATCCGTTTGTGGTGGATACAACTCCACCGAATGCTCCGGGACGTCCGACAATTACAAGCGATGTTGCCCCTAATAAGTCGGTGATCTCCGATGATAGCACCGATCACGGAACAACAAACGACACAACGCCCACCTTCTCGGGCACGATACATAATCCGCAACCGGGTGATGTTGTGACCATTTATGATGGGGACAAAGCAATCGGCGAGGCGAAAGTTAATCCGGATGGTTCGTGGTCGTTCACACCGACAACACCGCTTGATAAAGGCGAACATCATTTTACTACCACGGTAAAAGATGCGGCCGGTAATGAAAGCGATCGTGGTTTTGCAACCGATATTACAATAGCCGATAACGGAAATACCGTAACGGTTGATTATGCCGTTGACAATGTGGATCCGATTACAGGCCCGATTGCCAATGGCGGTCATACCGATGATACAACGCCCGAACTTCACGGCACGGCACCGAAAGGCTCGATTGTCACCGTTTATAGCGATGCTACAAAACAAACGAAAGTTGGCGACCCGTGCATTGTCGGTTCGGATGGCAAATGGTCTATCGGTTTGACGGAACAGGCCGCCGGCGAACATAATTATTATGTCGAGGCAACAGGCACCGATGGCACTGTTCTTGCCGGACAGGATTTCAAACTGAATATTGATAATGGCGAACCTGACCGGCCGACAATTACCGGGGTTACTGATGATGTCGGCCTTATTCAGGGTGCAGTTGCAAATGGTGGCTCCCGTGTTGACAATGGCACGACCGACGATACCAATCCGACGATTAAAGGCACCGCACCGAAGAACAGCCTTGTTATCATCTATGATAATGGCAAGGAAATCGGCCGCGTTTATGCCGATGGCAACGGACAATGGTCTTATACAACCGGAGCAATGCTCACCGAAGATGACCACAAGTTTACGGCCGTTTCGCAAAATGCCGAGGGAAAGACCAGCGGCGTTTCAAACGAATATGTTGTTACGGTCGACATTACCGCGCCCAAGCAGATAACCGGCGAGACTGTTCAGGATAATGTTTTGCCGAATAGTGCCAATGGTGAAGATGGCCCGGCCATTATTCCTATCAATCAAAATGATCACACCAATGATGATAGCCCGATCTTCAGCGGAACGGCACCAAGCGATGCCAAGAAAGTGCGCATCTATGACAATAATAAATTAATTGCCGAAGTGGATGTGGATAGCGATCATACATGGTTCTGGGAAGCGGGTAACAGAAACTCCGATGCCAAGCTTGCCAATGGTTCACACTCGCTGACCGCCCGTCCGGTGGACGCTGCCGGCAACGAAGGACCGGCATCAGAAGCGCATGCATTTATTGTTGATAAAACGGTTCCTGGCGCCAAGGCAACACTCGACAGCATTACCGACGATACGGGTTTCGAGAGCAGCGACTTCACCACACAGGATAATACACTCCTCTTCAGCTTCAAAGTTGATGGAACGCTAAAAGATACCGACAAGGTACAAGCCCTCATCAATAATGAATGGTATGACCTTACCTATAATTCCGCCAATGGAAAGTGGGAACTTGACTGGCGAAACAAGCCTGCCCTTGCTGACGGAAGTTATGTCATCAAGACGCGCGTTATTTCGAGTACCGGCGTTTATGATGATGATGCAACCGACAAGTCGGCAAAAACTGTTGTTATTGATAGTGATGGTTCGGCTCAACATTCCGAATTTACGGGCTTTACCGGCAAAACCGGTAAAGTCTTCCAGAATGGTGAATATGTCGATGTTACAAATCCTGTTCTGCAGGGTAAAATCAGTGGCAATCTTGCCGACCTTGAAGATGGCGCGAAAATCGGCATTTATCGCGATCACGTGCTGTTGGGCTATGTTGACAAAAGCCAGATCAAATCGGATGGTACATTCAGTTTCAAACTGCCCGATGGCAGCTTGACCGACCATCACAGCTATATCTTCACAACGGCGATTGTGTCGAATTCCGGCTATGTCGGAGAGATGCATAATGTCGAAGTGCGCGTTGACACAACCGGTGCTGCAAATGTTCCCGATTATGGAATTTCAAACAACAATACTCTAAGAGGTAGTGGAGATTTAAGTTATACGCAGGCTGTCGCACTCAACAATAATGGCGAGTGGCAGGTTATTTCCAATTCGAATGTCTGGGTTTTCAACAGTAACGGCAAGGCTGAAGCCCACTATTTGAATTATCAGACAGGAATTAATAACGGGACGGTTGATATTTGGGGGTGGGGACCGGAAAATGTTTTGTTCGGTTCCTATACTATGGCCGATTACAACCATGATGGTTACATTGATGTATGGTCTACAAAAACCTCCTATTCCTGGTTTACAACCGCTGCCTATGTCGGGACGGGTGATAATCGATGGAATTATGTCGATGTGAAATATGGTGACATGTTCAATGGGGCTTCTATTGAAAATCACCTCGGCGGCATTGCTACTTTCGATATGAATGGTGACGGCTATCTTGATGTCATTCAGGGCGATTCCGGCGCGGATTCCGGTTCTATCTTCTTGAACAAGGGAGCGACTTCGTCAAGCCTGAACGGTAACCAGTTCATTGCGATGGGCAGGCAATTCGGTGGTAACCAATCCCCGCTCACGAGCAATTTTATGACCGATCACCATGTGTCGGCAATCGACCTTGACAATAACGGGACGATTGATTTTGCCGGTAACGGGAGGATTGAAGACACGAATGGCGTTTCCGGCTATGCGAACAACTGGTATCAATTGATGACGCTTTTGAACAGCGGCAAATCTGCCCCTGTTAACGGTGTTTATGGCACCAACTGGTCAGTCAACCAGCATTTTGACGATTCATTGCCGAGTTACGGCAATGGCACTGATGAGGGAATTGGTCCTGATAACTATAAAAATACCATTTCCATGACATGGGCCGACTATAATGGTGATGGTTATATGGATCTGTTCCTTGCCAAAAATCATCACGGTTGGCATGGCAACAAAGAAAGCCAGATCTTTTATAATAAAGCTGACGGGACCGGACAATTGCGTAATGCTGTCGGCTTGGGCGACAGCCTTGACGGTCGCTGGTCGGTTGCAATCGACTGGGATCACGACGGCAAAATGGATATTCTGGAGGTTCCGGGCTTCGGCGGGAGTGCTGCGGGAACGAAGCTCTGGCATAATGGTGGCGTTGGTCTTGATGGTGCGGTCAAATGGGATAATTGGGATATCTTCGGTGACAAAGGTGGCCGTCTTTCCAGTGCCAATGGTGATGTCGACCCGAGGACAATCGATGGCAGTGGCATTAACTTTATTTATGGCATCGGGCTTGTAGACTATGATTGGGATGGTGCGCTTGATGTCACCATGCAGCGTGACAATGCCCATTCATCGCTCATTTTGTCGAACAAAAATAAGGTGGGTTATGGAACGTCGTTGCATCTTCGCATCACCGACAAGGATGGTGCCAATGTGTTCTATAACAATACCGTCCAGCTTTTTGACTCTGCCGGTAATCTGGTTGCCGTGCAGGTTATCAATGCACAAGGTGGCATGGGTGTTTCCGATAATACCGGCCTTGTCCATTTCTATGGCTTGAAAGAAAATGAAACCTATTCGGTTGTTGTCTTGCGCAATACCGAAGGGCAATCGAACGATATTGGCGGTATTGCCCACACCCATACGAAAGATGCAAACGGTTACGGCAAAGATAATACGATAGAAAATGTCAACACCTCGTGGACAGGTCTTAAAGCTGTTGAAGCCGACCATGCCTATATCCTGAACGCCAATAAGGATGGCGACACGGTGACAACCGGTGCAGGAAACAATGATCCGGCAACCCAAGGCTATCGTCCGGGACTTGTCGGCACCGGTTATAATGATGTCTTCACCGCCGAAGCCGGTAGCCAGAGCTATTCCGGTGGTGGTGGCTGGAGGAATGATGCCGGTGAAAAATATTGGCAGGCGAGCGGTGGCGAAGACATTGTCGACTTCGGTAAATCGACCGTTGGTGTCACTGTCGATTTGAGTAATAGCGGCTATCAGTCGACGGGCTTCAACAACGCCAAGTTCAATGACATTGAAGGTATCTACGGCAGTAAATTCAATGATACTTTCACCGGTAACAAAGGCGACAATTTCTTTGACGGTCGCGCTGGTGACGACACCTATCACCTTGAAGCCGGTGGTCATGATCTTCTGCTTTATCGTCTGATCCAGCAGAATGACGCAACCGGTGGCAACGGCCATGACACAGCCTATGGCTTCACGGTTGGCACCTATATCGACGCCGACAAAACCAAGATTGATGCCAATGCCGACCGCATTGATGTCAAGGACTTGTTACAAGGCTACCGTGCCGATGCCGATGGTGCTGCCCATTATGACAACAACGGCAAAGCCCAGATCGACTGGGGTGATAATATCAAGGACTTCCTTTCAACCCGTGTCGAAAACGGCAATACGATTTTGAGTATTGACCGTGATGGCAAGGGGGACGCCTTCCAGTCGACCGACCTTCTGACTTTGAACAATGTCCAAACCGATTTGGAAACATTGTTGGCGAACCATCAGATCATCATCGGATGATCCCCATTGATGGCGGATCAACTTCGCCATCTTTTCCGAAACCAAGCTCGGGTCTTCAAAAATCGCTCTATAGCGTGGAGAGAAAAAGTGCTGGATGTCAGACGCGTGAAAAAAATTACAATTATCGGTGGGGGGCTGTCCGGCTGGCTCTCCGCTCTGATGTTGCGGCGCGTATTCAGTGCCAATGTTGATATTGCCGTTTTCGAAGACCCGAAGCGACCACATTATTCAGGCGAGGAAGGCGGGCTTGGCAATTTCGTCGCCAATTTGCAACGCGCTTCAAAAAATGAACTGGCATATGTGAAACCGTAAACAAAATTACTCGACGAAACTTGCAAGAATTTTACTGGCTTTATTGCATTGGGGCGTGTTAAAATCTAAAATCATAATGCAATTCACATTTTATTTTTGGCAAAAATTGATTCGTTTTAGGTAACACTAAAATAGTTTTCGGCAATGACTATGCGGCTAATCACTGTTCATCACAAGTTATTTAAGCCGTAAAATGCAGTATAATTTTTATAATAAGTGTTTTTTAATATTAATAAAAAATAAATATTATTTTAATTTAATTCATTTTTATGAAAATAATATATTTATAATATAGTAATAATTAAGTATAATTTATTAAAAATGAATTAATATTATTTGAAGTACTTTAAAATTATTATTAAGAATATTTTTAGTATATTATGTTTCTATATTTAAATTAAATTTTTATGTCATAAAAACATGATTTTTATATAAACAACATTTTATAACACGTTTTATGAAATATTTCTTTATTAGGGAGAAAAAAGAAACTTATGGATGTGATATTGGAAAATAATTTTTAAGTTGCAATAAAAATATAAAACAACTACAAGTATTCTGAATCTATTGCCTATTAGGTTCTGTAGGAAAGTGAGGATTACTTCACTCTGTGTCGCAATCCTGAGTGTTTTTCCTGGGGGAAATCACGAAACTATTGGTTGGTAAACGTATAGCGGTATTGGCCGCGATATATCAATTTAGTGATGTAGGGAACAGAATATGACAAAGTCGGAAATCATCAAACAACACCCATCAGTGAAGTTGACTGTTAATAGCGGTTCTGTTGATAGTGGTGGCAAGCCGCATAATT
>NZ_JACFOO010000005.1:0-2303 GCF_016102485.1 Bartonella sp. W8122
TCTCGGGCGGAGGGAACATTCCCTCTTGCCGGAGCGGCTCAATTTCGTAAACTTTAAACGTCGATAGGGCTTCATTTGATCAGACCGGTAAGTGATGACAGCGCCGAAGTTCAACATAACGACCAATGGCTGGCAAAAAATTGTCAGAAGAGAAAATTGTCGGAATATGGCGCGCGCGTCTTTAAACGCTCATCCGTGAAGGGCCGTTGAAAATCAATCAAAATTCAGCTTTAAAGCCGAAAAACGTATTGAAATCCAGAACCCGAAACCGGATTGAAAATTGGCGGTTCGATTAAAGTTTCTGTGCGGAAATCCGTTGCTGCACACTTGCAAGGCGAAGCAACAGACCTTGATATATGCCATAAAACTGATGTTTTATAGTTATCAACAAACCGGCCTTGTTATCCATCTCGACAACGGGAACGAGACTGGTAAAATGGTCAATGCCGTGGTCTACTCGTCCGGTTTTTCGCTTTCCGATATTGGCCCTCTTTAAAAAATCGTTCGGCTTATAAGAGGATTTAAAGCTTGCCGGATTTTTATTGTTTCAACACGGCTTCCTTGTGTCTTGTCTTATCGCGACTTTTTTAAAAAAATAAACGACAACACTTTAATAGCTACGATCGCATTTTAAATAATAGGGGCAATCGTATTTTTAAAAAGCCGTTTGCACGGAAATACCGGTTCTTCCATTTTTCGAACGACAGACGTTTCTCCAATATGGACATCTTGGGGCTTCGGGACAAAGGAGAGCCGATAAAAATTGCCCTGCGTGGGCTTTAAAAGGATAAATATGTTAGATAAACGCAAATTTTATATAAATGGTGCCTGGGTTGAACCATTAGAGGCTCATGACCTCAAAGTGATTGACCCGTCCACGGAAGAAGCTTGTGCTGTCATCAGCAATGGCACGTCAAAAGATGTCGATCGTGCAGTTGCAGCTGCAAAAGCAGCCTTTGAGGGATGGAAGCACACCGACCCGCAAAAACGTTTAACTTTTGTTGAAAAAATATTGTCGATCTATAACCGGCGTAGGGGTGAAATGGCAAAAGCCATTTCAACCGAAATGGGTGCCCCCATTGATATGGCCTTGGAACAACAAGTCGGAGGTGGCGCTTACTTTATCGAAGGCTTTATTGATAGTTTCAAGCATTTTTCTTTTAAGACCGATCTTGTAAAAGGTCATAAAGATAGTGCACTTCAATATGAACCGGTCGGCGTTGTCGGTCTCATTACGCCATGGAACTGGCCAATGAACCTGATTAACCTGAAGGTTATTCCGGCATTGCTTGCCGGTTGTACGATGGTCTTGAAGCCTTCTGAAATTGCTCCGCTTTCCGGCCTATTATATGCCGATATTATTGATGAGGCAGGTCTTCCAAAGGGCGTGTTCAACCTCGTCAATGGTGATGGTGCGGGTGTTGGAACATGTCTTTCCGGCCATCCGGACATTGCGATGATAAGCTTTACCGGTTCGACCCGCGTTGGCAAAGCAATTTCCAAAAATGCTTCCGACACATTAAAACATGTTGATCTGGAGCTTGGTGGTAAAGGAGCCAATCTGGTTTTTGCCGATGCCCGTGAAAATGCGATCAAATGGAGCGTTCTGGCCTGCTTCAACAATAGCGGACAAAGTTGCAATGCACCAACCCGTATGTTTGTCGAGCGTTCCATTTATGAAAAAGCCAAGAGAATTGCTAAGGAAGTAGCAAATAATGTCAAACTTGCTGTGGCGAGCGAGCGCGGAGACCATTTGGGACCGGTTGTATCAAAAGCCCAGTTTGACAAGATCCAAGGCCTTATCCAATCGGGTATTGACGAAGGTGCCACACTTATTGCCGGTGGAACGGGCTTGGCTAACGGCTTCAAGCGCGGCTATTTTGTCCGCCCGACTGTTTTTGCCGATGTCAAACCGGACATGAAAATTTTCCGTGAAGAAATTTTCGGGCCGGTTCTGTCGATGATTCCTTTTGACAGTGAAGAAGAAGCCATAGCAATGGCCAATGACACGGATTATGGCCTGACCAACTATGTCCAATCCGGAGACAAGGAAAAATGCCATCGTGTTGCAACGGCCTTGCGTTCCGGCATGGTTGAAGTGAACGGTAAGAGTTTGCCGAAGGAAAGCTTCTTCGGTGGTGTCAAATATTCCGGCCATGCCCGTGAAGGTAGTATCTGGGGAATCAAGCAATTTCTTGATACCAAAGCCATCTCCGAATGGTAATATAATGATTATCCGTCTCGGGCGGAGGGAACATTCCCTCTTGCCGGAGCGGCTCAATTTCGTAAACTTTAAACGTCGA